>JAJTGH010000033.1 GCA_021299555.1 Comamonadaceae bacterium
CGCTTGTCAGAGGCGGTTGGCTTCGACCGGGGTCTGCAGACCCGAGGAGTTGACCGTGCCGCTGATCTTGGAGCCGGACACGCGGCCGGTGAAGGTGTGCACATTGCGGTCGGGCGTGCTGAACTGAAAGCTGATCTCCTCACCGCGCAGGCGTGCACCCACAGAGGCTGCGTCGCGCTGGCGCGGGTCAGAGTGCCGCCTATGTTTTGAAACGTCTGACGCATGCTCAAACGCACGGGACCGCCTTCCAGGCCGGTGAGCATCCAGTCGCCCTCAACCTGGGCGGGGACCACCCAAAAATAGCCACGGGCGTACTCATTGGTCATGGTCTCGTCCGGCTCCCAGTCGCCCATGGTGAATGCGTGCGAGACGATGCGCGTGCCCGGCTTCATCTTGAGCAGAGTCGGGCGCAGACGCAGGTTCAGGTCGGGCAGCAGATACAAGGTGACCACGTTGGCCGAACTGAAATCTTCCACGAAGATATCGCCGGTGATGATGCGCACCTTGTCGCTCATGCCAGCCTCCTTTACCTTGCAGCGGGCATAGTCGGCCATCTTGGGGTTGTATTCGATGCCCACCGCATTGGCGCCAAACTTGCGCGCCGCAGTGATGGCAATGATGCCGTCACCGGCGCCCAGATCGAACACCCGGTCTTGCGCCGTGACCTTGGCCGCTGTGAGCATCTTGTCGATCAAGGGCTCGGGGGTGGGGATCCAGATCACGTCCTTGCCGGACTGTCCGCGGGTGGGTGCCAGCTCCTTGCAAGGATCGGCCCAAGCACAATTCATGGCCACAAAGCCGGCCATCAAGCCCAGCGACAACTGTCGGAAAGAGATCACGTTCGACTCCTGTTTGAAAAAAGTTGGGGTAAGAGCTGCGCACCAGCAGATCCAGCGCAGGGCGTATTTATACGTTGGACAATTTAAAAGATTTTCGTTGACTATGAACTCTCGCCCGCAATCTCCTCACACATTACGGATCAGGACTAACCCTAATCTTGCAGTTTCAAGCAAAACCTGCGCGCGATGGCCAGCCCGACCCAAATCATCGAGAATCTGCTAGGCCTGCCCCGTGCCCGCCTTGATATGAAATTGCGGATAGGTACGCGCCACCAGAGGTCCCGCAGGGTCCCAGGCCAGGCAGCCCCCCATGGGCAGAGGCGGCTTGCCAGCACCTTCCTGCGCCTGGTTCAGTCGCCGCGACAGGGTCTGAAACGCCACCGTGCCCATGTTGAACAGCAGCTCGCGCAAGTGGGCGCATCCCAGCACCTTGCCCAGCCTTTCGTCGATGGCCTGACGCCAGCCTTTGCGCAATGAACAACCGATGATGCTGCGCATTGGCTGGCGGGCGCCCAAACATTCCGAGTGTGGAATGTGGTCCATCGAAACCTCGATGTCATGGACGATGAGCGCATCATCAATGACCAATCGAATGGCCATGCCATGAACCGGCTCCCCAGGCTCCCAGGCGCGCTCACCAATCACCTCAAAGCCAAACGTCTTGGTGTCAAGCAAGGTCGCTTCGATGTCATAGAGACCGTCGTCCCGGGCAAAGCCCTCGTAACGCACCTGACGGGTGTGCAAAAGGCGGCGGGGTTGGGCAGGGGGCAAAGGCATACCGGACTACCTTGGGTCGGTGGCTAAATCGTCAAGTATCGGACAAAGGCAACACCGAGTCTGCCACCCTGGCGTCAGCGGCGCCGGGCGCCAAGATGCTGCATGCGCTTAAGCGGCGTCGGGTTGCTGCAAGGGCGCGGCCTTCTTGAAGGGATCGAGCAACATGCAAGCCGCATCGACCGCCGAGATCAGCGGCCAGCGCGACAGGTCAACCTTGAAGCGGCGAGCGCTCTCGACCTGTGGCACCAAATACACGTCGGCCAGACCCGGCTGGCCACCGAAACAAAAATCCCCGCGTGTGGTGTCGGCAGCCAGCAAAGCCTCCAGGGCATCAAAGCCGGCCGCGATCCAGGTGGCGCACCAGGCGTTGACCGCTGCCTCGTCGGCCTTGAGTTGCTGGCGCAGGTACTCAAGAATGCGTCGGTTGTTGATGGGGTGGATGTCGCAGCCGACTATGGCCGCCAGAGCGCGCACCCGGGCCCGCTGATCGGGCTCGCTGGGCAGCAAGGCGGGGGTTGGGTGGCGCTCTTCGAGCCATTCGATGATGGCTGGCGACTGGATCAACACCCTCTGGCCGTCGACCAGCACCGGCACCAGCCCTTGCGGATTGAGGGCCTTGAATTCGTCCTTAAGGTGCTGCTCGGTGCGCAGATCGACCGCAACATAGTCAACCGGCAGGCCCTTGAGGTTGAGCGCAATGCGCAGACGGTGCGAGGTGCCACTGCGGAAAAAATTGTAAAGCTGCATCCGTGCAATCTTTCGGGAAAAGCGTCAGACAGTTGTCCCGGGGGATGGCCAGGCCCTGGCAGGCACCAGCACATACAAACGGGACTCGGAGGTCTTACTCGGCCGCTGCGATGGTCAGCGCGATCTCGGCCACGCCTTCCACACGGCCGGTGATCTTGTCGCCAGGCACGACCGGACCCACGCCCTCGGGCGTGCCGGTGTAGATCAGGTCGCCGGCTTCCAGGTGGTAAAACCGGGAGAGGTCGGCGATGATCTCGCGCACGTTCCAGATCAGTTTGTCGATGTTGGAATTTTGCTGGGTCACGCCGTTGACCTCCAGGGCAATGCCCGCGCGCTCAAGCACCACGCCGGGCATGGGAACAATCTCAGAGCAAACGGCCGACTGCTCAAAGTCCTTGCCCAGATCCCACGGCCGGCCTTTGTCACGTGCATACAACTGCAGATCGCGTCGCGTCATGTCCAGGCCGCTGGCATAGCCGTATATGAGCGGGGCCGCCTGCTCCTGGGAGACCCGAAAGCCGCGCCTGCCGATGGCGATGACCAATTCCATTTCATAGTGGTAATTCTGGGTCCCTGGCGGGTAGGCGACTGTGGCACCACTTTGAACCAGGGTCTGCGGCGATTTGGTGAAATAAAACGCGGGGTCGACCGACTTGTCCACCGTGCGTCCCATCTCCGCAGCATGGGCGTGGTAGTTGCGACCCACGCAAAAAATACGGTGGATCGCGAACCGCTGGCTTTGACCTCGTATGGGCAGACTGGAAACGGCAGGTGGGCTAAAGAGGTAGGCGGTCATGGTGGAGGGCGGGTCAACAAAGAGGGGGGGCGATCCGGTTCAGGAGCGAACTTCATAGACACCGAGCTTGCGGTGCAGGGGCGACTCGTCGGCCATGAACAGGAAGGCCGGCTCGCTACCGGACAGGTTGCGCAAGGTCACTGGCGTGTAGCCAGGAGCGCAGCAGGTGTCGGCCAGTTCCAGGGTAAAGCTCTGGCCTTCGATTTGGACCTGAGCCCGTCCCTCAATCTGATGGAAGACGCAAGCCGGTGACCGGGCAGGCAGCATCAGGCTTTGCCCCGGACGCAGCATGAGCGCATAAAACCCGAGGATGTTCTCCGCGTCCTCTCCGGTCTCGGGGTTGACATAGGTGATCTGCAGGCATTCGATGCTGACATCCAGGGCCATGGACTGAAGGGCCGCCTTGGCATCGACCCAGGGATAACGCAGCATGGGGTAGCGCTTGTCGCTGCGCTCAAACACCGGCGTGGGCGCCAGACCGCCGCGCGCGTATTGCTGGTGGCCTTGGCGTGGGCTGGTTTCCTGGCGCTGACCGTTGACGTGGTAGGACGCCTCCATATAGAAAACCAGCGGCAGATCCAGCACGTCGAGCCAGATCACCGGGTCTGGGCCCTCGTGGCCGTGTTCGTGCCACAAACCGGTGGGTGTCAGAATGAGATCGCCGCGGCTCATCGGGCACTTTTCGCCCTCGACCGTGGTCCACGCGCCCTCGCCCTCGACCACCATGCGCACCGCGTTGGGGGTGTGACGGTGGCTCGGCGCCCATTCGCCGGGCAAGAGCAGTTGCATGCCCAGATAGATCGCACTGCTGGCCTGCATCTTCTCAAGACCATGGCCCGGATTGGCGAGCACCAGAACGCGGCGCTCGGCCTTTTCGATCGGAGTCAGTTGGCCAGCGCGCAGCAGCAAAGGCTTGATGCCCTGATAGGACCAATGGGTGGCCCGGGTCTTGCGCGCCGGCACATGCGCCGGCATGACGCCCCGCAAACTGGGCCAAAGCGGCACCAGATTTTGTGCGATCAGGTCCTCTCGGTAGTCCGCAGGCAGATCTTCGAGGCGGCCGAGTTCATTCATGTCGAGGTCTCCTCCAAGGGTTCGCGCGTCGGGTTGGCTGCGCTCAGGCCGCTTGCGCCCGCTCGGCCACATGGGCGGGGCAATCGCGCAAGCCTGCGTCCAGGCAGTTGGCCACATTCCAGCCATAAAGCCACTGCACCGCATCATAAAAGCCGTCGGCCGTCCGGCCACGCCACAGGTCATTGCGCACCAGACGCTCGACGCCCTGGGCGTGGTAGATACGCCCCATTTCGCGGGCCGACAAGCCCGCAGCGACTCACCCAGAGTGACCGCGTCTTCGAGCGCCATGCAAGCGCCCTGGGCCATGTACTGCGTGGTGGGATGGGCCGCATCGCCGAGCAGCGTGACCCGGCCAAAGGTCCAGCGGCCTATGGGGTCGCGATCGGCCGTGGCCCAGCGTTTCCAGCTCTTGGGCAGATCGATCAATTGACGGGCCCTGGGGATGATGCCCTGAAAGTAGCTCTGTACCTCTTCCTTGCTGCCCTCGGTGACGCCCCACTGCTCTTGCTGCCGGCTGTGAAAGGTCACCACCACGTTGTATTGCTCGCCGCCGCGCAGCGGGTAGTGAACCAGGTGGCAATTGGGGCCGACCCAGATGCTCGCTGCATTCCACTTGAGTTCGTCCGGGAACTCATTTTTTTCGACCACCGCACGGTAAACCACGTGACCGGTGACCCGAGCCGGGTCACCGACAAACTGCTCGCGCACCACCGACTTGACCCCATCGGCGCCGATCAGCGCCACGCCGCGAAACCGCCGGCCGTTTTGGTCGAACACCGTCACGCCGGCATCGTCTTGCTCGATGCGCTCGATCCGGGTGCTGGTGAAAAACTCCACCCGTCCGGTGTCCTGCGCGCCCTCGAGCAAGGAAAAATGCACGTCCGCACGGTGGATCACGGCATAGGGGTTGCCAAAGCGCTCGCGAAATTTCTCATCCGTTGCGATCTTGCCCACCTGGTAGCCGTCGAGCGCATCGTGCATGACCATGAAGTCGGTGAATACCGAACGGCTGCGCGCCTTTTGACCGACGCCCAAAGCGTCAAATGCATGAAAGGCGTTCGGGCCCAACTGGATGCCGGCGCCGATTTCACCAATCTGCGGAGCTTGCTCGAACACCTGAACCCGGTAGCCCTGACGGACAAGGGCCAAAGCGGCGGCAATACCACCGATGCCACCGCCGGCCACCAGCACTGGCGCTGAGTTTTCAGACATAAACCCGTCTCCTCCGATCGACTTTTGATGCAGTCCAATAATAAGCATGCATATCTTTTGTGTCAAGCTTGACCGAAGGGGCGCGAAAGCAGGCTCGGAGCCAGCGGGCGCACAATCCGGGCATGTCCCCAGCCAGCTCCCATCCTTATGAACGACTGACCCCGGATGTGGTGCTCGACGCCATGGCAGACGTGGGGCTGTGGGGCGATGGCCGTTTGACGGCCTTATCGAGCTACGAAAACCGCGTCTACCAAGCCTGCCTGGAGACAGCGCAGCCCGAGACCGGACTGACGGCCAATGATCGCGTGGTGCTCAAGTTCTATCGACCGGGCCGCTGGAGCGACGCACAAATTCTGGAGGAACAGGAGTTTGCGGCGCAATTGGTGGCTGCCGAGGTCCCCGTGGTGGCGGCCTTGCGACTGCCCGGGCAGTCGGCACCGGCCGCAGGATCGACCTTGCACCACCATGCAGGCTTTGCTTTCTCGGTCAGCCCCTGGCGAGGTGGCCGGCGGCCCGAATTGGAAGACACGCAGGTGCTCCAATGGATTGGCCGTTTTCTGGCCCGTATCCACAACGTGGGCGGCTTGCGGCCCTTTGCGCACAGGCCGGCCTTGGACCTGCAGACCTTTGGCACCGACAGTCAGCGCCTGCTCGCGCAGGGCGATCACCTGCCCCTGGACATGGCCTCGCGCTGGCAAAGCGCCTACACCGAGGCCATGCAGGTGGCTCAGGGCATCTGGCAGGAGGTCGGTGCCCTACAGTCCTTGCGCCTGCACGGGGACTGCCACCCCGGCAATATTTTGTGGACTCCAGAGGGCTCGCCCGGGGCCGGACCCCACTTCGTCGATCTCGACGATGCGCGCATGGGTCCGGCCGTGCAGGACCTGTGGATGCTGCTGTCGGGTGAACGGGCCCAGCAGTTGCAGCAGCTGGGCGCGTTGGTCGACGGCTACGAGGAATTGCGCGAACTCGATCGCCGCGAATTGCGCCTGATTGAAGTGCTGCGCACCCTGCGTCTGATTCACTACAGCGCCTGGCTGGCCCAGCGCTGGAGCGACCCGATCTTCCCAATCAACTTTCCCTGGTTTGGCTCGAGCGACTACTGGAAGGGGCAGGTGGACATGCTGATCGAGCAGACCGAGGCCATGCAGGCGCCGCCTCTGGTGGCCTGAGCCGTGGGCGTTTTTCGCGCCTCACGACCCCACAAAGAATCGGTTTGAATGCAGTTCCCAATTCCCGACCAGGCAATCCGGGAACAGACCCACTTGCTTTGCGCCCTTAGCATCTCGCTATAGTTGTGGGCTACCGGCTCACGCACCGATTGCCCCTTTTTAAGAGCACACCCATGAAAAGACGATCCTTGATCGGCGCAGCGCTGCTGGGCGCCAGCGGCTGGGCAGCCGCACAGGCGAGCGCTTGGCCGACCCGGTCCATCAACTTGATCGTGCCCTTTTCTCCGGGCGGGCTGGCCGATGCCCGACGCATGGCCGAGGTGGTCAAGCGAATCGGCAAGGTCGAGTAGATATTCACAACCCTTGAAGGAGAATTCATGCAACGCAAACACTTTGTGCGCTTCGCGCTGGGCCTGGTGGGCCTGGCCAGCCTGATTGGCCAGGCGCCCGTGGCGGCGCAAACCTACCCCGCCCGACCGGTCAAGGGCTACACGCTCCTGATGATGTCCAACACCCACACGGTCAATGAGACCCTGATCCCCAACAAGCCCTTTGCACTCATGAAGGACTTTGTTGGCGTGGCGCCGATCAACTACTCCGACCTGGTGCTGGTGGCCCATCCGTCCAAAGGCATCAACACGCTGGGCGATCTGATCAAGCGCGCCCAGGCCGAGCCGGGCAAGCTGAACTACGCCTCATCCGGCCCCGGCACGCCCTATCACATGGCCGGTGAACTGCTCAAGAGCATGGCGCGCATCAACATGGTTCATGTGCCTTACAAGGGCAGCTCGGGCGCGCGCACCGACGTGATTGGCGGTCAGGTCGACCTGATGTTCGACGCCGTGACCACCATGACCGAGCAGGTCAAGGCCGGCAAGGTCAAGGCGCTGGCCACCAGCGGCCGTGCGCGCTCCGACGTCATGCCCGATGTGCCGACCCTGACCGAGTCTGGCGCCCCCGGCTACGAGGCCACGATCTGGCTGGGCGTCATGGCCCCACGGGGCACGCCGCAAGCGGTGGTCGACAAGCTCAATGAGACCATCAGCAAGATCGTCGGCACCGCCGAGGTCAAGCAGGGTTGGAGCCGGCAGGGCGCCACGCCCATGGTCATGAATCCGGCTGCTTTCAACAAATACCTCAACGAGGACATCGCCAAGTGGGCCGGCGTCATCAAGGCGGCCAACATCAAGCTCGATTGATCCTCTCGACCGCCAGCAACACCCTGCCCCATGTCCGCGTCCTTGTACCTGCTCAGCGGCGGCGCCGCCAACGGCCTGGTCAGTCGATTGCAGGGCCGGTTCACCGAGCAGACCGGGCTGCAGATCCATGGCACGTTCAGTGCTGTCGGCCAGATGAAACAGGCCCTGCTGGCCGGCCAGCCCTGCGACCTGGTGATCCTGACCGAGGCCCTGGTGCGCGAGCTTGTCGCCAGCGGGCACCTCGAGGGCGCCACCGCGCGGCGCGTGGGTGTGGTGCGAACCGGTCTGGGCGTGCCCGCAGGGCAGGTGGCTCCGCCCATGAGCACTGCGCAGCAACTGGCCCAGGCCCTGCAGCAGGCCAGCGGTGTCTACATGGCCGACCCGCTCAAGGCCACGGCCGGCATCCATTTCATGAAGGTGCTGCGCGAGCTCGGCCTGGATCTAAGCCTGGGTCCGCGCCTGCGCCCCTTTGCCGACGGCCAAACCGCCATGGCGGCGATGGTGCGTGACAGCGGCCCAGCGGGCCAAACCCTGATCGGCTGCACACAGATCACCGAGATCCTCAACACCGAGGGAGTGCGGTCGGTCGGCCTGCTGCCGCCGCAGTTCGAGTTGGCCACGGTCTACAGCGCAGCCGTGGTCAAGGGCTCAGGGCACTCGCGTGCGGCCGCTGCGATGATCGAACTGCTGTGCCAGCCCGAGCAGGCCCGGTTGCGCCAGGCCTGCGGCTTCGACTCAGACCCAGCCTGACTCGATGCCAGAGCGCTCAGGCTGCAGCCCGAACGGGCGCAGCAGGGCGCACGCGGGACCGCCGATCCACGGCCTGACCATGGACCAGATCGGCCACCATGTCGGCCGTGCCGGCCGACAGCGTCCAGCCCAGATGGCCGTGGCCGGTGTTGTAGAACACATTGGCCCGGTGTCCGCGGCCGACGCGGGGCATCATGTTGGGCATCATGGGCCGCAGTCCGGCCCAAGGCACCACCTGTCGTGTACTCACGCCCGGGAAGCACCGATTGACCCAGTCGACCAGCGGCCGCACCCGGTCGGCCCGAATATCGCCGTTGTAGCCATTGAATTCGGCGGTGCCCGCCACGCGAAAGCGATCGACCCCAAGACGGCTGGTGACCAGCTTGGTCTCGTCGTCAAGCAGGCTGACCTGCGGGGCCGCAGCCTGGCTGGTTGCATCGAGCAGGTTGACGGTGATCGAGTACCCCTTGACCGGGTAGACATTGAGGCGGTCGCCAAGCTGGCTGGCCAACTCGCGGCTGCGCACGCCAGCACACACCACCAGACCATCGAAGTGCAGTTGCTCCACGTCGCCATCCTCGCGCAAGACGGTGACGCTGGCGCGCTCGCCGTCGGCTTGCAGGCGCTGCACCTGCGAGTCGTAGCGCACCGTCACCCCCAGGCGCTGGGCGGCAGCAGCCAGCCCAACCGTGAACTTGTGGATGTCACCGGTGGAGTCGCTCTCCGTGAAAAATCCACCGTGGTACTGGCCAGCCAGCGTGGGCTCTATGGCGCGCATTTCCTGCGGGGTGACGGACCGGCGGGTCAGGCCAGCGCGGGCCAGCAGCTCGGTGACCCGGGTTGCATGGTCAAAGCCGGCCTGGCTGCGATAGATGTGCAAGATGCCCTGCCGCTTGAGGTCAAAGTCGATGCCCTCTTCCTGCGCCCAGGCAAACAGGTGCGACCGCGCGGCAATGGCCAGGCGCGCGGTTTGCACCGTGTTGTGCTCGTAGCGGGGGATGCTGGCAATGAACTGGGCAAACCAGGACAGCTTGTGCCAGCTCGGCCTGGGGTTGACCAGCAGCGGCGCATCGCTGCGCAGCATCCATTTCAGGCCCTTGAGCACGGTCGATGTGTGATTCCACACCTCGGCGTTCGAGGCCGAGAGCTGGCCGCCGTTGGCAAACGAGGTCTCCATGGCGGCGTAGCGGTGACGCTCGAGCAAGGTGACCTGCAGGCCACGACGGGCCAGGGCGTAGGCGGTGGTCACGCCGGTGATGCCGCCACCAATGACTGCGATGTGCTTCATGAGGTTCTCTCCAGAAAAGGCAGTTCGCACGCCATGCGCGCAGCGAACGCCCCCTCTGTTTGGAACCTGAGAGATTCACCCGGACTGCGCCGGGCTTGCTCCTGCGGTGGGCGCAGACCTGTGACTGCGCCTCTCTTCAGAGTGTGATGTGCCGGCCGGTCCTTTGAGCCTGAGAGTTTCCGGGGCGGTTGCTCCTTCGGCGCCGCTCTGACGAGCAGTCTCTCCCGGCTGGCACGTTGATCAAAAACTAATCGTCCTGCTTCGACAGATACTGCTCGACCAGCGCCAGCCAAAGGCGTGCACCCGGTTCAATCAGATCGTCATTGAAATCATAACCTGGATTGTGCACCATGCAGGCACCGGCCGTTCCAGGACCGCCGTTGCCCACCAGCACATAGCAGCCAGGCACCCGCTCGAGCATGAAGGCAAAGTCTTCGCTGGCCGTCAGCGGCCGGGCATCGGTGTGCACCCGATCGGCGCCAAAGAGCTCGAGCGCCACCTGCGTGGCCAGGCGCGTGGGCTCGGCCGCATTGACCAGCACCGCATAGCCGTCACGCCAGTCGATCTCGGCACGCACTTTGAAGCTGGCGGCCTGCGCATTGACCAACTCGAAAATGCGTTGCCTGAGCAGCGAGCGCACCTGCGGGTCGAGTGCGCGAACACTCAACTCGAGTTGGGCCTGGGCCGCAATGACGTTGTTGGCCTGACCGGCCTGGAGCGCGCCGACGGTGACGACCGCAGTTTGCAGCGGATCCACATTGCGCGAGACCACGGTCTGCAAGGCCATGACGATGGCGGCGGCCGCAACCACCGGGTCGGCGGTGGTCTGCGGCATGGCGCCGTGACCACCAATGCCATGCAAGGTGATGCTGGCGTAGTCGCTCGAGGCCATGGACGGGCCTTCGCGAAAATAAAAATGCCCAGCCTCCAGGCCCGGCATGTTGTGCAGCGCGAACACCGCATCGCAGGCAAACCGATCAAACAGGCCGTCGGCCATCATGCGCAGCGCACCTGCGCCGCCCTCTTCGGCCGGCTGGAAAATCAGGTGCACAGTGCCCTGGAATTGGGCATCCTCGGCAATCAGGCGGGCGGCGGCCAGCAAGATGGCGGTGTGGCCATCGTGCCCGCACGCATGCATCAGGCCCGGCTGACGGCTGGACCAGGCGCAGCCTGAAGCTTCGGTGATCGGCAGCGCGTCCATGTCGGCGCGCAGCCCCAGCCGTTTGCCGCCCTGGCCACGCGAGAGTCGACCCACCACGCCGGTGCCGCCGATGCCCGTGAACACCTCGTAGCCCCATTGGGCGAGCTTGCCAGCGACCAAAGCGGATGTGCGATGCTCCTGAAAACCGAGCTCAGGGTGGGCATGCAGGTCGCGGCGGATGCTCACGAACTGGCCCATGCGCGCGGCCAGCGCATCACCGAGGTAAGCCGAACGCATCATCACTGGGGCTGCAGGTTGATGGCGCGCGCGATGGCTCGGTATTTTTCGGTGTTGTCGGCATAGACCTTGGCCACGGCCGGCAGCGCTTGTGGCCGGGGCACGATCATGGCATGCGCCTCAAGCGCGCTGCGCACGGCCGGATCGTTGGCCACCTCGCTCAGGGCCTTGTGCAAGGCCTGCACGATGGGCTCGGGCGTGTCCTTGCGCACAAAATAGCCGGCCCAGATGTCGAACACAAAGCCCTTGAGGGCTGGGGTGTCGTTCAGGGGCTGGGCCTTCTTGATCAGATCCTGCCGGTCGGCCGACAGCACGGCCACGGTCTTGAGCTTGCCCTCTTCGACCAGTCCCACCTGACCCTTGCCATAAGGGGTCATGAAGACATCGACCAGGCCGCCCATCATGTCCTGGAAGGCCGGCGCAGCGCCCTTGTAAGGCACGTGGGTCATGGCAATGCCGCTGACCTTGGACATGTGCTCGCCCAGCAGGTGATACAGCGAGCCGGGACCCACGCTGGCATAGGTCAGGGGTTTGCCGGCCGCGGCCGACTTGCGGGCGTAGGCCAGCAGCTCCTCGCCGTTGCTCGCGGGCAGGTCCTTGCGGGCGAACATGGCCATGGGGTTGATGGTGATCATCTGCACCAGGCGAAAGTCTTCGGGCTTGTACTTGAGGGCCGCGTTGGACATGGGCGCCAGGATCAACTCGTTGGGTGAGCCCTGGAAAATCATATGCCCATCGGCGGGGCTGGTCAGCATCTTCTGTGCCGCAATGCCACCGCTGGCGCCGCCAAGGTTTTCCACCAAGACGGGCTGGCCCAAGTGCTTGGCCAGAGCATTGTTGAGCGTGCGGGCGATCACGTCGGACAGCCCGCCGGCCGGGTAAGGCACCATCAGCGTGACTGGTTTGCTGGGAAAGCCCTGGGCCAGGGCCAAGCCCGTAGTGGCGACGCAGGCCAGAGCCAGGGCGCAGCGGCGAAAGAGGGAATGCGAAGCAGTGAACATGGATGGTCTCCTCGTCAGTTGAATGTGAAGCCAATGCTAAGCAGCCCACTTGGATGCGTCTATTGCATAATTTTTCTGATAATCATGCAATTTAAGAATGTTTGAAGACCCCAGATATGAACATCCGCAGCCTGGAGCACCTTTTGGCGGTGGCTGAAACCGGCTCTTTCAGCAAAGCGGCTGAGCGCTGCTTCCTGACCCAATCGGCGCTCAGTCGCAGCATCCAGACCCTGGAGAGCGACCTGGGCGGAAAGTTGCTCGACCGAATCGGCAAGCGCAACGAGCTCACTCCTCTGGGCCAGCAGGTGGTCGAGCGCTCGCGCGCGATCGTGCGCGAGGCGGCTGAACTCAAGCGTGGCGCCGAGTTGCTGCAAGACGGAGCCGGTCTGATTCGGGTGGGCCTGGGCTCGGGCCCAGGCGCCCTGTTGATGCAGCCGCTGATGCGCCTGGCGGCCGAGCAACACCCACGGGTGCGGGTCAGCATCGCCCGCGGCCCGACCGAGTTGCAACTGGTGCAATTGCGGACCCGCCAGCTCGACGCGATGGTGGTCGATGCACGGCGCGTACAGCCCGCCCCAGACCTGCGGATCGAGTCCCTGGGCGAGTTGCGCGCCGGCTTCATTTGTCGCGCCGACCACCCGTTGGCGCGCAAGCGGCGGGTCAGCATGGCGCAGATGCTGACCTATCCGTTGGCCGGCATCCCGCTGTCGGCCGAAGTCTCACGCACCCTGCTCGAGCAATACGGGCCGGGCACGCAGGCGGAAAACATCACCGCCATCGTTTGCGATGACATCGCCGCCCTGATCGCCACGGTCGAGCAGAGCCAGGCGATTTACCTGGGCATCGTGGCGGCGGCGCGCGAGGGCTTGCAGGCCGGCCGACTGGTCGAGCTCAAGGTCGAACCGGAGCTGGGCATCGGGGCACGCTTTGCCTATGTGAGCCTGAGTGGGCGCACCGAAGCGCCGGTGATGAAATTGCTGCGCCAGTTGGTGCAAGAGCACCTGAGCGATGCGCCCGAGCCGCGAGCCAAGACAATCGCCCGGGGCAAAACGTCAAGATCTTGAGCGAAAGCCGGCTCAGCAGCCCAGCAGATCGGCCAGGTGCCCGATGTCGCGGGCATGCAGCTCATTGCCGGCTTGCGGGCTGACGTCCTTGATGTGGGCCGCGCCAAACTCGAGCGGGCGCTCAATGTAAGCCGTGCGCAGACCACAGGCCCGGGCGGCCTCCAGGTCGTCATGGTGGGCGGCGCAAAGCATCACTTCGCCCGGCGCCAGATCGAACACCTGCGCCACACCCAGGTAAGTGGCCGGATCGGGCTTGTAGGCCCGGAACACCTCGGCAGACAGCACGCAGTCCCAGGGCAGGCCCGATCGCTTGGCCATGTTGGTCAGCAGGCCGAGGTTGCCATTGGACAGGGGGGTGAGTGTGTGACGGGCTTTGAGGCGCGTCAGGCCAGCCACCGCATCGGGCCAGGGGTCGAGCCGATGCCAGATGCGATTGAGGTGAACGGCCAGCCCGCCAAGCCAGGGCAAAGGCATCGGCGTCAACTTGCGGGTAGAGCGCAGCGACCTCACGCACGATGCTGCCGTGCCAATCAACCACGGTGCCAAAGACGTCAAAGGCCAAAACGACTGGCATCGGTGCTTGCATGGAGATCGCGCCCATCAATAAAAACCGGACACTTTAAACCCGAAAGCGCAACCTGGGCACATGGACACTTGGGCGCTTGCACGGCTGCAAGGGATCACGCCAGCAAGGCATTGACCCGGCGCACATAAGCGGCCGGATCATCGGGCAGGCCCCCTTCGGCCAACAAGGCCTGGTCGAACAAGATGTGCGCGTAGTCATCAAAGGAGGCCTCAGCGGTCTCGAGTTTCTTGACCAGCGGATGCGAGGCATTGACCTCCAGGATGGGCTTGACACTGGGTGCGCTCTGGCCTGCGGCCTTGAGCATGCGCGCCAGCTGCAAGGACATGCCGTCGTCTTGCACCACCAGGCAGGCGGGAGAGTCCACCAGCCGGGTGGTGGCGCGCACATCGGCGGCCCGCTCCTTAAGGACTTCCTTGATCCGATCGAGCACCGGCTTGAATTGCTCCTGCGCCTGCTCGGCCGCTTTCTTTTCTTCTTCGTCCTGCAACTTGCCCAAGTCGACCGCGCCCTTGGCCACCGACTGCAGGGGCGTGCCGTCAAATTCGTGCAGGAAGGACAAGGCCCATTCGTCGACCCGGTCGCTCATGAGCAGCACCTCGATGCCCTTTTTGCGAAAGATCTCGAGCTGTGGGCTGCTCTTGGCTGCAGCCTGGGTGTCGGCGGTGATGTAATAAATGGCCTCCTGGCCTTCCTTCATGCGCGCCTTGTAATCCACCAGCCCCACGCTGAGCGTGTCGGTGGTCGAGGAGGCAAAGCGCAGCAATTTGGCCAGCCGCTCGCGGTTGGAGAAGTCTTCGCCCAGGCCTTCTTTGAGGACCGCGCCAAACTCTGCGTAAAAGGTCTTGAACTTCTCGGGCTCGTTGCTGGCCAGGTCCTCGATCATGGAGAGCACTCGGCGTGTATTGCCCTCCCGGATGGCCTTGACCGCGCGGCTTTCCTGCAAGATTTCGCGAGAAACATTGAGCGGCAGATCGCTGGAATCGACCACGCCTTTGACGAAGCGCAGATACACCGGCAGCAAGGCCTGCGCATCGTCCATGATGAACACACGCTTGACGTAGAGCTTGACCCCGGGCGCCTTGTCCCGGTTGTACAGGTCCATGGGTGCCTTGGCCGGGATGAACAGCAGCTGCGTGTATTCGGTCGAGCCCTCCACCCGGTTGTGCGTGGTGGCCAGCGGTGCAGCCTGGTCGTAGCTGATCTGCTTGTAAAACTCGTCGTACTGCTCGGCCGTGATGTCCTTTTTCGGGCGGGTCCACAGGGCACTGGCCTTGTTGACCGTCTCCCACTCATCGGTGCGCACCATCTGGCCGGGCTGGTCGTTCTCGCCGTCCTTCCACTGTTCCTTGGGCATGAGAATGGGCAAGGAAATGTGGTCGGAATATTTGTTGATGATGCCCTTGAGCTTCCAGGCGCCCAGGTAATCGCCTGAGTCCTCCTTGAGGTGCAAGGTGATGCGGGTGCCGCGCTCGGCGCGGGTGATCTGATCGACCTCGAAGTCGCCGCTGCCGGTGCTGCTCCATCGCACCGCCTGATCGGCCGGCAAGCCAGCACGCCGGCTTTCCACGGTGATGCGGTCGGCAACGATGAAACCTGAATAAAAGCCAACGCCAAATTGACCAATGAGCTGGGCGTCGTTTTTCTGGTCGCCGGTCAGCCGACCCATGAATTCGCGGGTGCCACTTTTGGCGATCGTGCCCAGGTTGTCTATGGCCTCCTGCTGCGACAAACCAATGCCGTTGTCGGTGATGCTCAGGGTGCGGCTGTCTTTGTCAAAGTCCACCCGGACATCCAGATCCGGAGCGTCTTCAAACAGGGCCGGATCGTTGAGCGCCTCGAACCGCAGCTTGTCGCATGCATCGGATGCATTGGAAATGAGCTCGCGCAGGAAAATATCCGGATTGGAATAAAGAGAATGGGTGACCAGCTTGAGCAGCTGGGCCACCTCGGCCTGGAAGGAATGGGTCTGGGTTGTCATGGAGGGCGATTTGGGGGCGCAGAGACGGGTTTCAAGACCCCGACTATGTCATGATCGCGAACTTCACCCTCGTGATGCATGAACGCCTCAGAATTTTGGGCGCTGGTTGCGCTGGCCACCGCCATGAGCTTTACGCCCGGCCCCAACACCACCTTGTCGACCGCCCTGGCCGCCAACGGCGGGCTGCGACATGCCCTGCCCTTTGTCTGCTCGGTGCCGGTGGGCTGGTCCCTGCTGCTGCTCGCCTGCGGCCTGGGCCTGGGCGCGCTGATTCTGGCCGTCCCGGCGCTGGTCTGGGTGGTCAAGGCCATGGGCGTGGGCTACCTGTGGTGGCTGGCTGCCAAGCTGGCGCGCACGAGCCGGCTTGGCGAGGCTGGCGAGCGCCTGAAAGTCGGCTTTTTTCAGGGGATGGCACTGCAATTTGTGAACATCAAGGCCTGGATGCTGGCGCTGACCGTGGTCAGCGGCTGGGTGGCCGGGCATGGCGATCTGACCGCCCGCCTGTCTATGGTGCTGCCGATCATGATGGTGTTTGCGCTGGGCAGCAACCTGAGCTATGCCCTGGTCGGCTCGATGCTGCGCCATTGGCTGGCCGGCCCTGACGGAACGGCCCGGCGGTTGGTGTGGTTCAACCGCAGCATGGCCACAGTCTTGGTACTCACCGGCCTGTGGATGCTGACGCGGTGAACGCAGGCCCGAACCTTCGCCGCGGTCTGCTGCTCGGTCTGGTGGCTGTGGTGATTTTTTCCGCCACCCTGCCGATCACCCGGCTGGCGGTGGGCACGCCAGCGGAGCCTCAACTCTCAGGCATCTTCGTGGCGCTCGGGCGGGCGGTGCTGGCGGCTTTGCTTTCAGCGCTGTACCTGCTGGCGGTGCGCGCGCCCTGGCCAGATCGAGAGCACTGGCGCGCATTGCTCATCATTTCAGCCGGCGTGGTGCTCGGCTTTCCGCTGTGCACCTCGGTGGCGCTTGAGCATGTGGAGGCGGTCCATGCCAGCGCCATCCAAGGGGCGCTGCCGCTGTTTACCGCCGTGCTCGGGGCACTGCTCAACCGCCAGAGGCCGTCGCTGGGCTTTTGGGTCTGCGCCAGCCTGGGCAGCGCATTGGTCATTGGCTACGCCCTGCTCAAAGGCGGACCGAGCGCCTGGGTGATACATCCGGCCGATGCGCTGCTGCTGCTGGGCATGCTTCTCGCCTCGATGGGTTACGTCTGGGGCGCCAGGCTGTCGGGTCGCATGCCGCCCGAACAGGTCATTTGCTGGTCACTGGTGGTGGCCCTGCCCGTGACAGTGCCTGGCAGCTTGCTGAGTTTGCCCACACAGGCCATGCACTCCAGCACCTGGTTTTCACTCGTGTATTTGGCCTTGTTCCCGATGTGGATCGGCTTTTTCTTCTGGTACCGCGGTCTGTCGGTGGGCGGGACGGTGCGGGTGAGCCAGGTGCAGTTGCTGCAGCCATTTTTGTCCATGCTGTTTGCCGTGGCCCTGCTGGGCGAGCGGCTCGATGCGCTGACCGTCGGCTTTGCTGCGGCCGTGCTGGGCACGGTGCTGATCGGGCGCAAGATGGCCATTGAACCCAGGCCCAGACCCAAGCCCGAGTCCGAGTCCGAGCCTTAAAAAGGCGCGGGGCCCTCCAGGGCCACGCCCGGGCCGGGACGCGCTGCGGCGCTAGACTGCCAGCCATGACGACGATCGCGCGCATCGACAGCCACATCCTCCATGTCTCGGCCAAAACCAATTGGTGGTTCTTGGCCGTGACCGACTCCAGCGGCGCGGTGGGCTGGGGTGAAGGCTCGCTCAATGGGTGGGAACCGGTTTTGGATGCGCTGACCGGGCATATGCGCCCCCAATGGATAGGCCTGACCCTGGAGCAGGCTGCGCAGCAGATCCGGGTCAACCCGGGCGCCGTGACCGGCCTGACCGGGCACTGCGTGGTCAGCGCTTTTTTACAAGCCGTGCTCAGTCTGCAGTCGCAACACGCCCAAAAAGCGCCCCATGAATTGCTCGGGCCACTGCGCCGCGACCGGCTGCCCGTGTACGCCAACATCAACCGGGCCACGATCGAGCGCAGTCCCGCCGGCTTTGTGGCCACCGCCCGGCGCGCCCGGGCCCAGGGCTACACCCGTTTCAAGGCAGCGCCTTTCGATGGCCTCAGCCCGCAGTTGTGCGCAACGCGGGAGGGGCGCATGCGGATTGGGCATGGCATCGATTGCATGGCCGCTTTGCGCGATGCGATGGGGCCCGACGCCCTGCTGATGGTGGACTGTCACTGGCGCTTTGACGAGGCCAGCGCGGTGCAAACCCTGCGTGACCTCGAGCCGATCGGCCTGCACTGGTTTGAATGTCCGCTGGCTGAAACACACACCCACTGGGCCGCCATGCGGCGCGTGCGACAGGCGGCCAACGACCGAGGCGTGATGCTGGCTGCCGCCGAAACCCAGGTGGGCCTGGCGTCTTTTCAGACCCTGTTTGACGAAGGCCTCTACGACGTGGTGATGCCCGATGTGAAATACTGCGGCGGCCCCTGGGAGATGCTGCGCATCGCCGAGCGGGCGGCCGAAAGAGGTGTGCGGTTTTCGCCTCACAACCCCACGGGGCCAGTATGCACCTGGCACAGCCTGCAGGTCGCTCTGGTGGCGCCCGAATGCGCCATGCTGGAAGTGCAGTTTGAAGAAAGCGAATTGACCGATCGCGTCAGCCAGGGCGTGGACTTGCAAGTCCAGCAAGGTGGCCTGCGCCCGCCGCCAGCGCATCGACGGGTGCAACAGCTGGACCGGGCCGTGTTGGCCGGCCACCCTTACCAAAGCGTGCCGCCAGGGATCGAATCACAGCTCAATGCCTGAGCGGTCGCAGGACCGGCACCCGATTCAATCGGCGCGGATGTTCTTTTCAGCGGCCAGCTTTTTCCAGCGGGCCACATCGCCACTGACACGCGCAGCAAAAGCCTGCGGTGTTGCAGGCGCAGGGTCGCAAGAGAGCGTGGCCAGGCGGGCCTTGACCTCGGGCTGCTCGAGCGCCTGATTGATGACGATGTTCATGCGCTCAATGACAGCAGCGGGGGTTCCTGCGGGAGCCAGTACGCCAAACCACGCCACGGTTTCGAAGCCGGGCAGCACCTCGGCCAGGGCTGGCACATCGGGCAGGCTGTGATGCCGCTTGGCCGTCGTCACGGCCAGGGCCTGCACCTTGCCGGCCTTGATCTGGGCCGACCACGGTGGCAGGTTGCCTATCATCACCTGAGACTCACCACCGAGCACGCCAGCCACGGCAGGGGCCGAGCCCTTGTAGGGAATGTGGGTCATATCGACACCGGTCAGGCTCTTGAACAGCTCGGCCGACAAATGGGCGGAACTGCCAACCCCACCCGATGCGTAGTTGACCTTGCCCGGATTGGCCTTGGCATAGGCGATGAATTCACCGACGCTGGCTGCCTTGACGCCGGGGCTGACGACCATCACGTTGGGCGCGGTGCAAATCATGGCCACCGGCACGAAATCCTTGACCACGTCATACGGCAGTTTGGCGTATATGCCGGCATTGACACCGTGCGAGCCAGCATTGCCCACGATCATGGTGTAGCCGTCGGGCGCCGCTTTGGCGACCGCATCGGAGCCGAGCACGCCGCCGGCGCCGGGCTTGTTGTCAATCACGACCGGCTGGCCGAGCTCGCGCGAGATTCTCTCGGCAATCAGGCGACCCGTGATGTCCGAACCATCGCCCGGCGTGCTGGGCACAACCCAGCGCACCGGCTTGACCGGATAGCTCTGCGCCCAGGCGGACGTGATCGCACAGGCAGCCACACACAACAACCACGAACGCACAGCCATACCGACCTCCAGGAAAAAAAGGAAAATGCCTGCGCCTGAAAGACTGAAACAGCCAAGGCCGCCGACAGGATGCAGTCAGATTCTGACAGGTCTGCACACCCACCGACACAGGGAATTACATGAGAGCCTTTCACCAAGTCGACGTCTTCACCGACCAGCCCTACCTTGGCAATGCGCTGGCGGTTGTGATGGACGGCAGCGGCCTGAGCCAGGCACAGATGCAGCAATTTGCACGTTGGACGAATCTGTCGGAAACCACCTTCTTGCTGCCAGCGACCAACCCCGCTGCCGACTACCAGGTGCGCATCTTCACCCCGGGCGGCGAGTTGCCCTTTGCTGGCCACCCCACTTTGGGCAGTTGCCACGCCTGGCTGCAATCCGGTGGTCAACCGCAAGGCCAAGAGGTGGTGCAGCAATGTGCGGTGGGTCTGGTGCGGATTCGGCGCGATGGCCCGCGCCTGGCTTTTGCGGCACCCCCTTGCCAGCGCAGCGATATTGCGACGGGCTTGATGGCAGACATCGAGCAGGCCCTGGGGCTGCAGTCAACACAGGTGCTGGCGGCTCAACAGCTGGACAACGGGCCGCTGTGGTACGGCTTGCTGCTCGACGGGCCGCAGACCGTGCTGCAATTGCAGCCCGATCACGCGCGTTTGCGGGAGTTGGGCACCAAGGTCGGTGTGGCGGGCATCTACCCCCGCGAGGGCGCCGACACGCTGATCGCCCGTTCCAACCGGGAGGCGAGAGCCAGCCGCAGCCAGGGGGCGGCGCCGCTTGGGCAGGCCGACCTCGAAGTGCGCGGCTTTGCCGCGCCGGTGGGCGTGCAGGAAGACCCGGTCACTGGCAGCTTGAACGCCAGCCTGGCGCAGTGGCTGATGGCCGAAGGCCGGATGCCCGAGCGCTATCTGGCCAGCCAGGGAGCCTGCATGGGACGGGCCGGCCAGGTGCATCTTGAACGCGACGCCAGCGGACAGGTCTGGGTCGGTGGTCAGAGCGTGCTTTGCATCAGCGGCCAGGTTCTGCTTTGAAGACCGCTTTCGCGACCGCTTGAAGTCAAGCCCGCAGGCGTCACTGCGGCGACGCGGCTGCGGCCAGCGCCTGACCGAAAATCAGGCCATGGGAACCCTCTACCTCGTGCGCCACGGCCAGGCCTCGTTTGGCGCCGACAACTACGATGTGCTAAGCCCGTTGGGACATCGTCAGGCCGAGCGTCTGGGCCAGTATCTGAAAGAGCGCGGCATTGATTTTGAAGCTGCCATCACCGGAACACTGCAGCGTCAGCGCCAGACGCACGCCGGCATTTGCCGGGGCCTGGGCCGGGACGTGCCCGCGCTGGAGCTGCCTGCCCTCAACGAATACGACAGCCATGCACTGATCGAGGCGATGCACCCGCAAACCCTGAGCAAGCCCGATACGCCAGAGCTCTATCGCCAGCACTTTCGGCTGCTGCGCCAGTCGCTGCAAGCCTGGATCGCAGGTCAGATCGCCCCGCGCGGCATGCCCAGCTACGGCCAGTGGTGCCAGGGCATCGAGGCAGCGCTCGACCCGCCGACTGGGTGACCTACACCTGAGGCCGGCGCAGTCCACCGGATCGGGGGTGCACTGTCAAGCCAGCAGCGGCGGCAACTCACACGCCTGGGTCAGCAACAGCGCCAGCGCGCGGCCCGAGGCCTGGAGCACCGCGCGGCCTTTCTCGGCGGTGGCGGCGGCCGCATTTCCAGCGGCGCCCATCGCGTTGAGGTCCTCTATGGCCCAGGCCAGCTTGGCACTCTGACCATCACCGAGCAAGGCGTAACGCTGGGCCCGCTGCTGGCTGGTCGACGCAAAATTTTGTGCCAGCGCCATGTCCACCCGATCGGGGTGCAGGGCCAGCATCATGGAGGTCTCGATGTCACCACCGTGTGCGCCGAAGCGGTGCTCTTCGGGCGGGAACAGGGCCTGCACGTCCTCGGTCAGCTTGAGGCTGAAGGTGTTCACCATCAGCACCGTCAGGCCCTGACGGGCGCGCAGCTCGCGGCCCACGATGTCCATGGTCGAGACGTTGCCGCCGTGCGAATTGAGCAGCACCAGCTTCTTGACCCCAGCGCGCGCCACACCAGCGCCGATCTGCACCCAGCTCTGGATCAGTGCATGACTTTCGAGCGTGAGCGTGCCGGCGAAAGATTCGTGCTCGATGCTACGGCCCACCGTCTGAAGGGGCAGCAGCAGCACAGACGCGTCATCGGCCAGATGCTCCAGCGCATGCGCCAATACGCCTTCAAGCAAATCGCAATCGACGCTCAGCGGCAGGTGCGGGCCATGCTGTTCGGTGGCCGCAAGCGGCAAAACGGCCACCGTGCGATTTGGATCGAGGCGGGCGAAGTCAGCGCTTTTGAGGTGGGCCCAATGGCGGGGCAAGGGATGGGACATGGCACGCGGATTTGGCTCTAGAGACCTCCAGATTACAGCACGCTGACCCGGGCAGCGGCGTCAGGCCCAGATGGGGCGCGCCAGAAGTCAGTTCATGTGCGCTCAGGACGCTGCCGCGGCTTTTTCAATGGCCTGACGCAAAGCCTGCGCCTGCTGGCTGTGGCGGGTCTGCCGCTGGGCGCGTACTGCGCCCTGAGCCTGGGCGACGATGCTGTGTTGCAAGCGCTGAGCCAGACAGCGCGGCTTGCCGCGTGCGCCGCTGGCCTGGTAGTCGGCCAACAGGGCATCGGTCACGGCCTGCACCTGCAAGCCGCGCTCCTGGGTCAGATGCTCAAAAAACAGGTCGACCAGGGCCTCGTGGGCAAACTCGTGCGTCTTGCCGGTGCGCTGCCAGAGCCAGTCGCTGAACTGCAAAAAAGCTGCAAACGCAGACGGGCCGGACAGCAGATGCTGCATGCTGCGCACAAAACGCCCCGAGTTGGCCAGCAGGTCCCAGTAGCGGGCCAGCCGCTGCACGCGCTGCACGGTGGCAAAGTCCAGGTCAGCGCTTTGCAACAGGGCATAGGGCGGCTGCGGGTCGTAGACCATGCGGTGCTCCTGGGTGTGGCGGGCGATCGGCGCGCCGCGCAGGCGCTTGAGGATGCCCAGCTGAATCTCGTGAGGGCCCAGGGCGTGAAGCCGGTCAAAGCCAGCGGCAAAGCTCTCTAAGGTTTCACCGGGCAGGCCGAAGATCAGGTCGGCATGCACGTGGGCTCGGCTCTGGGTGAGCAGCCATCGCAGATTTTCCGCCGTGCGCTCGTTGTCCTGACGGCGCGATATACGCTGCTGCACCTCGGGGTTGAAGCTCTGTATGCCCACCTCAAACTGCAAAGAACCCTCTGGGAACTGGGCAATCAGCCGCTTGAGCCGTTCGGGCAGGTTGTCGGGCACCACTTCAAAGTGCACAAAGACATCGCTGCGCCCGGGCAAGTGGCCCTCGGCGCTGCGCATCCGGTCAAGAAAGAATTGCAAGATCGCACTGGCATGCTCGATGCGCAGATTGAAGGTGCGATCGACAAACTTGAAGTGCCGCGCCCCCCGATCGAACAAGTGGCCAAGCTCGACCATGAAGCGCTCGAGTTCAAAAGGCCAGGCGGTTTTGTCCAGCGCACTGAGACAAAACTCGCACTTGAACGGACACCCGCGCGAGGCCTCCACATAGAGCAGGCGCTCCTTGAGATCCTGGTCGCTGTATTGGGCGTAGGGCAAAGCCAAATCCTCAAGCGGCGGCTGCTCGCCCGCAATGACTTTCATCAAGGGTGGCGGGCCATCGAGCAAGGCCCGGCACAGGCGCGCAAAACTCACATCGCCCCAACCGGTGACCACATGGTCGGCCAGGCGGCAAATTTCTTGTTGATCGACCTCGTGGCTGACCTCGGGCCCGCCCAGCACGATGCGAATCTCGGGCGCCAGGGCCTTGAGCAGGCGCACCAGTTGCAAGCTGGGCTCCGCATTCCAGATGTACACCCCCAACCCGATGACCTTGGGGCGCAGCACCAGCAACTGCTCGACCATTTGCATCGGCTTTTGCACCAAGGTGAATTCGCGCAGCACCGTCTGCTCGCGCAGCCCCGGCCGGCCGTGGCGATCGAGATTGGCCAGCAGGCAGCGCAAGCCCAGCGAGGCATGGATGTACTTCGCGTTGATCGTGGCCAGGACGATGCGCACGCTTGAACCAGCGGCATCGGGGGAGGTGGAAGGCATGGACGGATTATCCAGATCGGCTGAAAATCGGCCGCAAACCACCGACAATAAGGGCAACGACAAACGGTCACCCTGAACCATGAACACCTTACGCCGTCCAATGCTGCCCAAGACCTGCATGGCGCTGAGCGCGGGCCTGATCGCGGGCCTGGCTGCTCTGTCCGCCCCTGTGCTGGCGCAAGGCAGCGGCGAAGTGGCGCCCTGGGCCCGTCTGCACGGCTCGAGCAGCGCCGGCCTGAGCCAGTACCAAGAGCCGAGCATCGGCATGAAGCTCAAGGGGCCTGAGCTCGGCGTTCACCTGCGGCTGAGCGATCTGCGCGGCCTGCCGCGGTTGCAGCTGGAGGCCGATCTATCGATCGGGCCCCAGGACTACAGCAGCAGCAATGGCAAGCTCAATGACCGCAGTGCGCTCGACACCCGCTGGCGCGCGATCTATCAGCTCTGGCCTGAGGGGTCAGCCCAGGGTCTGTATGCCGGTCTGGCCTACCAGACCAGCTACAGCGACCTGCGCGGCTCGGTGCGGCCAGGCATCGCTGGCTACGAACGCCTGAACCGCTCGACCTGGCTGGCCGCCCAGTGGCGCCAAAGCGTGAAATTCGATGCCTTGCCCCGGTTGCAGGGCTTGCAGGTGGACCTGGGCCACATGCCACATGGCCGCCCAACTGATGCCGCGTCTGTGATGCCGCGTCTGCCGATCGCTGTTCGCGCCCTAGCGGCTGCGCTGCTGCTGGGCGCGCAAGGTGTGCTCGCCCAAGGCCTGGCCGGCGTGCTCAGCGGCGGCAAGCCCAGCGCGGTGGTGGTCACGGAGCAGGTCAGGGCCGAGTTGCTGGCGCATGCGCCCCAAGGGCTTGGTGCGGGACGCACGGTCTGGCTGGGCCTGCAAATCAAGCACCAGCCCGATTGGCACACCTACTGGAAAAATCCGGGCGACTCGGGCCTGCCCACCACACTCAAATGGACGCTGCCCAGCGGGGTGCAGGCGGGAGAAATCGCCTGGCCCACGCCCAAGAAATTCCCCCTGGGCGAGCTGGCCAATTACGGTTACGAAGGCACCGTGCTGCTGCCTGTGCCGCTGGAAATCGGTTCGCAATTTGCCGGTGAGCAGCTGCAAGTCAAGCTGCAAGCGAGCTGGCTGGTGTGCAGACGCGAATGTATTCCTCAAGAGGGACAGTTCGCACTGACGCTGCCGGTGCGCGGATCCCTGGCCCTGCATCAAGCCGCCTTTGAGTCGGCCTGGGCGGCCCAACCCCAGCCGCTGGCTGGCGGCCTGATCGAGGTGCGGGATCAGCGCCTGCATCTGCAATTGGACAAACTGCCCCCAGCGGTTCGCGGCCGGCGGCTCGAGCTGTTCGCTGAAACGGCCGGCATCATTGAAACTGCGGCCCCTTGGCAGCAGTCGTGGCAGGGTTCGGTATGGAGCGCCCAAGTGCCGCTGTCCAAAATGCGCAGCGAAGGTCCAGCCCGCCTGCCAGTGGTGGTGGCATTGACCCCGAGCCAGGCCTGGCGCGTCGACGCGCCGGTCTCGGGCACGTGGCCCGCGCCGGTCGCACTGACACCGGTGCCCGCTACGCTGGATGCCGCTCTGAAAGCGGCGCAGGCTCAGGCCACCGACAACAGCAGCACCGGCTGGCTGGCCGCACTGGCCGGCGCACTGATCGGCGGTCTGATCCTCAACCTCATGCCCTGCGTGTTTCCAGTGCTCGCCATCAAGGTGCTGGGCTTCTCGAAAGCGCCTGATCGCTGGGCGCGGCTGCAAGCCGGTCTGGCCTATACCGCTGGCGTGCTGGTCTCATTTGTGGCGCTCGGTGCGCTGCTGCTGAGCCTGCGCGCGGCTGGAGAGCAGCTGGGCTGGGGCTTTCAATTGCAAAACCCGGCCGTGGTGGCGGCCCTGGCCACACTGTTTACTCTGCTGGGCCTGAATCTGGCGGGTCTGTTTGATTTTTCCCAGGTCGCGCCCGGCAGGCTGGCCGCCTTGCAATTGCGCCATCCGGCGGCCGATGCAGCCCTGTCGGGCGTGCTGGCTGTGGCCATCGCCTCGCCCTGCACCGCGCCCTTCATGGGTGCCTCGCTCGGTGCGGCGCTGAGTCTGCCGGCCTGGCAAGGACTGAGCATTTTTGGTCTTCTGGGCCTGGGCATGGCCCTGCCCTATCTGCTGATCAGCGCCGTGCCGGCTCTGGGCCGGGCCCTGCCCAGGCCCGGCCCCTGGATGCTGCGCTTCAAGCAATTCATGGCCTTCCCCATGCTGGCCACCGTGATCTGGCTGCTGTGGGTGCTGGGCCAGCAAAGCGGGATTGACGGCGCCGCAGCGCTGCTGGTGATCCTGCTGCTTTTGGCCCTGTGGCTCTGGAGCCTGGGCCTGTCACCTGGGCGCAGCCGATTCGCGGGGATCGGTTTGGCACTGCTGGCCCTGGTCTGGGGCCTTTGGTGGGCTGGTCCGCTGGTGGTGCGCAGTCAGCCGCCGCTGGCTGCAGTGGCCAAAGAAGGCCCCTGGCAGCCCTGGCAAGCCGGGTTGGTCGAGCAACTGAATGCACAGGGTCGACCCGTGCTGGTCGATTTCACCGCGGCCTGGTGCATCACCTGCCAGTACAACAAGCAAACCGTGCTCGGGGATCCGGCGGTTCTGGCTGAGGCCCAAAAGCGCAAGGTTGCTCTGCTGCGCGCCGACTGGACGCGGCGCGACCCTGACATCACGGCTGCACTGGGGGCCCTGGGCCGCTCGGGCGTGCCGGCTTATGTCGTCTACGCGCCGGGTCGAGCGCCGGTGCTGCTTTCAGAAATTTTGAGCGTAAAAGAGTTGCAGGAAACCCTGTCCCGGCTGTAAAAACGGGGGGTGGGGCCGCCAAGAGCCCCAGGACAAGATTCACAGAGGCAGCAGGCGCGAGGCAGCGCCCAAGGAGACACCCATGCCCAACACGAGAAAGCCCGGCTCGACGGCCGAGCGCGTCAGCTGGGTGCTGACGCACTGTCAGACCATTGCTGTGGTCGGACTCTCACCCAAGCCGCACCGGGCCAGCTTTGATGTGGCCCAGTACATGCAGTCGCGCGGCTACCGCATCATCCCGATCAATCCCAACGCCAGCGAGGTGCTCGGAGAGAAGGCCTACCCCAGCCTGACCGAGGCCGCACAGCACGAGCGGATCGACCTGGTCAATTGCTTTCGCAACAGCGAAGACATTGCGCCCATCGTTGACGAGGCGCTGAGCATCGGCGCGCTCGCCCTGTGGCTGCAAATGGGCATCCGCGATGACCCGTCGGTCCACAAGTCCGCGCAAGCGGGCATGGTCGCCTTGCAAGACCGCTGCCTGAAAATTGACCACAAGGCTGTGGCCGGTGGCAGCCGCATGGTGGCCGCTTGAGCCAAGGTGCCTGAAGTCAGACTGGGCGCATCAGGGCCAGTCCCAAGTATGCAGTGGGTCAAGCCTGAGACAATAGATCCGGCTGATGCGCCAAGCCGGTCGCTACCTGCCCGAGTACTGCGCCACCCGCGCCAAGGCCGGCAGCTTCATGGGACTGGCCACCAACGTGGACTACGCCACCGAGGTCACCTTGCAGCCGCTCGAGCGCTACCCGCTGGACGCGGCGATATTGTTCTCCGACATCCTGACCGTCCCTGACGCCATGGGCCTGGGCCTGTCTTTCGCTCAAGGCGAAGGCCCCAGGTTTGAAAAAGTGGTGCGCGACGACGCCGCCGTGGCCCAACTCGCCGTGCCCGACATGCACAAGCTGCAATACGTGTTCGACGCGGTCACCAGCATCCGCAAAGCCCTGAACGGCCGCGTGCCGCTGATCGGTTTTTCCGGCAGCCCCTGGACGCTGGCTTGCTACATGGTTGAGGGCGGTGGCTCGGACGACTACCGTTTGGTCAAAAGTCTGATGTATTCGCGCCCCGACCTGATGCACCGCATCTTGGCGATCAATGCCGACGCGGTGGCTCTTTACCTCAACACGCAAATCGAGGCCGGTGCACAAGCGGTGATGGTGTTTGACAGCTGGGGCGGTGTGCTCGCCGACGGCGCGTTCCAAGAATTCAGCTTGGCCTACACCCGCCGGGTGCTGGCTCAGCTCAAGCGCAACCAGGACGGCGCGGTGATCCCGCGCATTGTGTTCACCAAAGGCGGCGGCCTGTGGCTGCCCGAGATGGCCGATCTTGACTGCGAGGTGCTGGGGCTGGACTGGACGGCCAACTTGGGCAAAGCCCGAGCCCAGGTCGGCGGTGCGGCCGGCGGCCCGGGCAAGGCGCTCCAGGGCAACATCGACCCGAACGTCCTGTTTGCCCCGCCACAGGCCATTGCCGCGCAGGTGCGGCATGTGCTCGAGAGCTTTGGCAAGCCCCACACCGACCCGGGCACCCGCGGCCCGACCCACATCTTCAACCTTGGCCACGGCATCAGCCAATTCACCCCGCCCGAGCATGTGAGCGCCTTGGTCGAAGCGGTGCACAGCCATTCGAGGGCCATGCGCAAGGCCAGTTGAAGCCGGGCCATGGCAATGCTTTTGCTGGGCCGGCCAAGGGCCCTCCGGGCACTGGCTGCACAACATCGAAGGTCACGCATATAGCATGAAAGCAGGTCGGCGGGGGCGACTTATGCACAAAATTCGTGCTGCGGTGCGACAAAGTGTTCATCCTGCGCGCGGCCTCGCTATAAAAGCCATAGCATTGCCAAGTACTTGATTTTTAAGGAAATTACAGATCTGCCGTTTTTACGGGCATTCCAGACAAGGCCTTGATTTACAAGGCTTGCAGCATGACCGGGGTGAACTATCAACAAAGTTATCCACAGGAATGCTGGACAACGACAAAGCTCGCATGAAATCAAGCACTTAGCAGATTGTGCGAAGGTGAAACGGGAAAAAACTCATCCAAATCATGAGCCACTGGCTGGACATCGTCGTCGCCACACCGGCCCACAGCAACGTGGCTGGACCCCTGACCTATGAAAGTGAGTCGCTGCTTTCAACGGGCCAGCTGGTGCGCGTGCCTCTGGGTCGACGAGAGGTGCTCGGCGTGGTGTGGGCGCAGCGCACCGATCCGGGCGAACTGAGCGTGGCCCAGCGAAAATCGGTGGCCGGCGTGCTCGCTGGCATCGAGCCCCTGTCCCAAAGTTGGCGCCAACTGATCGGTTTTACCGCTGGCTACTACCAGCGGTCGCTGGGCGAAGTGGCTCTGGCCGCCCTGCCACCACAGCTGCGCGAACTCGATGCGGTGCAACTGGCGCGGCGGCTGAAACGGCCCACGCCCAAAGCACAGGCCTGCCCCCCGGCGGCGCAGCGGCCCGAGCTCAGTGCGCAGCAATGGGCGGCGCTGCAAGGCTTTGCCCTGGCCGACCGACCGGCCCTGCTCTTTGGCGCCACTGGCAGCGGCAAGACCGAGGTCTACCTGCGCGCGGCCGAGCAGGTGCTGCAAAGCGACGACAACGCCCAGGTGCTGATCATGGTGCCTGAAATCAACCTCACCCCCCAACTGCAGGAGCGCCTGCACGAGCGCTTTGCGCACCTGGGCCAGCACCGGCTGGTGGCCATGCACAGCGGCTTGACCCCGGCGCAGCGGCTCAAGGCCTGGCTGGCTGCGCACAGCGGGCTGGCCCGGGTGGTGTTGGGCACGCGCATGGCGGTGCTGGCCTCCTTGCCCGGGCTGCGCTTGATCGTGGTCGACGAGGAGCACGACCCGAGCTACAAGCAGCAAGAGGGCGCCCGCTACTCGGCGCGCGACCTGGCCGTTTACCGCGGCCGCCTGGAGAGCCAGCCGCCCACCCAGGGCACATCGAGCGCATCACCCGCCCCGCCATGCCGCGTGCTGCTGGGTTCGGCCACCCCCTCACTGGAGAGTTGGCAGGCCTGCCTGAGCGATCGCTACCTGCGGCTGGACATGCGGCAGCGCATTGGCGCACAGGAGGGCGACAGCGGCCCCGAAGTCAAGCTGCTGGACATGGGTCAACAGCCCAAGGGTGCGGTGCTGGCACCGCCGCTGTTGCAAGCCATTGCACAGCGCGTGGCGCGCGGCGAGCAGTCGCTGATCTTTTTGAACCGCCGCGGCTACGCGCCGGTGCTGGCCTGTCACGACTGCGGCTGGAAAAGTCAATGCCCGCACTGCAGCGCGTACCGGGTGTTTCACAAGCTCGACCGCACCTTGCGCTGCCACCATTGCGGCTACACCGACCCAGTGCCACGCGGCTGCCCCGACTGCGGCAATGTGGACATCGCGCCGGTCGGCCGAGGCACGGAAAAGCTCGAGGAGCATCTGAGTGACCTGCTGCGCGACATCGCCCGGCCCGACGGCTCGAGCGTGCGGGTGGCACGGATCGATGCCGACAGCACGCGTGGCAAAGGCACCCTCGAGAGCCAACTGGCCCAAGTCCATCAGGGTCAGACCGACGTGCTGGTGGGCACCCAGATGGTGACCAAGGGGCACGACTTTCGCAACATCACCCTGGTGGCCGCTGTCAATCCGGACGGCGCGCTGTTCTCCAGCGACTTTCGGGCCCCTGAACGCCTGTTTGCCCTCTTGATGCAAGCGGCCGGTCGAGCGGGTCGACAAGCCGCGCAAAGCCAGCGCAGCCAAATGTGGGTGCAGACTTTTCATCCGACCCATCCCCTGTTTACCGCCCTCCAGAACTACGACTACCCAGGCTTTGCAGACAGCGAGCTCGGGCAAAGGCGGGCCGCAGGACTGCCTCCCTTTGGCTACGCCGCCTTGCTGCGGGCCGAAGCAAGAACACAGGACGTGGCGCAGGGTTTTTTGCGCGCTGTGGCCCATGCAGCAGCACAAGCGGGGCTGCCCGGCGGCGATCGGGTGGTCATGTACCCGGCGGTCCCCATGTCCTTGCAACGCGTGGCCAACGTGGAGCGGGCTCAAATGCTGGTTGAAAGCCACTCACGACCGGCCTTGCAGCAGTTTCTCAGCGGCTGGCAGCCCCTGCTGAACCAGACCCGCCGCCAGGAGCCCTATCGCAGCCTGATCCGCTGGGCCATGGATGTCGATCCCCTGAGCATCTGACAAGCGCAGGCAGTCATTCAAAGCAGCCAGGTCAGGGCCGCAGAAAAACTAAAAAAAGCCAGCGCCGTGGACCATAAGATGATGCGAGCGATCCGCCCGGTGTTGGCACCAAAACGCTCGGACAGCAAAGCCACATTGCTCGCGCTTGGCAGGGCCGCCACCAGTGTGGCCACCGTGACTGAAAATGGCGTCAAGCCCACGCCCGCTTGCAGGGCCAGCCAGCCCAGGCCGGCCACCAGCGCCGGGTGGACCAACAGCTTGATGAGCACCACGCCCAGCTCTTCACGCCGCACCAGGGCCGCACCCCCCGCGCGGCCCATCTGCGAGCGGGCCAGCACGGCGCCTATCGTGAACAGGGCCACGGGCGATGCCGCATCGGCCAGCAGGTCGATGGTCTTCATGACCGGTGCCACGGGCCGGTAGCCCAAGCCTGAAGCCAGTGCACCCAACAAGACCGCCCAAGGCATGGGGTTGGACAGCACGCCTCTGAGCGCCTTGAGTCCAGCCTGCTCAGCCCCATGCAAGTCGGCGCTGTCCAGGCGTGAAAGGGCAATGCACAGCGAACTGACCAGCACCAGATCCACCACCAGGGTCACGATGGCAGGCCCGGCCGCCGCATTGCCCATAAAGGCAACCAGCAAAGGCACGCCCATGAAACCGGTGTTGGGAAACGCGGCCACCAGAGCACCAAAGGCCGCATCGTTCCATTTCACCGACCCGCGCCGTGTGAGCAGCACCGTCAGTCCCACGATCAACAGAGCGCTCAGGAGATACAGCAGCGCCAACCTCACATCGAGCAATTGCGCCACAGGGGTGTCTGCGCCAAAGCGAAACAACATACACGGCAGCGCAAAGTAAAGCACGAAACCATTGAGCCCCGCAATGGCTGACAGCGGCAGCAAGGCCCAACGCGCGGCCAGATGGCCGCACAGCACCAGGGCAAAAAACGGAAATGTGGTCAACAAGATGGCAGTCACAGGGCCAGATTGTCGACCCACGGCCATCGGGGATGGCCGGCCCCAGCCTGGTCGGCCTATCTCACCGCCGATCCTCAGATCGCTCGCCATGACTGCCTCGCCCATGCCATCTTGCCCTTGAGGGAGGTCGGGGCGGGGCTGCGGGTCGCAACTGGCTCGACCCAGGCGGGCGCTTGCACCCGCCTTATGGCTATGATCGTGCGCTTTGCATGCCGCCCAGGCTTGCCGTTCGCCGCACCGCTGTCCATGCCGCCCCATCCACCCACCGACTCTTCTATGACCAGCGCTGGTCTGAACCCTGCTCAGCTCGAAGCGGTTCATCACATCAACGGTCCCTGCCTGGTGCTGGCCGGTGCTGGCTCTGGGAAAACGCGTGTGATCACACACAAGATCGGCCGTCTGATTCAAGCAGGTCTGGCTCCCGAGCAGATCGCCGCCATCACCTTCACCAACAAGGCGGCTGCGGAAATGCGTGAGCGGGCCAAAGGCCTGATCGGCCAGCGCGCCAAGGGTGTACTGATCTGCACCTTCCATGCGCTGGGTGTTCGCATGCTGCGCCAGGACGGCGCCGCGCTTGGCCTCAAGCCGCAGTTCAGCATCCTCGACAGTGACGACGTCACAAGTCTGCTCAAGGACTGCGGTGGCACCACCGACGCAGCCACAGCGCGCCAATGGCAGTGGACCCTTAGCCTGTGGAAGAACCAGGGGCTCAACGCCGCGCAAGCGCAGGCACAGGCCAGCGGCCCCGAGGACATGGCGCTGGCTCGCATCATGGCTCGCTACGAGGAACGCTTGTCAGCCTACCAAAGCGTGGACTTTGACGACCTGATCGGTCTGCCATTGAAACTGCTGCGCGAACACGCCCAAGTGCGCCAGCGCTGGCAACAGGCCCTCGGATATGTGCTGGTCGATGAATACCAGGATACCAATGCCACCCAGTATGAGCTGCTCAAGCTGCTGGTCGGCCCCCGGGCACGGCTGACGGCCGTGGGCGACGACGACCAGTCCATTTATGGCTGGCGCGGCGCCACACTGGAGAACCTCAAGAAACTGCCGATCGACTTTGCACAACTGCGGGTCATCAAGCTCGAACAGAACTATCGCTCCACCGGTGCGATCTTGCGCGCGGCCAACAACGTGATCGGACCCAACCCCAAGCTGTTTCCCAAGACGCTGTTTTCCGAACTGGGCGAGGGCGAGCCGGTGCGCGTGATGGACTGCGACAACGAAGAGCATGAAGCCGAGCGGGTGGTTGCACGCATACAGAGCCTGCGCGCTGATCAAGGCCAGCGCCACCGCGAATGGAAAGACTTTGCCGTGCTCTACCGCGCCAACCACCAGGCCAAGCCCTTTGAAAAAGCCCTGCGCAAAGCGCAAATCCCCTACAAGGTTTCAGGAGGCCAGAGTTTTTTCGACCGCGCCGAAGTCAAAGATCTGTGCGCCTGGCTGCGCCTGCTGGTCAACAACGACGATGACCCAGCCTTCTTGCGGGCCATCACCAGCCCCAAGCGCGGCATCGGACACACCACGCTGGCTGCTCTGGGCGGCTTTGCCAGCCAGTACCGGCTCAGCCTGTTTGAGGCCCTGCACAGCCACAGCCTGGTCGCGGTGTTGAAGGGCAAGGCGGTGGGCTCGCTGCAGGAATTTGGCCGCTGCATCAACGACCTGGAGTACCGCGCCCGCCACACGACAGGGGCTCAGGCAGCACTGACCTTCTTGATGGATTGGCTCAAGGACATCGGCTACGAGCAGCATCTGTATGACGGCGAAGACAGTGAACAAGCGGCGGCTGCGCGCTGGTCCAACGTGCTGGATTTTTGCCAGTGGATGGCCCAGCGCTGCGGCGGTCAGATGGAAGATGTTGCGGGCCTGGTGCTCGAGCGCGAATCCAAAACCCTGCTCGAAGTGGTGCAGACCATCGCGCTGCTGTCGACCATCAGTGAGCGTGAGGGCGAACAAAACGTGGTTACGCTCTCAACCCTGCATGCTGCCAAGGGCCTGGAGTGGCCGCATGTCACGCTGGTGGGCTGTATTGAAGGGCTGTTGCCGTTCAAGATGGACGATGAGGACAGCAACGAAGACCTGGCGATGCGCCTGCAGGAGGAGCGTCGCCTGATGTACGTGGGCATTACCCGCGCCAAGCGCACGCTGGCAGTGAGCTGGACCCGACGCCGCAAAAAGGGCCGCGACACCGTGGCAGCCGCGCCCAGCCGCTTCATTGCCGAGATGGCGCTGGACAAGGCGACGGTCAAAGAAGATCCGCGCGAAAAGTTGCGCGCACTGCGCGCAGAATTCGCTCGCCTTGCCGCTCAAAACAAAGCAGCGGCCAAAGCGGCGTTTTAGGCCTGCCCCGGAAAAAAAGTGCCCGGGCGTGGGCTCAGCGGCCGCACCACTGGGGCGATCGCTTCTGGCTAAAAGCCAGTGCCGCTTCGCCAAAATCCTGGGTCATGAGGGCCAGCACCTGCACATGGTTTTCCAGATCAAGCGCTGCTTCCAGTCCGGGGGCATCGAGGTTGCTCCACATCACGCGCTTGGTGTGCAGGGTGCTGTAGGGACTGTTGGCCAGAATCTGCCGAGCACACGCCAGAGCATGCGATAGGAGGTTTTCAGGCTGCGTGATGCCGGCCACCAAGCCGATGCGCTCGGCCTCCTGCGCATCGACCGGCCGGCCCGTGAGCATGAGTTCGAAGGCGCGGCCCGCGCCGATCAGCCGCGGCAGGTGGTAGCTGATGCCGCACTCGCCGGCGGACAGGCCGACCTTGACCGCGCCCACATGAAAAGTGGCCTCGGTGCTGGCAAAGCGCACGTCGGCACACAGCGCCAAACCAAACCCGGCGCCCACAGCCACGCCGTTGATAGCTGCGATCACCGCCGCATCCATGGAGCGCAGTCGCCGCATGACGGCGTCAAAGACCATCTGCAGCTCGTAGGATTCGGTGGCATTGAGTCCGTAGCGGCCCTGCCCATCGAGCACGGATTTGAGATCCAATCCGGCGCAAAAGCCGCGGCCCTCGCCGGTGAGCAGGAGAACACGCACGCTGCGATCGGCAGCCAATTGATCGAGCGTGGCTTTGAGTTGGCGCATGGAGGGCACGTCCATGGCGTTCATGCGAGAAGCACGCTGCAAAGTCAGAACCACCAGACCCTCTTGGGGCCGCTCAAGACGCAAACACGTTTCAGACATTTAAAACTCCTGCAGCATGCGGCGCTGAAAACTCAACGCCCTTGAAATTTGGCTTCCCGCTTGCCCAAAAAGGCATCGAGTCCTTCTGCGAAATCGGCTGTTTGCGCACATTGGCGAAACAGGCGCGCCTCCAGCTCGAGTTGGGCGTGCAGGTCGTTTTGATCGCACTGACGCATGAGTTGCTTGAGGTTGCCCAGCGCGATCGGAGCGGAGCGCTCCAGACGCTGTGCCAGCAATGCCGTCTGGGCAGTCAATTCATCGGCCGCAACCACTCGGTTGATCAGCCCGATGCGCAGGGCCTCGTCCGCGTCAAGTGTGTCGTTGAGCAGGGCAATCTCCATCGCCTTGCGCAGACCCACCCAGCGCACCAATCCCCATGAAGTGCTGCAGTCCGAGCTGGTCCCCAGTCGCGGATAAGCCAGGTTAAAGCGCGTGCCATGGGCCGCAATGACCAGGTCACAGGCCAGAGCCAGGCCAAGACCGCCGCCTGCCGCTGCGCCGTGGACCGAGGCGATGACCGGCGCACGCAGGCCAGCGAGCAACTCGATGGCCGGGTGCATCTGGGCGATCAGCGCGCCACTGCCGCCCACCGGGTCGGCCTGCATGGAAGGCAGGTCACCGCCAGCCATAAAGGCCCGGCCTTCCCCGCTGAGAACAACCACGCGCACGCTGTCGTCACTGGCAAGTTCACGGCAGGCTTGGTGAAAAGACTCAGCCATGGCCAGGTCGATCGCATTGAGCGCCGTTGGCCGGTTGAAGCGGATGTGGGCGACCCCAGCGTCGCGCCAAAAAAGCACAGGGCTGTCGGCCGAGGTGGGGCGGGTGTTGGGGATCATGGTGTCACTTTCCGTGCTTGCAAAAAAGTCAAAGCGCCATGCGCTCAGAAAACTCGGCGCCATTCAGCTCGAGGGCCTCCAGCCCCCTTCGCGCCAGGGCCGGACCCAATCGGCCGACCTCAGCGGCGTTGCTGCTGACCGCATTGCCAGCGGCCGCGCGCGCGGCGATGCCTTCGAAGATCACCGCCCATCGCATGAAGGCGAAGGCCCAGTGAAAGGGCTGGGCCTGCTGCCTGCGGCCGCTCAATCGGTAGTAATGGCTCAGATACTCGGCCTCGTCCGGGATGCCCAAGGCCTGCAAATCCAGACCGCGTATGCCACCGTACTCGCTGGGCAGCGTGCGCCAGGCCACGGTATTGAAGGCCACGTCGGCCAAAGGGTGGCCCAGGGTCGAAAGCTCCCAGTCGAGCACCGCCACCACGCGCGGCTTGGTGGGATGAAACATCAGGTTGTTGAGCTTGAAATCACCGTGCGTGAGTCGGGTTTCTTCATCTTGCGGCAGGTTCACGGCCAGCCAGGCGATCAGCTTGTCTATGGCTGGGTTCTCACGGGTTTTGGACAAACCCCATTGCCGCGTCCAGCGGGCCAGCTGGCGTTCAAAGTAATTGCCAGGCTTGCCAAAGCCAGCCAGGCCGAGGGCCTCATGGTCGAGTCCATGCAAAACAGCCAGCGTCTGAGCCATGGACAGGTAAATGGCACGGCGCTCTGCGGGCATCAGGCCGGGCAAATCATTGCGGTTGAACACCCGCCCTTCAACGCGCTCCATCACATAAAAGTCGGTGCCCAGCACGTCGGGCTGCTGGTGCAACAGCACCATGGGTGGCACCGGCAGGGCGCTGGCACCAAGGGCCTGCATGACACGAAATTCGCGATCCACCGCATGCGCTGAAGGGAGCACGGGGCCGACAGGCTTTTTGCGCAGCACCAGACGGCGGTTTTCAAACGACACAAAAAATGTGGGGTTGGACTGACCGCCGCCTATGGCCTGCAGGTGCATGACCCCCTGCAGGTTGGGCAACCGCTGGCGCAAAAAGGCCTCCAGCCGTGCCGGCTCAAAGCCCCACTGGGTCTGGTCTTGTTGCACGCCGCTCACGACTGCGACCGGGGCGTGGAACCGGCAGCCGATGGCGGCTTGCCCAACACAAAGCCGCCATCGACCACGATCTGTTGACCAGTGACCATGCAGTCGGGCTCGAGCAACCAGAGCACGGCGCTTGCAATTTGCTGCGGCGTGCTGATGCGCCCAAGCAGCGAGCTGCCCGAGAACTGGGCCTTGACCTTTTCGTAGCCCTGCTCGCCCAGGCCGTCACGCATCCAGCGCCCCTCAATCATGCCGGGCAAAACAGCATTGACACGCACGTTTGGCGCCAGGTTGCGCGCCAGCCCCACGGTCAGGATGTTGAGCGCGGCCTTGGACATGACATAGGGAAAAGATGAACCGCTGCCAGTTTGCCCGGCAATCGACGAAACGCTGACAATGGCGCTGCCCGGCCCCATGTGCCGGGCAGCTGCACGGGCCATCTGAAACGGCCCCACGGCGTTGACAGCATAGACACGCAAAAAATCCTCCGCCTGAACGCCGTCGAGCTCATGCATGGGTACAAATTGCGTGGTGGCAGCGCAATTGACCAAGTTGTCAATCCGACCAAAACGCGCCATGGCGGCCTGGGCAATGGCGATGCAGTTTTTGTCACTGGCCACATCGCCCTGCACGGCAATTGCCTGTCCACCGGCGGCCTGGCACTCTGCAACCACCGAATCGGCCAGATCGCGGTTGCGGCTGAAGTTGATCACCACGGCCTGCCCGCGCCGCGCCAGCTCCAGGGCCACGGCCTCGCCCACGCCGCTGGAGCCGCCCGTGATGAGGGTCACACGTTGTGTCATGGTGTCCTTCGTGGTTTGGGCATCGAGGGCACGATCGGCCTCAGGGCACAACGATGAGTTTGCCCTGCGCCCGGCGCTGCGACAATTCCAAGATGGCCTTGGGCGCGTCCTGCAAGCTGTAGCGGCCCGAGATCAGCGGCTTGATCCGCCCTTGTCGCAACAAGGCCATCAGGTCTTCAAGGTCGCGCTGGGCCGCCTGCGGCTCGCGGCGGATGAAGTCGCCCCAGAACACGCCGACGATGGCACAGCCCTTGAGCAGCACCAGATTGAGCGGCAGTCGTGGAATCTGGCCATCAGTGAACCCGACGACCAGGTAGCGGCCTCGCCAGGCCATAGAACGCAGGGCCTGCTCGGCGTAGTCTCCGCCGACCGGGTCCATCACAACATCCACACCCTTGCCGCCGGTCAGTCGCTTGACTTCCTCGCGCAGATTTTGTTCACGGTAGTTGATGGTTTCATCTGCCCCTTGCGCGCGGCAAGTGGCGAGTTTTTCGGCCGAAGAAGCTGCAGCAATCACCCGCGCGCCCAGGGCCTTGGCCAGCTCGATGGTGGCAATGCCTATGCCGCCTGCCGCGCCGAGTACCAGAACGGTCTGTCCAGGCTGCAGGTCAGCCCGATCGCGCAGGGCATGCAGGCAAGTGCCGTAGGTCAACAGCAAGGAGCCGGCCACTTCAAAGGACATGCCTTGCGGCATGGCAATGAGCTGCTCTTCTTTGGCCAACACCTGCTCGGCAAAGCCCCCCCAGATGGTCAACGCGATCACCGGGTCGCCCACCTTGAATCGTTTGACGCCCTCGCCCACGGCCAGCACCTCGCCGGCCATCTCGCCCCCGGGTGAAAACGGCGGCGTGGGCTTGAACTGGTAGAGGTTTTGAACGATGAGCGCATCTGGGAAATTCACACCGGCCGCGCGCACGCGCACCACCACCTCGCCCGCGCCGGGCTGGGGATCGGGCATGTCACGCACATGCAGGTTTTCGGGCGGCCCGTACTGGCTGCAGATCAAGGCTTTCATGGCTGAACTTTCTGACGTTTGGACTTCAGGGTTTGGCGGGAACCTGCGCCTGAAAATATTGACGAACGACCGATTCGGCAACACAGGCCGGCCGCTCCTGTCCCTCGATTTCGAGGGTGACCTTGAAGGTCAGCTGCAAGCCGCCTGCAATGTCCTCGAGCTGGGCCAGGACAAACTGGCCACGCACCCGGCTGCCGGCGGGCACCGGGCTGGTAAAGCGCACCTTGTTGAGTCCGTAATTGAGGCCCATCTCGCAAAACGGCAGTGTCATGTGCCGTTCATAAAACTGACCGAGCAAGGACAAGGTGAGAAAGCCATGGGCAATGGTGTTGCCATAGGGCGACTCTTTCCGGGCCCGCGCCACATCGACATGGATCCACTGAAAGTCACCCGTGGCCTGGGCAAACAGATCAATGTGCTGCTGAGTGATCTGCACCCAGTCAGAAACAAACGCCTGCCGCCCGACCAGAGCGCGGACGTCCTCGATGGTCTGGGCAAAACTGCCCGCTTTGTTTTCACCTGACGCGCTCATGATCGCCTCTGTGGCACCAGCGGGGCGATCGCCGCGGCCTGCTCACGCATCTCGCGCTTGAGCAGCTTGCCATTGGCATTGCGCGGCAGCGGCTCGACGCCCACCGAGTAGGACTCGGGGACCTTGTAGTCGGAAAGGCGAGCGGCGCAGTGCGATCTGATTTCGTTGGACAAGGCGTCACTGGGCAGATGGCCAGGCTTGAGACTGATGAAGGCGTGCACCCGCTCACCGAGCACCGGACAGGGCTTGGCAACGACGGCGCACTCCTGTACCGCAGCGTGCTCATAAAGCGCATTTTCCACCTCGATGGTGTAGATCTTGAAGCCGCCGCGGTTGATCATGTCTTTCTTTCGATCCATCACGCGCACATAGCCCTGCTCGTCGATGGTCCCCAGATCCCCCGAGTGCCAATAGCCCCCGGTGATGTTGGCCTGCGTCGCTTCGGGGTTGTTCCAGTAGCCACTGACCACCATAGGACCCTTGATCCAAATTTCGCCCAGCGTACCGGCTGGCAGTTCGCGTCCCTCGTCGTCCATCACCCGCATATCGACACAGTGCAGGCTCTGGCCTACGGTGTCGTTGTGGGCTCGGGTCTGGCCCGGCGGCATGAGCGTGGCCGGCGAGGTGGTTTCGGTTGCACCATAGCAGTTCATCAGCATCAGCTCAGGAATCTTCTCGCCCAGCTCGACGATCACGGCCACCGGCATGGGCGCGCCGCCGTATGCGCCGATGCGCCAGGCGCTCAGGTCGTACTGCGCAAAGCTCGGATCGAGCAAGCACAGCTTGTACATGGCCGGCACCATCAGGCTGTGGCTGATGCGCTCGGCCCCGGCAATGCGCAGGTAGTCGGCCGCCTTGAAGGCCGGCATGATGACCATCTTTCCAGCGCAATAGACGAAGGTCGTGGTCAGGGCCACCAGGCCCGTGACGTGGCTCAGCGGCACTGCGGCCACAGTGGCATCGTTCGGCCCTAAGCCCATGGCCAACGCATAGTGCATGGAGGAATGCACGATGCCCAGGTGGGTGAGCATGGCGCCCTTGGGCCTGCCGGTGGTGCCTGAGGTGTAGAGAATCGCTGCGGTATCTTCGCCGAGCTGCCAGCGCTGCCTGATCGCCGGCAGCTCGGCGGCCGGCGGCACAATGGACGCCAGCTCGGCCTCGTGCAGCAGCAGTACGGCGCCGCAGTGCTGCAACATATAGCTCAGGCCCGGGGTCTGCTCGCGGGTGCTCAGCGGTACCGCGATAGCGCCCAGACGGGCCGCCGCAAACAGGGCTACGACAAATTCAATACGGTTGCCCAGCAGCAGCGCCACCCGGTCGCCGACCCGCACGCCGGCTTGCGCCATGCCGGCGGCCAGCGAGGCGGCAGTGGCCAGCAATTGCCGGTAGCTCAGGCGCTGTTCGCCGCAGACGAGGGCGCAGTGCTCGGCATGGCGCTCGGCGGCACGCTCGAGCATCTGGTGCAGGCTGCGCGGCCTGTCGATGAAGCAGGGCTCGACCCGGCTGCCAAAAAGCGATTCGAGCCGCGTGGCCGCAGCCGCGCTGCGGTGCCAATGGCTCAAGGCGGTGGGGTGGCTCATGGACGCCTCTCCTGCCGGTCGACCGGCGCAAGCAGCGTGTGCCCCTCATCCTCCACGTGCAGATCCAGCAAAAGCCAGATGGCCGCCTTCTGCCAGTGCAGTCCTGGGTGCAGGGATGCATAGACGCCGCCAGGCAAGGCCTGGGGCAGCACAAACTTGAGCGCCCGCAGGCCCGGGACCTCATAGCGCATCACCGGCCCGGGCACGATACGGTTCATCAGCGGCTGCAAACGCTCAGGCGTGAGCGCCTTGCACAACAGCTCGTAGGCGGCCTGGTCACACGCCACCAGTGACAGGTCGAGCGTGTCGCCTTTGTCGCCGGCGCGGCCGGCAGCAATATCGCCCACCCTCATGACTGACTCCAATGCAGTTGCGTGGGCACCTGCTGATGTTCGATGAAACCGTCGAGCACCTCGATGCGGGGCCGCTTTTCGCTGCGCACGCTGCAGCCACCGGCCGGCCCGGACAAGGTCATGGCATAGACCTCGTCTTCAATGATCTGTGCCTGCTCGCCATCGCTGCAGCGCGCCGACACATGCACCCGCATTTCTGGCGCAGGTCCCTGCATCGGCTGCGAGCCGGCGCGCAGCACCGATCCTGCGCCCACCAGGTCGACCGCAATATCGCCGTCGGCCCAGTCCCCCAGGCGCAGGCGCAGCGCCTGCGCCATTACCTCGGCACGCTCACGCGCGCCTGCGCCAGCCAGGGCGATCTCGCAGTCCATGATGAAGCCGGGCCGATCAACAAAACCGGCCACCTTGAGCGTCGGTGGCGGCCCCTTGGATCGCACGCCGCTCATGCGCACACGGTTCTCACCCAGCGTCTCAAAGCGCACCCCACTGAAGTCGACCACCAGGTCCGGGGTGGCGTAATAAGAAGGGTCGTGCACCTCATAGAGCAGCTGCAAGCTACAGGTCAGCGCATCGACGATGCCAGGCGCGCCGGGCGGCAAACCAATCTCGGCCGAGCCGTCTGACATCACCCGCGCCAGCGGATAGCCCAGACTGGCGTACTGCTCGGCGCTCAGGGGCGGCGGCAGACCGGCACCTGCGATGGGCTCGTAATTGCCTCCGGTGAGCTGTCCCCCGCACTCGAGCAGGTGCCCAACGCCGATGGCGCCAGCCAGGGCGTCTTCACCGGGCACAAGCCGGTCACGCGCCACCGCAGAGAACAGCGCCGAATCGGCCACCCGGCCAGTGACCACCACATCGGCGCCTTGCGCCAGCGCATCGGCCAGCCGATGACAGCCCAGATAGGCATGGGCGCCCAGCAGCGGCGCACCGGGCTCGCGCACCCAGCGCACCTGCGCGGCGCGGTCAGACACGTCATCACCCACGACCGCAGCGACCTTTAGGCCATGCAGACCCAGCTCGCGTGCCAGCCGGGCGATGCGCTCGGCCGCAGCCACCGGATTGGCCGCGCCCAGGTTGGAGACGATGCGACAACCTTTTTCGCGCGCCACTGGCAGCAGCGGCGTGAGCCGGCGCACCAAGCGCGGGTCATAGCCGGCCTGCGGGTTGTCACGGCGCGCGCGTATGGCTGGCACCAGCGTGCGCTCGGCCAGGCATTCAAGCACCACCGCATCGACTCCGGCACGCGCCAACACCACGGCTGGATCAACACGATCGCCCGCAAAACCGGCACCAGCGCCAAGGACACACACCTGGTGGGTCATCAAAGTCCCATGTAGGAGCGCTGCACGTCCGGGTCGCGCAAAAGCTCATCACCGCTGCCCGTCTTGAGCAACTGGCCATGTTCAAGCACATAGCCACGCTGGCACATCTGCAAGGCGTTGCGCACATTCTGCTCAACCAGCAACACCGTCAGACCCTTGTTGGCCACCAACTGCTTGACCAGATCGAACACCCGGTCGACCATGATCGGCGCCAGACCCAGCGAAGGCTCGTCAAGCATCATCAGCTTGGGCATGCCCATCATGGCCCGGGCGACCGCACACATCTGTCGCTCGCCACCGGACAGCCGTCCGGCCAGCTGCGTGCGCCTTTCGGCCAGGATGGGGAAAAAGCTCATCACCTCCTCCAAATTGTGCTTCATCTGCGAGCGAGCCTTGTCATGGTAAGCGCCAAGCTCGAGATTTTCCAGCACCGTCATGAAGGGAAACAGGCGCCCGCCCTCGGGCACCATGATGAGTCCACGGGCGGCCGCAGCATGGGCCGGCTCGGCGCTGATGTCCTGGCCGCCGAAAACAATCTGCCCGGATTGCGCCCGCAGATGGCCAGAGATGGTCAGCAGCAAAGTCGTCTTGCCGGCACCGTTGGCGCCGACCACAGAAACGATCTCGCCTCGATTGACATGCAGGTCTATGTCATGCAGAACCGGCAGCTCGCCGTAGCCCGAGCCGACCTTGCTCACATTCAGGATGGTGTCCATTGGTGCCCCTCGCCCAGATATGCCTTCACCACTTCCGGTGAACTCAAAATGTCATCGGCCGTACCTTCGGCAATCAGACGGCCGCGATCGAGCACAACCACCCTTTCGGAAAATGCACGCACCACCTTGAGGTTGTGTTCAATGATCAGGAAGGTCAGATCGTCTTCCTCATGCAGGCTGCGCAGCAGGTCAATGCAGCGGCCCGTCTCGCTCTGGTTCAGACCGGCCATCACCTCATCGAGCAGCACGATCTCAGGATCGAGCGCCAGCGCCCGCGCCACCTCCAGCCGGCGCCTCTCGCTGAGCGTCAGATCACCAGCACGCCGCTTGGCCAGCGCGCCCAGGCCGACGCGGTTGAGCACCGCCATCGCCCGATCGCGGGCATCGGCCATGCGGGCATGCCCAAGGAACGCACCGACCATGACGTTCTCCAGGGCGGATAGAGCAATCAGCGGCTTGACGATCTGAAAGGTGCGCCCCATCCCGAGCTTGGCGCGATCATGCGGTGGCAGCGCATTGATGTTTTTCCCGCGCAGGCTGACCTCTCCGAAAGTCGGCGCCAATTGGCCAGTGAGCAGGTTGAAATAGGTGGTCTTGCCGGCGCCATTGGGGCCGATGATGCTGACCACCTCCCCCTTGTTGACCGAAAGCGACACATCGTCGACGGCTTTGAGACCCATGAAGTGCTTGCTCGCGCCCCGGGTCTGTAGCAAGGCTTGGCTCATCACTGGCCCCCTTTCTTGCTCTTGTTCTTGATCTTGCGCATCAGATCTTCAAACGCACCGACCACGCCACGCTTCATGAACAAGGCCGCCAGCACCATCAACAGACCCAAAATGGCCAAGTTCATGCCAGGCAGCGCATCGGCCAGCAGGGCACGCAGCCAGTTCTCAAAGGGCACGATCAGTGCCGCGCCCATCAAGGGACCGGCGATGGTGCCCACCCCGCCGATGAGCGATAGCAGCGCGAACTTTACGCCCACATCCTGCAAAGTAAACAAAGTGGGCGGATCGATGAAGCGCAGATACATGGTGAAGAGTGTTCCACCCATGGCGGTGAGGAAGGCGCTGAGCGCCATGCCCTGAAGCTTGACCGACAGCACGTTGATGCCCGAAGCCCGGGCGGCATCCTCGTCCTCGCGCACCGCCAGCAGGTAGTAGCCAAGCCGGCTGCGTCGCAGCCAGACGGTGATGCCCACCACCAGCGCGACGAACACGAACATCAGCACGGCGTACTGCCAGCGCTCGCGAAAGATCATGTTGGCAAAACCAGCCTTGAAGGGAATCATGATGCCGCGCGGCCCACCGGTATAGGTGTCAAAGTGGTTGGCCAATACGAAAGCCACTTCATTGAAGGCCATGGTGGCAATCGCAAAGAAGGGCCCACGCAGCCGAAAGGTCGGCCAGGAGATCAACATCGCCACCAGCGCAGCCACTGCAGCCGCCGGCACCATGATCAGCCAGGGCGACATGCCATAGCGGGTGGTGAAAAAGGCGGTGGCATAGGCGCCGATGCCAAAGAACACCCCATGTCCCAGCGAGAACTGCCCGCCAAAGCCACCGATGATGTTCCAGGCCGAGGCCAGGCCCGCCATCAGATAGGTGAAGGCAATGATGTTGAGCCAGTAAGGGTCCTTGGCCAGAAAGACCAGGGGCAGTGCGGTCAGCGCCATCAGCGCCAGGTAGCGCCACAGCGCGGAGGCCGACGACTGCAGGCCAGAGACTTCCGGCGGCACGACCGCCGGCGTTTGATCAGTTTTGTTCACGGAAACCCACCTCCTCGGCTCCGACCTGGCCGAGCAGGCCGGCCGGGCGGATGATCAGAACCACCAGAAAAATCAGAAACCAGATCGCATGGCGCAAGGCCGGATCGATGTAATAGCCGGCAAAGGCCTCGACCACACCCACGATCAGCCCACCCAGATAAGCCCCCCAGACACTGCCCAGCCCACCCAGAACCACCACCGCAAAAGCGGCCAGGATGAAGTTGCCACCGACCCCGGGGGTGATGGAGTAAATCGGCGTGAGCATGGCCCCAGCCAGGCCAGCCAGCGCCGAACCAATCCCGAAAGTCAAGAGGAAGGTCTTTTCCACATTGATGCCCATGGTGCGGGCGGCGCGCTTGTCCTGGGTCACCGCCCGCACCGACTTGCCGGTCATGGTGCGGGTGAGAAACAGGTGCAGGCCTATGGTGATCAGCGTGGTGATGACAAAGGTCAGCAGGCGCACCGTACCTACCTTGAGATCGCCCACCTGGATCACACTGGCGCCAAAGTCACCCCCCACGCTTCTCGCCTCGCCCCGTGTAAAAGCCAGCATGATGTTCTGAAACATCATCAACAGGCCGAAAGTGGCAAAGATCTGCATATTCGACTCGTTGTGCAGGGGCTGTATCACCAGCCGCTGAATCAACACGCCGAGCAGACCGACCGCAGGCGCCACCAAAAAAACCGAGACATAGGGGCTCAGGCCCAGCATGGTGTAAGCGTAATAACTGCCGTACATGCCAAACATCACCAACTCGCCCTGGGCGAAGTTGACGATGCGCACGGTTCCAAAGATCAGGTTCAGACCGACGCTGACAAGGCCGTACACGCCCCCGAGCAGCAGGCCGATTACCAGCACATTTAAAAGTTGGTCCATGGTTTTCTCGTTGCTCCTCAATCGCTGTCAAAGCTTTAGGTCCCTCAGGCTGCCCACGCGCTGACGCACGCCGGCCATCATCAAATCCCATTCCACGCCCGCCGTCACGAATCGCGCGCCCATGCTGACGACCTGCTGGACAAGCGCCGGCGTATGGGCCAGACCGCCAGCGCCAGCCACCTTGCCATGGCGCTGGCAGGCGCGGATGACGCGCTCGTGGCAGGCCATAACCTGCGGGTGGCTGTATTCGGCGGGTCGGCCGAGCGCATCACACAGATCGACCGTGCCGATATGCAAAATGTCCACGCCGGGCACCGCCGCAATCTCCTCGGCGCGCTCTATCGCCTCGGGCGACTCGAGCATCACCACCACCGTGGTGGCGGCATTGAATGCAGCACGCAAGGCCTTGGGCTCGCGCGGTCGATAGCCCACGTGTGGCCAGTTACCGGCGGCCGAGCGCTCGCCCTCGGGCGCAAACTTGCAGGCCGCCACCACCTGCCGGGCTTCTTCGGCGCTGCCCACATGCGGCGCGATGATGCCCAGGGCGCCTGCATCGAGCAGGCGATTGGCGTAATGGCCGTCGAGGCTGGGCACCCGCACCAGCGGGGTGATACCGGCATGCAGCGCCGTCACGCAAATCTGTGCCGCCGCCGACTCAGGAATCACCGAATGCTCCAAGTCCACACTCAGCGCATCGCAGCCGCAGGCCTTGGCCGCCAGAGCGATGTCCACGCTGTGGACCTTTTGCACGATCAGGGCCACGCCCAGGCCGCCGGCGGCCAGGGTTTCGGCCAACGGGTTGCGCAGCAAGGGGTAGCTGTCCATCAGGTCTGTCCAGTCACAGCGCCCGCAGGCGCCAAAATCAGGTCGGGCGCGATCACAGCCTGGCCGCTGGCCCAGCGGGCCAGATTGCCAAAGGCATGGCGGGCCACATGCTCGACGTTGTCGAACACTCCGCCGCCCGCGTGGGGCGTGAGCACGACCTGTTCGAGTTGCATCAGCGGGTTATTGACCGAGGGCGGCTCGGGATCAAAAGCGTCAAGTCCAGCACCGCGCAGATGGCCGCTGATCAGAGCAGAGTACAGGGCGGTCTCGTCAATCAGACCCCCGCGCGAAGTGTTGATCAGGATCGCGCCAGGCTTCATCGCTGCCAAGGAGCGTGCATTGATCACACGACGGGTGGCTTCGGTCAGCGGCGCGTGCAGGCTGAGTATGTCGCTATTGGCCAGCAATTGATCGCGGCTGACGCGCTGGGCGCGCAAGCGCTGCTCGATCACTGCATCGGCCGGCTGCGGGTCGTCATACAGGATGCGAACATCAAAGCCAAGCAGGAGCTGAGCCAGACGCCTGCCAATCTGACCAAAGCCGAGCATACCCACCGTCTTGCCCTGGATCTGAAAGCAGGTCTCGCGCATCTCAGGCGTAGGCCATTGCCCCAGCCGCAAGACGCGGTTGACATATGGAATGCGGCGATTGACCGCCAGCATCAAGGCCAGGGCCATCTCGGCCACCGGCTGGCTGTTGGCGCCGGCGGTGATCGCCAGTCCAATGCCACGGCGGCGCAAGGCCGCCTGGTCTATGCTGTCTATGCCTATGCCCCACTTGTGCACCCAGCGCACCCGCGGTGCGGCTGCGAGCAGGTCGTCGTCAATCGCCGCAAAGCCGGGGAGCAAAGCGTCGGCGTCGGCCGCCACCGCATGCTGGTGGGCACGATCATAGGACTGGGCGAAACGCAAGGTCCAGTTGCTGGGCGCGACGCGCTGCACCTCACGGCGCACCGCATCGGCCCACACATCCAGACAGGCCACGGTCAGACCCATGAGCCCTCCCGGGAAGGCATGAACCCGGGCTGCGGACCGCGGGTCTTGGCCATGGATGCGCCGGTTGGCAACATGGACCTGCGAACGCTCAAGGGCGACCCAGCGGCCTGACGGTCACGCCCGACAAGGCAGCGTTTTGCGGGAAGACAGTGACCATCTTGCCCGACTGCCATTGTGAAGCGGTGAACCAGGCACGCACGTTTTGCATGTTGTTGTCAAACTTGGCGCCAAAGCCCGAAGGGTAGGAGCTCTCAGGCTTGTCAAGTTTGGCTGCTGCTGCACGCACCTTCTCGGGGTCCAGGCTGCCCGCTGCCTTGATGGCTTCGGCCATGATCAACGTGCCCGAGTAGGCGGCCATGCACTGAGGTGCAATCGGGTCCGATTTGTATTTGGCACGGTAAGCGGCCAGGAAGGCGCGGTGGCCGGGACCAAAGGCGTCGGAGATGTCGTTGCGCGGGTAGCCGATCACCAAAATTCCCTCAAGGTAAGCCGCGCCTATGGCCTCGAGCGTTTCAGGCGTATCGCCGGTGCCCACCATCAAAATTGCGCCAGGCTTGAAGCCCTGCTCACGAATCGTGCGAAGCAGCAGGTTGCCGTCGGGCACATAGCCGGTCTGCACCACCACATCAGGCGCAGCCTGCTTGGCCCGCAACACCGAGTCATTGAGGTCGATGGTACGGGCCGGATGAGAGCCCACCCCCACCACCCGGGCACCCGCATCCGTCAACAGCTTGCGCTGAACCTGAGCGATGCCGGTGCCGTAGATGGAATCCTCATGCTCAATCCAGACCTTGAGGTCCTTGATATCCTTCTTCAGATTGGGTGCAATCAGGTTACGGATCACATTGACCGAGGTGACCGCAAAGGAGTTGCCGTCCGGGCCGCTGCGAATGAAGTTGGGCAGGCCGCGCTCGGTGAGGTTGACCGCCACCGCATTGGTTTCCCAATACAGCTTGTTGTAACGCATGGCCGCGTCACTGGCGGTCAGCGAGATGCCGCTGATGTAGGTGCCCAGGAACATGTCCACCCGATCCTTGACCGCCAGCTGCTCGACGGTGGCGATGCCTTGCTGCGGGTTGGAGGCGTCGCCGCGCACCAGCTCGACTTTTCGACCCAGCAACCCGCCGGAGGCATTGATCTGGTCGACGGCCAGTTCATAGCCCCGGGTGACCTCGGTGCCATACAGGGCCATGGGGCCACTGTAAGGGTTGATCGCACCGATCTTGATGTTTTGCGCCATCACAGCGCCGCTGGCCAAGGCCGCGGCAGTAACCAGCGCTGCGCTGGCCCATTTTTTGAACTTGCTTGAATGCTTCATTGCAGTCTCCTTGAGTTGCTACCCGTTGAATAAGGACGTCCTAACCTGATACGCTGTGCGCCTACGTCATGACGCGCAACGTCGAACCTCTTGCGTGCTCTTTTTTTACTCACTGATTCAGAGAACCCCCAAAGCGCGGCCCACCGGCCAATAAATGCCCGCTCCGGTGACCCCGCCGTCAACCGCCAGATCGGCCCCGGTGATGTAAGCTGCCTGTGGGCCGAGCAGGAAAAACATGACATCGGCAAGTTGCTCCGGCTTAGCCATGTGCTGCAGGGGAATGATCCCCTGCAGCGTATCGACCAAAGCGGGGTAATTGCGCACCATCTCGGTGTCAACCACACCCGGGCAAATGCAATTGACTCGAATACCACGCGGACCGAGTTCCATGGCCGCGCTGCGGGTCAGACCACGCAAGGCCCACTTGCTGGTGCTGTAGGCGGCAGAAAAGTAGCCGGTCATACCCACGGTCGAAGAAACATTGACGATGGCCGCGCCACGCGTCATGAGCGGCGCCATGGCTCGAATGCCCAGGAAGGTGCCGGTCAGATTGGTGGCCATGACCCGCTGCCAGTTATCCAGCACCGTCTTTGTGACCGGCGAACGCGGGCCAGTGATGCCCGCGTTATTGACCAGGCCCTGCAAGACCAGATCCGATTGCTCGATTTGTTGAGCCAGATCGCTCCAGCCCGACTCTCTGGCCACATCGCCAAATACAGGCACCACCTGGCCAGGCAAGCCACTGGTCTGCTCGCGCAACTGCGCCCAGGCCGCATCGGCGGGCGGCAAAGTGTCGAGCACAAACACCGTGGCACCGGCCTGCGCCAAAAGACGGGCCACGCAAGCACCCTGGCCCCGGGCACCGCCGGTGACCACCGCAGCCTTGTTCACCCAATGCGTGGATGCACCATCGTTCATCGGATTGACCTCATTGGGGCTTGATGCCGGCCGAAATGGCAACCGCACGAAAACGCTCCATCTCACTCATCTGAAAACGCCGCATATCACCGGTCGCCAGGTTCAGTGGATCGGAGCCAATCTTGCGGGTGAACTCTTTGGTGATCGGCATCGCCAGCACTTTCTGAACCGCATCGACCAGCCGATTGGTGACGGCCTCGGGCGTCTCACTGCGCACAGTCAGTGTGGTCCAGGTGTAGTTGACGTATTCGGGGTAGCCCAGTTCCTTGGCGGTGGGAATTTCCGGATAGTCTGGATGCCTGACATCCCCAGTGACCGCAAGCGCACGCAATTTGCCAGACCTGACCTGCGGCATGGCAGCAATCAGGTCACTGACCGCCCAGTCGATCTGGTTGCCCAGGAGCGCAAGGAACACCTCAGGAGCGCCGCGATAAGGAACGTTAACGTGCTGGGTCTTGGTGATCGCACCGAACCATTCGGCCGACAGGTGAAAGCCAGCCGTGTAGCTTCCGACATTGAGCTTTTTCTGACTGTCGCGGCCGGCTTGCACAAACTCAGAGAGTGTTTTGAGTCGGGGATTGGATTCTGCGGCGATCAGCACCATCATGCCGCGGGTCAGCCCACTGATCGGCTTGAGGTCCTTGAGGGCGTCATAGGGGATGTCCTTGATCACCACTGGATTGACGGCCAGATGGGTGTTGGTTCCCAAAAACAGGGTGTAGCCGTCGGCCGGCGCCTGCTTGACCGCCATCGCAGCAATCACGCCATTGCCTCCGGCCCGGTTTTCCACCACGACCGACTGCCCGAGGACAGTCGAGAGCTGTTCTGCGAAGAAACGACCCACGATATCCGAACCGCTTCCTGGTGATGTGGGTACGACGATGCGCAGACTGCGGGTGGGGAAGGCGTCTTGTGCCCAGACCGATGTCAGGCTTGCCGCCAAAAAGGCGGCTGCAGCTGCGAGTTTGCAAATACGATTGAGTGCCATGACTGACTCCTTGCGCTGTATTGATGAAATGCGACTGAACGGGGTTCGCTTTAACCGGCCACAAAACGCGGCACCGAGAATTCGCCTTCTTGCTCAATGCGAAGCGTCACGCGCTGATCGATGTGCAAACCGTTGGGGTCAGCAAGACCGACTACATTGCTGATCAGGCGCGGACCTTCTTCGAGCTCGATGATGGCGACGTTGTAAGGCAGGCGGCTTTCAAAAGCCTTGTGGTAGGCCATGTGAAACACCACCCAGCTGACCACCTTGCCTCGGCCGCCAGAAGGCACCCATTGCCATTGGTCATGCAAACAGGAAGGGCACTCGGTGCGTGCGGGCAACCAGGCGTGACCACAGTGGCTGCACTTTTGATAAGACAGCACACCTTGCTGCAAGCTGTCCCAATAGGGGGCAGTCAATTCGGTGCGGATCGGAAGTGGCAGATCAATATCAGTCATGGCGGATCCTCATTGCCCCAAGATGAGCGTGGAATGCGTGTGCATGATCCCGCCCTGGTTGCTGACGATGCAGGTGCGCGCGTTCTTGACCTGGTTGACCGCTTCACCTCGGATCTGTCGCACGCCCTCGATCACCATCTGCAAGCCCGGCATCCCGGTCTCTGACAGCAAGCCACCTGCCGTATTGAGCGGCAGCTCACCGCCGACCTCGAGTCGGCCGCCCTCCACAAAATGCCCGCCCTGACCCTTCTTGCAAAATCCGTAATCTTCCAAGGTGATCAACGGGACGATGGAAAAGCAATCGTAGAGCTCGGCCACATCAATATCTTTGGGGCTGAGCCCGGCCATCTTGAACGCCGTCTGCGCCGATTCGACGGCAGCGGTCGAGGTGAGCACCGGGCGTTGCACCACCTCCCAGGAGGTCTGACCCTGACCAAAGCCGAGGATAGATACCGGCTTGTCCACCTGCAACCGACGGGCCCGCTCGGCCGACATCACGACCACTGCAGCGCCACCGTCAGAAACCAGGCAGCAGTCGTCACGTGTCAAAGGGGCAACGATCAGACGCGACTGTCGGTATTGCTCCAGGGTCAACGGCTTGCGCAATTGCGCATTCGGATTGCTCGCACCGTGCTTTCGGCAGGCAGTGACAACGGCGCCAAGCTGATCGCGCGTGGTCCCGAATTGAGCCATGTGGCGCTGGGCAATCATGGCGTAGCCCGAGGGCGTACCGAACCAGCCGAACACATCGTCATCGCCCCAGGATTTTTCATAGGCATGGCGTGAGCCGGTGGCGGGGTTGTCGGCCAGGCACACCAGCGCCACCTCGCACTGGCCGGCCTCGATGGCCATGGCCGCGTAGCTGATCATGCTGATGTTGCTGGCCCCGCCGTGGTCATAGACGCCTCCGATGCGCGGCATCAGACCCATGGCCTCGGCGAGTTTCTGGGCGTACATCATTTCAAACTTGGATGTCGGCGCCTTGACGAACAAGCCGTCGACCATGGACTTGTCGATGCCCGCATCAGCCAAAGCCTTGCGCGCCGCCTCGATGTTCAGAGAAACCGTGGTGCGGCCCTCGAGTTTGCCGAAGGCGGTGTGCCCGACTCCGGCGATCACAGCTTTTCCTCGCATCAGATGACCTCCTGATCAATCAGCTGCTGCAGTTGCGCGTCTGACAGGCCAAGCCACTGGCCATAGACCTCTTGATTGTCTCGACCGATTTCGCCACTGGGCTTGATCGGCAGCGCCTGCGAGCCTTCAAACCGAAGTGGTGAGCGCATCAGGCAGACACGTCCGTACATGGGGTGATCCACCCACTCAAGGGCGCCACGATCGTGCATGTGGACATCGTTGACCACCTCATCGAGGTTGCGCACAGGCGCGCAAGGCACCCGGTGCTCCATGAGCAGGTTGAAAAGGGTCTGCTTGCTATGCCCGCTGGTGAACCCACCGACCAATTCGTCGATCTCGTCCATGTGCTCGACCCGGCTCTTAAGGTCGGCGTAGCGCGCATCAGTGAGCAAGTGCTCGTGCTTCATGGCCGTGAGCAAAGACTTCCAATGCGACTCGCCCACACAAATGATGGCGATGTGCCCATCGGTTGTGGGGTAGACGTTGTAGGGCGCCTCGGCCAAGCCACCATGGCGATTGCCGGTGCGCGCCGGCACGCTGCCTTGCGAGCCATAATGCAGCCCCAAATTGGAGGCCAGAGAGGCGTACACAGCCTCCTGCATGGACACCTCCACCAGCCGCCCCAGACCCGTGCGCTCGCGCTCGAACAGGGCCGTCATGATGCCGGCATACAGGTGCGTACCGCCAAAAAAATCACACAAGGCAGGTCCGGCCTTGACCGGCGGGCGATCAGGAAAGCCAGTCACACTCATGATGCCCGCCATGGCCTGGACCGTCAGGTCCATGGCTGGGTAGTTGCGGTTGGGCCCGGAGCGTCCATAGCCAGAGCCAGCGCCGTAGACCAGACGGGGATTGACCTGCCGCATCGCCTCATAGCCCAGGCCCAGACGGTCCATGGCGCCTGGCGCGAAATTTTCAACCACCACGTCAGCGCGCGAGACCATGGTCTTGAACAGTTCGCGGCCGCGCTCGCTTTTGAGGTTGAGCGTGGCAAAGGTCTTATTGCTGTTGAGCATGGCAAAGGGCAGCGCCGCACCGCCCACCACACTTCTTTTTCTGAGGTGCTCACCGCCCTTGGCCTCTATCTTGATGACACGCGCGCCAGCCATGGCCAACATGAAGCTGCAATACGGGCCGTTGTAGATCTGACCGAGGTCAACGACGGTCACGCCGGCTAGCGGAAGCGGTCGGCTCATTTCAGCGCCCCTTGAACTGCGGCGGACGCTTTTCGGCGAAGGCCTGAGTGCCCTCTGCCACGTCTTCGGTGTTTTGCAACATGCGACCGATCAGGCGCTCCAGGCGCAAACCGGACTGCAAATCCAGATCCCGGCTGCGGATGGCCAACTCCTTGGCCGCTTGCACTGCCAGCGGCGCATTGGCAGCGATGCGCTTGGCGTATTCCATGGCCGTGGGCAGCAACTGCTCCATGGGTACCACCTTGTTGACCAAGCCCCAGCGCTCGGCAGTGGCAGCGTTGAAGCTGTCCCCCGTGAGCAAAATTTCCATGCCGATGGCGTAGGGCACCTGACTCATGATGCGCTGGGTCCCACCGTTTCCGGCGATCACGCCACGCTTGACCTCGGCCAAATTGAATGTGGCGTGCGTGGCAGCAATCCGGATGTCTGTAGCCAGCATCAGGGTCACACCCCCGCCCAGGCAGTATCCGTTGATCGCACTGATCACCGGCTTCCAGACTTCCAGGCCCCGGTTGAGCAGCTGGTCAGCCTGGGTCAGCCACATCTCCGACATCGGAGTGGGGGCGGTAATAAAGCTTTTGATGTCGGCGCCGGTGGTGAACGATTTCTCACCCGCACCAGTGACGATGGCCACGCGTATGGCCGGGTCGTCCCGCACCTTCATCCAGGCTTGCGACAGGCCTTGATAGTGCTCGACATCCATCGCATTGAGACGCTCTGGACGGTTGATCGTGATGAGGGCCACGCCCTCTGCGGAGACAGTGAAATCGATTGCCATGGTGCAAAGTCCTTTATGTGCCCTGACGCAGACCGCCCAGGATGTCGCGGGCCACCACCATGCGGTGCACTTCTGAGGGCCCTTCGCCAATTCGCTTGATCCGCATTTCGCGGAACCAGCGCTCCAGGGGCAACTCTTGCGCCACGCCCATGCCGCCCAGGATCTGGATGCAGCGGTCGACCACCCGGCCGGCCGTTTCGGTGCCGTAGACTTTGGCGATCGATGCATCGACCTTGATGCTTCGGCCCATGTCAGCATTCCAGGCCGCCTGGTAGACCAACAAACGCGCAGCGCGCAATTCAATTTCGGAGTCGGCAATCATCCATTGGATGGCTTGCTTGTCGGCCAGATGACTGCCAAACGCCTTGCGCTGACGCGCCCAGTCGATGGCGATGTCCAGCGCCGCCTGCGCGATACCCAAGGTTGCTGCCGCATAAGGCGGGCGGGCATGAATGAGCCATTCTTCGGCAAATGCAAAGCCCTTGCCCTCGTCGCCGAGCCTGTCTTCTATGGGCACCTCGTAATTGTCGAAATGCACCTCGTATGGCGAATACGAGCGGATCACTGGGATCTTGGACAAATGAATGCCCGGGCGGCTCTTGTCAACCACAAAGCTGGTGATGCCATCTCGCCCCTTGCTCTCACCCACCCGGGCAAACACGATGCCCCACTTGGCCATTCCGGCCCCAGAGATCCAGATCTTGGTGCCATTGATCACATATCGATCGCTCTTGCGCTCGGCCCGGGTCTGGATGGCACGCCCCGGATCGGAGCCACCCGAGGGCTCGCTGATCGCCACAAAGCTCAGGCCGGCGCCACCGTTTTCTGCAGGCGTTTCAAAAAGCCACAAGCCCAGGGCCTTGGCCTTTTTTTGCAAGGCAGCCAGCTGGGCGGGCGCAGGTTCGTAGGCGTCGTGCTCCAGAGTGTCCTCGACCGGCTTGACCTCTTCCTGCATAAAGCGACGGATGGTATCGCGCAGCATCCGGAGTTCCTCAGGCAACTCCCAGCTTCCCAAACTGTCGTGTGTCATGAATATCCCGTTTGATGTCTTTGAAATAAAAGGATTCAAATCATTGCGCCAGCGCTTGTTTGCCGCTGAGTTGCTCGCGTCGCTTTTGACTGGCCGCACGATCGAGGCTGTAGACCGGAGTGCCAGCGGCTGGCTTGCTTTGGCTGCCAATGACCACGCCGTAAATCTGTTCGGCCGTCACCGGCGAGATGTAGGCACAGTTGAGATCGCGCTCGACCGCATCAAGATCACGCTCGAGCGGATTGCCGTAGCCGCCCCCACCCGGAGAATTGGCCCGCAAGGTATCGCCGGCCTTGAGCGGGCGCTTGTCTTCCTTGCTTCGCATCTGTGGTGTCCAGGTCTTGCCCTCGGTGACGAACTCCACCTTGTTGGGCTGGGCGCTGCCACCGCCGAGCACCCCAAAGGGCGCATGGTCGGCGCGGTCTCCGAGCACCGTGACCAAACATTCGTTCCAAGTGGTGAAGCTGTAACTGGTGCCACAGCCACCGCGGTGCCAGCCCGCACCGCCCGAGTCATCGCGCACACGGAAGTGGTTAAAGCGGATCGGAAAGCGGTGCTCCGACATTTCCAGCGACATGAAGTTGGCCATCGATTGCGGAGGCGTGCCGTTGATCAGGCCGTCGCTGGCCTTGCTTGCTCCATAGCCCCCCGGGTAAGGAAACACGCCCACGTAGTAGTTGCCAGACTTGGGGTGTGTGCCGCTGATGGCAGCCACACCGATGGTGCCAAAGAACGCAGCCGGAGCCTTATCGGGAATGGCCTGCGCCAGCGCGCCAAAGGTCACGTCGATGGCCCGCCCCATGGGCTCGAGGTAGCCACCGCAGGCCGTTGGATATTCAGCCGACAAGATCGTGCGCTGCGGCAAGGTAAAGCTGATGGGGCGAAAAGTGCCGCCATTGACCGGCACATCCGGGAAAATATGCTTGATGGCCACATAACAGGACGACAGCGTGGTGTTTCTCGACATGTTCATGGGGCCGGTGGTGCTGGGACCGGTGCCCGTGAAGTCAAAGTGCATCTCCTCGCCCTTGACGGTGATGGCCAACTTCACCACAACGCGTTCATCGTTGATGCCATCGTTGTCCAGATAATCCTCGCACCGGTAGGTGCCGTCAGGAATCTCGGCGATGTACGAGCGCATTTGGCGCTCAGAGTATTCGATCATCTCGTTGAGGCATTGACTGAGCGTGTTGCGGCCGTAGCGTTGCACCAGCGCCTCGATGCCGCGGTGACCCACGGTAAAGACATTGACCATGGCCGACAGGTCGCCAGCAATTTCTTTGGGCAGACGCACATTGGCCTTAAACATGGCCAAAAGAGCCTCGTTCAGTCGCCCTTCTTCGTAGAGCTTGACCGGAGGAATGACGATCCCCTCTTGATGAATCTCGGTCGCCTTGGGACCCCAGCCGCCAGGTACGTTGCCACCGATGTCCATCCAGTGGCCCGTGGTGGCCAGCACCGCGAACAGCTTGCCATCGGCAAAAATCGGCGCGACCAACTGCACGTCCTGCAAGTGGCTGCCCCCGACATAGGTGTCGTTCATGATCCAGATGTCACCGGGCTTGAAGCCGCCCTGCTCACGGGCCAGAGCGATGATGTGCTGCACAGCAAACTGCATGTAGGCCAGGAACACGGGAAGACCGTAGCGGCCCTGGGCAATCGTCTCTCCGGTCTCGGGGTGAAAGATGCCGTTGGCGCAGTCGTTCGTTTCGGAAATGATGGGCGAGATCGCTGCGTGTATGAGCTGCAGATCCATCTCATCGGCGATTTGTTCAAGGCTGCCGCGCACCACGGCCAGTGTCACTGGATCCATTTACTTCACCTTCACCAAGAGATTGCTGTGGGAGTCGACCACCACGTGCATATCGGGCTCCACCACGGTGGTCGTGTCTTTTTGCTCGATGATGGCCGGGCCATCGAAGGTCATGCCGGGCAACAGGTCATCGCGCTGGTAGACGGGTGTGTCATACCAACGATGAAAGTGCGCCGGCCTGCGACCGACCGGCTTGGGCGTGGCCTGGGACTGCGCTGCCGGTGGGCGCGCGGAAGCGGCTGTGCTGCGCGTGCCCACCGCCACAGTGCGCAGGTTGACCAGCACGACCGCGATGTCCTTGAGCGTGTTGCCGAACTGGCTGCGGTAAGTCTCCAGAAAGGCCTGCTCGAGCTCGGTCTGGCTCATGCCGGGCTGAACCGGCACACGCAACGAGTGAATCTGACCGGCATAGGCCATATCGGCGGCATGCGAGAGCACCACCGAATCGACCGGCACCTGACTTTCCCGTATCTGGCTTTGCGCCTGTTCACGCTGCCCTGCGAAGATGGCGGCCAAGGCCTTGGGATCGATCGCATCGAGCCGCTTTTCCACGGTCTGCGAAATGTCATAACGCAGGTCGGCATAAGCGCAGCCCAGGGCGCAGAGAACGCCCGGGTACTGCGGTACCAGCATGGTGCTCACGCCCACTTCCCGGATCAGGGCGCCGCCGTGCAGCGGCCCAGCACCCCCGAATGCAACCAGGGCAAAGTCACGCGGATCGAGGCCACGCTCGATCGACATCAACCGCATACGCCCTGCCATGCGCTGGTTGACCACGGCCAAAATGGCCTCGGCCGTCTGCTCCATGCCCAGGCCCAGCTTTTTGCCCAGGTCAGCAACAGCCTTGCGTGCGCCTTCGACGTCGAGCGTGCTGCCGTCCCCATTCATGCGGCTTTCCGGATTGATGCGACCGAGTACCACGTTGGCGTCGGTGACAGTGGGCTCGGTGCCGCCGCGCCGGTAAGCCACCGGTCCGGGTACGGCGCCGGCACTGCGAGGGCCCACCTGCAGCATGCCACCACGATCGAGGTGGGCGATGCTGCCCCCACCAGCGCCTATGGTGTGCACGTCGATCATGGGCAGGCGCAGCGGGATGCGAAAGTCCAGGTTGGTCAACTCAGCCACCTCGGGCTTGCCATTGATGATCACCGCCACATCAAAGCTGGTGCCGCCCATGTCGCCGGTGATCACGTGGCTAAAGCCCGACTGCGCGGCAATCAGCGCCGCAGCCGTCACGCCGGCGGCGGGCCCAGAGCGCACGATGTAGGCCGAGCGCTGGCCCAGCTGGCGCAAGGGCGCAACCCCGCCGTTGGACTGCATGATGGCCACTTCGCGCTCATAGCCCCAGCCCTTGAGCTTATCGGCAAGGTTTTTGGCGTAGCGAGCAACCAGCGGCTGTAAAAAGCCCTGAACCACCGCCGTGCTGGTGCGCTCAAACTCGTAATACTCACGCACCACCGAGGTGGCGGTCACCAGTTCCCACGCCGGATTGAAGGCCGCCAAAATTTCGCGGGCTCGGTCTTCGTGATCGGTATTGGCGTAGGCATGCATGAAAGCAATGACCACCGACTCCACGCCGCGCGCCTTGAGCTCCTGGGCGACCGCCATCAGGCCGGCTTCGTCCAGGACCGTGAGCACCTTGCCTTCGTAGTCCATGCGCTCATCGACTTCAAAACGAAGATCGCGCGGCACCAGAGGCTCGTGCGCACCTTCCAGGCCATACATGGTGGGACGGTCACGGCGACCCAGCTCAATGAGGTCGCGAAAGCCGCGCGTGGTGATCAAGGCGCATCGGGCGCCGCGACGCTCGATCACTGCGTTGGTGGCGATCGTCGTGCCATGAATGATGGCGTCCAATTCATCGGCACGCAGACCAGCCGCATGCAAAGAATTGAGCAAGCCCACGGACGGATCGTGCGGAGTCGATGGCACCTTGAGAATCTGGTGCGGCCGGCCATCACTGCCGGAAAAATAAAGGTCGGTGAAGGTGCCCCCGACGTCAATGCCTACCGTTCCTGCCATCTGTCAACTCCTGTCTAAAGGGCTCAGGCGCTAATGGCCTGCCCCACTGTTTTTGCTTCGCGAGCACTGCGCCCGCTTACGTCGTATCGCTGCCGCAGCCAGGCACACGCTCGGGCCATGGCTTCATGCGCCGGTTGCAGTTGCGCGGCGCAGCGGGCTGGCATGCGGATGCCCGGCTTGTGCCGGGTCTTGTAGATAGTTCGACCAGAACCAGGCCATGCCCTCGGCGCTCAGACCATAGCCGCGGGCGTAACGTTCAAACGAGGGCCAGGCGGAGCTTGGGTGGTCAGTCACCGGGTACCACAAGACCATGGCCTTGACCACAGGGCCGCCCTCCTGCCACAAGCGCAAAGCGGTGACCGCGGCCAGGCAGCCTCCCGCGCTGTCGCCGGCAAGGGCCAAACAGTGGGCATCGGCACCCAGATCGGGCGCCATGAGGGCAAGCTCACGCGTGGCAGCCAGGCAGTCGTCGGGGCCCGCCGGGAACGGGTGTTCAGGCGCCAAACGGTAGTCCACAGAGGCCACCACCGAGTGCGAGCCAACGGCAAGACGCCGACAGATTTCGTCGTGCGTATCCAGGTCAAGGGCGCAGAATCCGCTCCCGTGAAAAAACACCGTCAGTGGCAGGCTCGGCCCATCGGCCGCTGGGTGGTAGCTGCGCACAGCAATCTGACCGCAAGGACCTTGCACATGAAAATTTCTCACATCAGCCAGTGCAACGGCCGTCTGGCTCGCATAAGCTCGCTTCATTTGCGCACGGGCCTGCTCGATCGGCAGGCAGTGGTAGGGGACCACAGTGCCGGCCGCGGCCAACTGTGCGGCAATGAAGGGATGCAAGGACATGGCGTCGAGGAGCGGATCAATGCCCGATTTACTGTGGCTGCACACCCATGGACTGCAGGAGGCGGGGCAGACGCTCAACCTCGTTGCGCACAAAGGGGCCAAATTCTTGGGGACCCATCCAGCGAGGGTCTGCACCGAGCTGCTGCAGACGCTGTGAGATTTCGGCCGTCTTGACCAAGCGCTCTATCTCGTCGCCAAGGCGTTTGACGATGGACTCGGGTGTGCCGGCGGGCACAAAGATCCCGATCCAGCCCACGAAATTGAAGTCGGCCACGCCAGCCTCACCCAAAGTCGGGATCTCAGGCGCTTGTGTACTGCGCCCTCCCAGGCTGACCACTCCCAGTGCGCGCACCGCGCCAGACTTCACATGGGCGATGCTCGAAGCGATGTCAGGGAACATCACCTGTACCCGGCCGGCGATCACATCAGTCAGACCCAGGGGATTGCTCTGATAGGGCACCCTCAGCATATCGGCGCCCGCGCGACGCGCAAACATCTCGCCCATCATGAGGCTCGATGTATTTCCCGCCGCAAAAGTCACTGCTTTGGGATTGGCTTTGATCAGCGCCAGCAACTCGGCTGGATTACGCGCTGCCACTGAAGGGTGGACCACCAAAAAGCTCGAGAAGGTGGCGATCATGGCCACGGGGATGAAATCTTTCACCGGGTCGTAGCCCAACTTGGCGATGAGCCCGGGGTTGGCGCCATGTGTCGAGTTGGTGCCCATGAGCAAGGTCAGGCCGTCGGGGTTGGCGCGCGCAACGGCCGTGCTGGCAATGGCTCCATTGGCACCAGGTCGGTTCTCGACCACCACCGCTTGCTTGAGCACGCCTTCGAGCCGCTGGGCCAGCAGCCTCGTGGCTGTATCGGTACCACTTCCTGCGCCAAAGGGCACGACAATTTTCAGTGCACGGCTCGGGTAGGGCTCCGGGGTTTGCGCCTGCGACCAGAGGGGCTTGGCGCCCAACAGCACGAGGGCCAGGGCAATGCAGCCGAGTCCGATGCGACCCGTCTGCTTTGGGCGCGAGCTGCGCTCGGCAGTGCCGGCCCCCAGGCTTGCCATTGGATAATTCATATCGTCTCTCCTTTGCCCTTTCGGGCCTCCCTCATTCAGACAACCCAGGCAAGTCGCGCTGGGCGGCGGCTGTTTCTCTTTGCTTGCAGTCTGGCCGTAAGGTCCAAGCTGCGTTGTTGTGTCTATCCTATGATTCGACGCCCCTGGCAGGCTTGCGGGCGGGCGGCTCCTTGGCCCGCCGATCCACTGCACGCACGTAGGCGCCGACATGGCGGCCCATGCGTCGCCAAGCCGCGTCTGCGTCGCGCGCTTGTATTGCGTCCATCACCTTCTGATGGGCCATGACCACCGCCTGACGCACATCGGGTGAGTTGAAGCCTCTGAGGTCCGTCGCCTCATAGACGGCCTGCGAGATCGCCTGCGTGAAGGCGATCAAAAGTTCGTTGTGGCTGGCACGCACCAGGCAGACATGCCAGGCCAGATTGGCCTGCAAAAAAGCGGGGATATCGGCTATGCAAGCCTGGATGGCCTGGTGGCGTTCAAGCAGGTCGGTCCAGTCGGCGGCGGTGTGACGCATGGCGGCCAGGCGCGCCGACTGCGGTTCTATGGCTTCGCGGGCCTGCAGCACCGACTCAAACCGCACGCCCTGTCCACGAATGAATGTTTGAATGGATCGCTGAACCGTCTCAGCGCGTGGGCGCATCACCTCAGTCCCACCGTTGCGGCCAGTTCGTGTGGTGACCAAGCCCTCGACCTCAAGGATGAGCAGGGCCTCGCGCACCGTCGCCCTGGACAAACCCGACTGCTGGGCCAACTCACGCTCGCTGGGCAAGCTAATCCCGACCCCCAATTGCCCGTCAAGAATCTGCTCGCGCAAGACATTGGCCAGCACATCGGCTGCTTTCGGGATTTCTAAGGGCGTCAGGTCCAACATGGTCGGTTCAAGTCGTTTGCCAGATCATATTTGGCACAACGTTGATTTGGTCAGACCATATCAGGTTTTTTATTAAGGTTTTCCCTAGGTCAAAGCAATCGGGTTGACAGTTCTGACGCGCTGCACGTAGGCACCAACATGGCGAGACATGCGCCGCTGGGCGGCATCGGGGTCGCCCGCTTCAATGGCCGCCATCACAGCTTCATGGGCCTGTGCAACCGTGCCGCGGATCGCCGGTGGGCTCAGTTCGTGCAAATCGGTGGCCTGGTAGACCGTTTGCGCAAACGCACCCACAAACGCGCTGAGCAATTCATTGTGAGCAGCCAGCACCACCGCCACATGCCAATCGAGGTTTGCACGCAAGAAGGCGGCAACATCACCGATATCTTGCAGCAGTCGCTCATGGCATTGACGCAGCGTAGACAGGTCTTGCTCGGTGCGATGCAGTGCGGCCAATCGGGCAGCATGGGGCTCAATGGCCTCACGCACTTCGAGCACAGACTCCAGCCGTATGTTCTGACCTCGAATGAAGATGCCGATCGAACGCTCAATGGTGGCCAAACTCGGGCGTACGACCACCGAGCCACCGTTTCGGCCGGTGCGGGTCGCGATCAGACCCTCGACTTCGAGAATTCGCAAGGCCTCGCGAACTGAGGCTCTGGACAAACCGGCGCGCACCGCGAGGTCCCGTTCGTTGGGCAGAACAGCACCCACGCGCAGACGCCCGTCAAGGATCTGCTCGCGCAGGCTGTCAGCCAGTACGTCAGAAGCCTTGGGAACCTGAATTGGACTGAGGGTAAGCATGCAAACTGAAAATCGGAACAATTGTATGAGATCGTCATCGACGGCAGACTGGGGCAGATCTCAGGGAGGAATCACTGGCAGAGATGGGGTGTTTTGGCAGCGAGCCAGAAAACAAAACGCCCAGCCGGATCTTGCGATCGGGCTGGGCGGCTTGCTGGCTGTAAGAGCCTGACAATGTCCTACTTTCACACGGGAATCCGCACTATCATCGGCGCTAAGTCGTTTCACTGTCCTGTTCGGGATGGGAAGGAGTGGGACCAACTTGCTATGGTCATCAGGCATAAAGGGTCGGTGACCTGCCCTTTGGAGCAGGCCACCTGATTCATAGAGTTTTTCAGCGTTTTCAAGAGATAACGCATCTGAGATGCGCAATGTTTGACTGCGTCACTTGGCACAACTTCCTTGATGAATTTTTGAGAAACATCAAAGTTATAGGGTCAAGCCGCACGAGCAATTAGTATCAGTTAGCTTAACGCATTACTGCGCTTCCACACCTGACCTATCAACGTCCTGGTCTTGAACGACTCTTTAGGGGG
>JAJTGH010000197.1 GCA_021299555.1 Comamonadaceae bacterium
AGTCCCACATGCCAACCCATGAGCGCTACAAAAAGAATGTTGGGCCCCGGTGCCGCTTGGGCCAACGCAACGCTGGCATTGAATTGACTGTCGAGCAGCCAGTGCTGGCGGTCCACCAGGTAGCGGTGCATGTCTGGGAGGGTGGTGATGGCCCCGCCCACCCCCAGCATGGACAGGGTGGCAAAGTGCAGCAGCAACTGCAGCCAGTCTGTAGGTGCCAGGGTCAGGGCGTTCATGGCGCCAGTCTCCTCCAGGCCAGGCCCGTGCCCACGGTACCCAAGACCAGCAGGACCCAGACCAAGGGCAGTCGAAGCCATGCCACAGCCGCAAAGCAGACGATGCCAAGCACCAAGCAGGCCAAGCGCCCCATCACGTTGTTGCGCAGTCCAGCGATCAGCTTGATGCCGGTGGCCGTAATCAGTCCAGCCGATACGGCGGCCATGCCGCGCAATGCACCCGCGACCGCCGGGTGGTGTTCAATTTGCCCATAGAGTGCAACCAACATCAGGCACAAAAGCAAGGGCAGCGACAGCATGCCGGCTGCCGAGACCACCGCGCCGCGCAGCCCAAAGTGACGCCCGCCGAGCATGATGGCCATGTTGATCACATTGGGACCGGGCAGGATTTGAGCCACAGCCCACTCCTGGGTGAATTCCTCTTTGGTGAGCCAGCGCTTTTTTTCCACCAGTTCGCGCTGAGCCACGGCCAGCACACCGCCAAAGCCCTGCAAGGCCAGCCAGCTGAAAGACAGGAACAAGTCGCTCAGCGATCTCGGCTTGGCCTTTTCCATCGACGGCACCGGCGCGGTCATGATGCGACCTCTAGACTCCTGCGCCTGTGCACGCGTGTGAGCAAGGAGCGCATCAAACCGTCATGCCGCCGCTGACCTCGATCACCGCGCCATTGATGTAGCTGGCCTCATCGCTGGCCAGGAAAGCATAGACGTTGGCAATCTCCTCGGCACGCCCCAGACGCTTGAGTGGCACTCGCGCTTCCATGCCCTTGAGCACGTCCTCGGGCATGCTGGCCAAGATGGGCGTCTGGATGAATCCGGGGGCAACCGCATTGACCCGCACGCCTTTGGGGCCGAGCTCGCGGCTCCAGGTTTTGGTAAATCCGATCACGCCAAATTTGCTTGCCGCGTAGTTGGTCTGTCCGAAATTGCCATAGATGCCCACCACCGAGCTGGCATTGAGTATGACGCCGCTGCCCTGGGCTGTCATGACCTCTGCTGCCGCTTGTGCACAGTGAAAGACACCGCGCAGATTGACATCGATCACCCGGTCAAACTGGGCCTCGGTCATCTTGACCAGGCGAGCGTCCTGCGTGATGCCGGCGTTGTTGACGAGTACGTCGATGCGGCCAAAGCGATCAAGCACTTTCGAAATCACCCCATCGACTTGGGTTCGGTCGGTCACATCCATCACAAAGCCTGCGGCCTTCACGTCCAGCTGCTCGCAGGCTAGGACAGCGGCATCGATGGAAGATTGCCTGACGTCACAAACAACGACCGTGGCACCCTCTTGGGCAAACTTGATGGCTGTGGCCAAGCCTATGCCCTGGCCGGCGCCGGTGATGATGCTCACTTTTTGATCGAGTCGTCCCATGTGCTTGAGCTCTAGAGGGTCTGTCGGTGCAGTTACCAGCGCGGCTGGTGGAACTGCAGGCAGTCGATGACGGCAGGTTCGAGTTTAAAGCCCGCTCCGTGGGCTTGGGCCAGTTCGTCACAGCGGTGAGCAAACTGCGCGACACCCTGCCTGTAGATGAACTGCAAGGCACCACCGGTCCAGGCTGGAAAGCCTATGCCAAAAATAGAGCCGATATTGGCCTCATGTACGCTGCTGAGCACCCCTTCTTGCAGGCAGCGTGCGGTCTCCACCGCCTGGCGGTAGAGTAGCCGGTCCTTGATCTGCTGAAGGTTCCAGCGGGTGTCGGCCGACTCGAACAGGCGCCGCAGCTCGGGCCACAAGTGCTTTGCCTGTCCTTGTGGGTAGTCATAAAAGCCACCACCAGCGGCTCTGCCGCCGCGCTTGAACTCCTTGACCATGCGCTCGACCAGCAGCTCGCCAGCTGTGGCCACATAGGTTTTACCTTCTGCAGAAAAATCGGCACGGGTCTGATCGAGCACATGCACGCTCAGCGTCAGGGCCGTCTCGTCAAGTACGGCCAGTGGCCCCACCGGCATGCCCGCTTGCATGGCTGCGTTTTCAATCACGGCCGCGGGGATACCCTCACCGAGCAGGGCAGCGCCTTCCATCACGAAGGTGCCGAAGGTGCGGCTGGTGTAAAAGCCGCGTGAGTCATGGACCACGATGGGCAGCTTGCCCAGGGCTTGAACGTAATCGATGGCGCGCGCCACTGTGGTGGCGTCGGTTTGCTGCCCTCGGATGATCTCGACCAGTTGCATTTTGTCAACCGGGCTGAAAAAGTGAATGCCAATGAACTGACTTGGGCGCGCGCTGGCTTGGGCCAGACCGCTGATCGGCAAGGTCGAGGTGTTCGAGGCCATGACGCCGTCGGCTGGCAGATGGTCTTCGGCCCGGCGCGTGACCTGCGCTTTGAGCTCGCGCTGCTCGTAGACCGCCTCTATGATCAGCTCGCAGCCCTGCAAATCATCCATGTTGGCGCTGGCATGTACCCGATCGAGCAGTGCCGACTGCTCCTCGGGGCCCATGCGACCTTTGCTCACGCGCTGCGCCGCCAGTCGGGCGCTGTACGCTTTGCCCTTTTGTGCGCGCTCCAAGTCGGTATCGACGAGCACGGTGGAGATGCCGCGGCTGGCCTGGGCCCAGGCGATGCCCGCGCCCATCATGCCGGCCCCCACAACTCCCACCTTTCGCGGCTTATACGTGGGTATACCGGCGGGGCGCACCGATGCGCCCTTGATGGCGTTCATATTGAAGAAGAAGGTGTTGATCATGGACTGGGCCTGGCCTCCCGTCATCAGCTGAGCCAGGTAGCGGCTTTCGATGCGCAAGGCCGTGTCCACGTCAACCAAGCTGCCCTCGACCATGGTGGCCAAAATCGCCTCGGGCGCTGGCAGTAGACCTCGGGTTTTTTTCTTCAGCAGGGCAGGCGCCACGGCCAGGGCTGAGGCGATTTTGGGATGTCGGGCATCGCCTCCCGGAATCTTGTGGCCTTTGACGTCCCAGGGGTGTTGCGATTTGGGGTGGGCATCGATCCAGGCCAGTGCCTTGGAGCGCAGTTGGGATGCTTCATTGACCAGCTCGTGGATCAGTCCGAGCTCCGCTCCTCGCCGAGGTGCAAACAATTGGCCCTCCATCAGATGCGGCTGTGCGGCCATCAGACCCAATTGGCGCACCATCTTCGTGACGCCACCGGCTCCGGGCAGCAGCCCCAGGGTCACTTCGGGCAAGCCGAGCTGGATTTTCGGGTCGTCCACAGCAATGCGGTGATGCCCGATCAGAGCGACCTCCCAGCCGCCGCCGAGGGCTGAGCCGTTGATGCAGCTGACCACCGGGATGCCCAGTGTTTCGAGGGTCCGAAAATGACGCTTCATGCGCTCGACCTCGGCATAGACCTGCCGGGCATCGGAGGGCTGCAGGCGCATGACCGCCTTGAGGTCTGCACCTGCAAAAAAAGTCTTTTTGGCCGACGCCAAAATAATGCCGCGCAGCGACTGTCGCTGATCGAGCAACTGCGCTGTGACCTGGGCCAGGTCTTGCTGCCATTGCAGGCACATGGTGTTGACCGGTGATTGCGGCTCGTCGAAGGTGAGGGTGGCGATGCCGCTCTGGACATCCAAGAGCCGACGCACAGGGTCGCCAAGCCGTAGCGCAGGTGACGGCGCTCGAGTTCGTCGAGCAGTGTGCCCAGGATCATGGCGCCCGTGGCGCCCAGAGGATGTCCCAGCGCAATGGCCCCGCCGTTGACGTTGACCTTGTCGTGCGGCACATCCATCTCGCGCATGAAACGCATTGCAACGGCCGCAAAAGCTTCGTTGACTTCGAACAGGTCGATTTGATCGATGCGCAGCCCCGCCTTGGCCAACGCCTTGCGTGCGGCGGGCATGGGTCCGGTGAGCATGATGGTCGGATCGTCTCCGCTGAGCGCTGTCGCCACGATGCGCGCACGCGCGCGCAGCCCGTGGGATCTTGCGGCCGCTTGCGAACCGATGAGGATGTCCGCCGCGCCGTCGACGATGCCCGACGAACTGCCGGCATGGTGCACGTGGTCGATGCGTTCACCCTGCGGATAGCGCTCAAGCGCCACCGCATCAAAACCCATCTCGCCCAGTGCGGCAAAGGCCGGCTTGAGCGCTGCCAGACCAGCCAGAGTGGTCTGCGGCTTGATGAATTCGTCTTCGGCCAGGATGGGTTGGCCCAGCGCGTCCTTGACCGGCATGATCGATGATTCAAACCGGCCAGCAGCGCGTGCCGCGGTGGCTCGGCGCTGGCTCTCGAGCGCATAGGCGTCGACGTCATCGCGGGAAAAGCCGGACAAAGTGGCGATCAGGTCCGCGCCGATGCCCTGTGGCACGAACAACGTGGCGCTGTTGGTTTGCGGGTCTTGCGCCCAGGCGCCGCCGTCGCTGCCTATGGGAACACGGCTCATGCACTCCACTCCGCCGGCGACCACCAAATCTTCCCAGCCCGATCGCACTTTCTGCGCAGCCATATTGACCGCCTCCAGTCCGGATGCGCAAAATCGGTTGATCTGCACGCCACTGGCACGAAAGTCCCAGCCGGCTTTGAGCGCGGCCACTTTGGCGATCACCGATCCCTGCTCGCCCACCGGCGAGACCACGCCCATGACGACATCGTCGACTGCGGCAGTGTCAAAGGCGTTGCGCCCTTGCAGGTCGGTGAGCAGGCCGGCGAGCAAATTGACCGGCTTGACCTCGTGCAAGCTGCCGTCGGCTTTGCCTTTGCCGCGCGGGGTACGGATTGCGTCATAAATGAATGCTTCGCTCATGGGGCTCCTTTTCGCCCCGATCGGTGCAGATCAGGGTCAGTGGGGATGGGAAATCGCAAGCCAGTATAGGAACATCAGCCGCTGGGTCGAGGGCTTTGCTCGCTGGCGCAGGTCGTTGACTTTTATTTACATCCAAGCCTTCCACAAAATGATCGAACGCACACTTCTGAATTCCGAGCATGAGCAGTTTCGCCACGCATTTGCGAAGTTCATGGACAAGCACATCGCCCCTTATCATGCCGATTGGGAGGATCGCGGCTATGTGGACCGGGAGGTCTGGCACCAAGCCGGACGAGACGGTTTTTTGTGCATGACCCTGCCTGTTTCCCTCGGTGGCGCTGGAACGGACAAGCTCTTTGCCGTGGTCCAGATGGAGGAGCTCGCGCGTGCCGGCTTTACCGGCATTGGTTTTGGCTTGCACAGCGAAATCGTGGCTCCTTACCTGCTGCACTACGGCACCGCAGAGCAGCAGCGGCGCTATTTGCCGCGCCTGGCCTCAGGCGAGATGGTGGGCGCCATCGCCATGAGCGAGCCGGCCGCGGGCAGCGACCTGCAGGGCATACGCACCACCGCCGTGCGCGAGGGGGATCACTACCGACTCAATGGCAGCAAGACCTTCATCACCAATGGCTGGCATGCCGACTTGGTGATCGTGGTGGCCAAGACCGATCCTGCGGCAGGGGCCAAGGGAACGAGCTTGTTGCTGGTCGAGCGTGGTATGCCGGGGTTTTCAGTGGGCAAGCGGCTCAAGAAGATGGGGCTTAAGGCCCAGGACACCTCGGA
>JAJTGH010000034.1 GCA_021299555.1 Comamonadaceae bacterium
ATTTCCATCGCCACATGGGTGGTGCCATAAATGCCCGAGGAGCTGTATGACACCTTGCCCGGATTGCGACGAACCTCCCGCACGAAATCGGCCACGTTGTTCCAGGGGCTATCGGCGCGCACGGCCAGCACCGTCGGGTCGGCGGTCAGACGGGCGATGGGCCGAAACTGGTTCATCTGAAAGCTCGACGCACGCCCACTGATGCGGTCCGAGATCGGGATGGTGATCATGCTGGGCAGAGCCATGAGCAAAGTGTGTCCATCGGGCTTGGCCTTGGCCGCAGCCGCCATGCCAATGGCGCCACCGGCGCCGCCCTTGTTCTCGATGATGACGCTTTGGCCCAGATCGGCCGACAAGCCGATCGACAGGGGCCGCGCCGTGATGTCAGACACGCCGCCCGGGGTGAAGGGCACCAAAATGGTGAGGGGGCGGTCTGGGAAGGTTTGTGCCTGTGCGAGCAGGCTGCTCGTCAAAGCGAAAGTGAGTGACAGCCGTTTGGCCCAGAGCTGTGTATTCATATGAACTTCCAAGTGGTGAAAACAGATCCGATGAATCGTATTGAAAACGCAGCCGGAGCTCGATGCGTGAATACCCTTGAAGCGAGCGTGGCACCAGGGTTTGGAGCCGGCGCAGCCAGGCGCTTTATCAGCCCCAGTTGCGCAAGAAAGCCCCGTCGAAGCGCATCGACAACCGCCAGCCCCAATGAACGTGCGCAACTTGAGAGCGCGCAACACGTGAAGTCAGCCATGACGTTCAATGGCTGTCGGAAGTGGCCATCCAACCCAGCGTAAAACGGGCGTCTTGGGCAGGCCGCGCCCCTTTTGCAGAGCCAATCCCTACAGGGGTTTCCCTCGGGATGTAAATCGATTGACATTGCCTGCGGTGCGCGACTGACTACGCTGGGGACCGGACAGCCTGTCGCGCTCGCCTGGCTCAGGCCGGCAGCCGTACCTTGACCGCAACACCGCACCGCACCCATGCCCCCCGCCACGCCCCTGCGCATCGCCGTCGACATTGGCGGAACCTTCACGGACATCGTTCTCAGCCGTGGCGAGCACATCGCCACTGCCAAGCTGCTGACCACGCCGGCCGCGCCCGAGCGGGCCATGATCGAGGGGATCTTGCAGGTGCTCGCTGACGTCGGTGCCCAGCCGCAGGAGCTGGACCTGCTGATCCACGGCACCACCCTGGCCACCAATGCGCTGATCGAGCGCAAAGGCGCGCCGACCGGCCTGATCACCAACGACGGTTTTCGCGACGTGCTGGCCATGGGCGACGAGAAGCGCTTTGACCACTACGACCTTGACCTGGAAAAGCCCAAGCCCCTGGTGCCGCGCCGCAGCCGAATCGGGGTGCGCGGGCGCATGCGCGCTGACGGGCGCGAGCATGCGCCCCTGGACATGGACGATGTGGATCGCGCCATCGATACCTTGCGCGCGCAGGGTGTGCAGGCGCTGGCCATCGGCCTGCTCCATGCCTATGCCAACCCGGCCCACGAGCAGGCCGTGGCCGCGCGGGTGCGCCAACGCTGGCCGCAGGCCAGCGTGTGCCTGTCGAGCGAGGTTTGTCCCGAAATCCGTGAGTACGAGCGCCTGGCCACCACCGTGGCCAACGCCTACGTGCAACCGCTGATGTCGCGCTACCTGCAAGCGCTGCAGCAAAATCTGCAGGCCCTGGGCATGGGCTGCCCGCTGTTTCTGGTCACCTCAGGCGGCGGGCTGACCACCCTGGAGACTGCCTGCCGGTTTCCGATCCGGCTGGTTGAGTCCGGGCCGGCCGGCGGGGCGAGCCTGTCTGCCTGGCTGGCGCGCACGCTGGGGCTGCCGCACGCACTGTCGTTTGACATGGGCGGTACCACTGCCAAGATTTGCTTCATCACCAATGGCCGGGCCGAACAGTCACGCCGTTTCGAAGTGGCCCGGGCCTGGAAGAACCTCAAGGGCAGTGGCTGGCCGGTGCGCATCCCTGTGACCGAGATGGTCGAGATTGGCGCTGGCGGCGGCTCCATCGGACGGCTGGACCGGCTGGGCCGCATCACCATGGGCCCTGACAGCGCCGGCGCCCTGCCCGGGCCGGTCTGTTACGGCCGCGGCGGCCAGCACCCGACGGTGACCGATGCGCAGCTGCTGCTGGCGCGGCTCGACCCACAGCACTTTGCCGGCGGTCGCCTGCGGCTTGACGAGGACGCCGCGCGAGCCTGCGTGGACGATGCGCTGGCCCGCCCACAGGCGCTCGATGTGACCTGGGCAGCCAGCGGCATGATCGAGATCGTTGAAGAGAACATGGCCAACGCTGCGCGGGTCCACGCGATCGAGCGCGGCCAGACCCCCGCGCAATGCACCCTGATTGCCTTTGGCGGCGCTGCGCCGCTGCATGCAGCCTCAATGGCGCGGCGTTTGGAGATCACTCGGGTGGTCATCCCCAAGGATGCGGGTGTGGGGTCGGCCGTGGGCTTCCTGCTCTCGCCGCTGGCCTTCGAGCTGGTGCGCAGCCTCTACATGGACGAGAGGGAACTGCATCTGGGCAAAATCAACGGCTTGCTCGATGAACTGCAGAGCCAGGCCTCGACGATCGTTCGTGCCGGCGCACCGGCGGCGGACGTACTGATCCGCCGCTGGGTCGATATGCGCTACCGGGGCCAGGGCCATGAGCTGACCATCGAGCTGCCCGCGGGCGCGCTCGATGCGCAGGCCATGCTTGGTTTGCGCGAAGATTTTGAACAACGCTACGAACGGCAATACGGCCTGCGCATCCCGGGCGTGGCGCTGGAGTTTTTGAACTGGACGGTGGCGGCCAGCGCCGAGGGCAGCGCAGCGGCGGCCGGCGTGCCCGTTGCCTGTGCGGCCACGGCAGCCCAGCCGCTGGGCCAGCACGAAGTGTTCGACCCCCAATCGGGCCGCTGGCTGCCCCATGCGATCTACCAGCGCGAGGCCCTGGTCGGCGGCGCCTTTCTGGCCGGGCCGGCTCTGGTGATGGAGGCGCAGACCACCACGGTGGTGCCTGCCGGCTGGCGGGCTAGCCTCGATGGCCTGGGCCATCTGCACCTGAGCCAACCCGATGCGCCGGCCGGCCAATTCCAAGGAGCCCTGTGACCATGAACGCCCCCACCTCGGCCGATCCAACCGGTGCTGCCAGCGCAGGCGGTGCCAACGATCAGAGTCTGCGCGTGCAGCGACAGGTCATGTGGAATCGACTGATCTCGGTGGTGGAAGAAGGCGCACAGGTGCTGCTCAAGACCGCCTTCGGCGCAGTCACCCGCGAGGCTGGCGACCTGTCGGTGGGCGTCTACGACAGCCAGGGCCGGATGGTGGCGCAGGCGGTCACAGGCACTCCCGGTCATGTCAACACCATGGCCATGGCGGTCGGCCATTTTCTGGAACGCTTTGCGCTGGACACGCTGCACAGCGAGGACGTGCTGGTGACCAACGACCCCTGGATGGGCACCGGCCACCTGTTTGACTTCGTGGTGGTCTCACCGGTCTTCCACCGGGGGCGCGCGGTCGCACTCATCGCATCGACCTGCCATGTGATCGACATCGGCGGTCGCGGCTTCACCGCCGAGGCGCAGTCGGTCTACGAGGAAGGGCTGTGGGTGCCGCACCTCAAGCTGTTCGACGCCGGTCGTGTGAACCAAACCCTGCTGGCCCTGATCGAGCGCAACGTGCGCGAACCGCTGCAGACCCGCGGCGACCTGATGTCGCTGGTCTCTTGCAACAAGGCGGCCGCGCTGCGCCTACAGGGGCTGATGACAGAGTTTGCGCTGTCCGACCTGCAGTCGCTGTCGGACTACATCATCGACACCTCGGCACGGGCCATGCACGAGGCCATTGCGGCCTTGCCCGACGGCCAATGGCGCCACAGCATGCGCATCGACGGCAACGGCGAGCCCGTGGATCTGGTGGCCACGCTGTGCATTGAAGGCGATCGGCTTTGGGTGGACTATGCCGGCTCCTCGGCCCTGTCGCGCTCGGGCATCAACTCGCCCAAGTGCTACACCGACGCCTACACGGTCTACGGCATCAAGTGCGTGATCGCGCCCGACATTCCCAACAACGCCGGCTCGCTGTCGGCCATGCAGGTTCGGGCCGAAGTCGGCTCCATCGTGCATCCGCTGCCCCCGGCGCCTGTCACAGCGCGCCATGTCATCGGCCAGATGTTGCCCGATCTGATGTTCGGCTGCTTGCAGCAGCCCTGCGGCGCGCAAGTGAGTGCCGAGGGCGCGGGCAGCATCTGGGTGCTGGCCATGTCGGGCGAAGGCGCCAGCGGGCGCTATCAGACCATGAGCCTGGGCATCGGCGGCATGGGCGGCAGGCCTGGCAAGGACGGGCTCTCGTGTACAGCTTTTCCCAGCGGTGTGGGCAGCATCCCAGTGGAAATCACTGAGGCGAGTTCGCCGCTGCTGTTTCACCGGCGCCAGTATCTGCCCGGCAGCGGCGGCGATGGGCAGTTTCGTGGCGGCCTGGGCAGCGAGATCGAGATCGCTCACCGCGACGGCGGCAGCTTCAGCATCTCGGCGGCCACGTTCGACCGGCGCATCTTCCCGGCGCGCGGCCGCTACGGCGGTGGCGACGGGCAGGTGGGCTCCTGCCGCATCAGCAACGGTACGGTGATCCTGGACAAAGGCGTGCACGAGGTGCCGGCCGGCTGCAGTTTGCTGCTGCAGCTGCCCGGTGGCGGTGGCTATGGCGACCCCGCTGCCCGCGCCCCGCAGGCGCTGGCCCAGGACCTGGCTGAAGGCCTGCACCACAAGCCGGGCGCAAAATAAGCCCCACATGGCCCGCCCAGGCCCCACCCCCTTCAAGCCCCGCACCGCACTGTCATGAAACCCATCGCCCTGGAACCCGATCGCATCGAACTGGCACCCGGCCTGCAGGTGCCGCGCCTGATCACCGGCCTGTGGCAAGTGGCCGACATGGAGCGCCGGGGGCAGGCGCTGCCGCTCGATCGCGCAGCCCAGGACCTGGCCGACTATGCGCGCGCCGGCTTTGATGCCTTTGACATGGCAGACCACTACGGCAGCGCCGAGCTGATCGCTGGCCGCTTCCTGCGCGATTGGCGCGGCCAACGGCCGGCCCATGCCTTCACCAAATGGTGCCCGGAGCCCCAGTTGATGAGCGCCGAGCGGGTGCGCGCTGGCGTCGATGAGCGGCGCAGCCGCCTTGGTGTGGAGCGCCTGGATCTGTTGCAATTTCACTGGTGGGATTACACCCACCCGGGCTATATCGACGGCATCGAGCAGTTGATGCGGCTGCAGGAGCAGGGCCAGATCCGGTATCTGGGGCTGACCAATTTCGACACCGACCATCTGCGCCTGCTGCGCCGCCATGGCGCGCCGATTGTCACCAACCAGGTTTCGCTGTCCCTGCTCGACCGCCGCGCCACTGGGCGCATGAGCGCGCTGTGCCAGGCCGAAGGCATACGGCTGCTGGCCTATGGCACCTTGGCCGGCGGTTTCCTGAGCGAGCGCTGGCTGGGCCAGCAGGAGCCCGACAGCGTGGCCGACTGGAGCAAATCCAAATACCAGCGCTTCATTGATGCGATCGGCGGCTGGGCCGCCTTCCAAAACGTGTTGCAGGCGGCGCATACCATAGGCCGCAAGCACGGCGTGTCGATTGCAGCGGTCTCGCTGCGCTGGGTGCTGGAGCAGCCCGCGGTGGGCGCGGTGATTGTCGGCGCGCGTCTGGGCGAAAGTGAGCATCGCGCCAGCAACATGGCCGTCTTCGGCTTTGCGCTCGATGCCCAGGACCATGCCCTGCTCAATGCGGCCTTTGCACAGACCCGCGACCTGCCCGGCGACTGCGGCGACGAATACCGCAAGCCGCCCTTCCTGACCGCCTCGGGCGATCTGAGTCACCATCTGGAGCAGCTGCAGCGGCCCTACCAGGCCCAGCCAGTGGCTGGTCTGGCCGAACGCAGCCGGGTGGGCACCGGCAGCCAGTGGGAGCAGATCGGCGGCTACTCGCGCGCGGTGCGTCAGGGCGCGCGTGTTCTGGTCAGCGGCACCACGGCCACCCACGGCGCCGGCCAGGTGGTGGCCCCGGGCGATGCACAGGCGCAGACGGTCTACATCCTCGACAAAATCGCGGCCAGCCTGCAAGCCTTGGGCTCGGAGTTGGCGCATGTGGTGCGCACCCGCATCTACCTGCGCGACATCCAGGCCTGGCAGGGCCCGACCGAGGTACATGGTCGGGTGTTTGCCGATGTGCGCCCGGCCAATACCCTGCTGGCGGTGGCCCAGCTGGTGGGCGACTACGAAGTCGAGATCGAGGCCGAAGCCCAGATCCCGCCCGCACCGCGCCGCTTCATCAGCAGCGGCTCACCGTATGAGGCCATGGCAGGCTACAGCCGAGCCGTGGTCGAAGGCCCCTGGGTCTTTGTCTCAGGCACGGTTGGTGTGGACATGGCCACCGGGCAATGGCCCAGCAGCACGCGCGAACAGGCCGAACGGGCCATCGATACGATTGCCGCCGCCCTGCAGCAAGCGGGGCTGAGTCTGCTCGATGTGCTGCAGGTCAAGGTCTATGTGGCCGACCGTGCCGATGTGGGTGTGGTCAGCGAGGTGATCCGCGAGCGCTTTGGCCCGGCCCGCCCGACCAACACCACCGTGTGCGCACCCCTGGCCCTGCCAGAATGCCGGGTGGAGATCGAGGTCAATGCCAAAGGGCAGGTGGCCTGAGTCGGATGCAGGTCAGACCGAGACCTTGGCAAATCGCGGCTCCCGCCAGACGCCGCTGTCCAGCACATGCACCAGTCTATCCACCGCGGTCCAGACATCGACATGGCTGAGCGCCATGGGCGACAGGCCGAAGCGGATCGAGTCGGGCTTGCGAAAGGAGCTGACCACCCCGTGGGCCAGCAAGGCCTCGGTCACGCTGCCCGCGCCCGGGTGGCTGAAGGTCAGGTGGCCGCCGCGTTGTGAGTAATCGAGCGGAGAGGTGACCTGCACGCCCAGCGCCGCACAGCGCTCTTGCAGCAATTGCACCAGCAGCTCGGAGATCGACCGGTGCTTGGCGCTCAGATCGGCAGGCTCGATCAGCTTCCACAGATCGGCAGCGGCCGACATGGCCTGGTTGGCCAAGATGGCGGGTGAGCCGCTCAGGTGCCGACGCACGCCGGCCAGTGGCCCATAGCTTGGCGCAAAGGCAAACACATCCTGGTGACCCATCCAGCCGGCAATCACCGGCCAGTCCTTTTCCTGGTGCTCGGGCCTGACATACAGCCAGGCCGGAGCCCCCGGTCCACCGCAAAGATACTTGTAGCCGCAGCCGACCGCGAAGTCGGCGCCGTCGGCCTGCAGCTCCACCGCAATCGCACCGGCGGCATGCGAGAGATCCCAGAAGGCCAGGGCACCATGGGCATGGGCCAGCGCGCTGGTCTGGCGCATCGGCCAGCGGTAGCTGCTGCGGTAGTCCACATGGCTGAGATAGACCACGCCAACGTCGGGGCCCATGGCTGCCGGCAGTTCATCCGGATGATCAATCAGGCGCAGCTGCACCTTGCCGTCAAGAAACCGCGCCAGGCCTTCAGCCACATAGACATCGGTGGGAAAGTTGTAGCGCTCGGTGACGATCACCGGCCGCTGCGGCGCCAGTTTGCAGGCATAGGCCAGCAGCTTGAACAAATTGACCGAGGTGTTGTCGGTGAAGATCACATCCTGCGGCTGCGCGCCAATCAGGGGCGCCAGCGCCTCGCCCAGGAGCCAGGGCTTTTCCATCCAGTCGAAATAGCTCCAGCCGCGCCGGCGCGCATCGCGCCAGCCTCGCGTCATCAGTTCCTGCACCCGCTGAGGCGCATCGGCGGGCATTGCGCCGACGGAATTGCCGTCCAGGTAAATCGTGTCCTCGCTGGGCTGCGCAAAACGCGCCCGAAGATGGGCCAGCGGATCGCGCGCGTCCAGCTCCTGGCAATGCGACAAGGTGATCATGAGGAGGTGGGCCGGCGGGCGGGCCGGCGGTTTTGTTCCAGAAGCGCTTGCACAAGATGGATCTCGGCCTCGTGGCAGGCGACCAGCCTTGCCCAGCGGGCATCGCTCATCGCCTCACTGCGCCAGGCCGCCAGCGACACCAGACAGCCGGCCTGGCGGGCCTGCACATGCGCGGTGATGCGCGGGCTCAGTTGCCGGGCATCGCTGCCCACCCAGTAGTCGACCTGAGCGCGATCCTGATCGAGCACCGGGCGGACGAAGCTGAGCGCGCCGTCAAACAGGCTGACGCCTCTGTAGAGCCCGGTGCCCACACGAACCGTGTTCATGCAGCCCAGGGCCCAGCGGCCGAGCTGTCGGCCGTCGGCCAGAAAACGCAGGGCGCGATCCACATCGACCGCACAGACCAAGCCAGTGATGTGGGTCTGGCTGGCAGCAGATGCGTTCATATTTGCAGGCGGCGCGCTGACCCGACGCAACAGCCCCAGGTCAGCGCTTGGCTCATTCCTCGACCCGACGGGTCAGGGCCTGCATCTCGGTCAGGTTGATCGTTCTGTCGGTGACGATCTGACCGCCGGTGATTTTCCAGACCAGGGCCGGGCCGCTGACATCGCCATTGGCGTCGAACTCGATCGGGCCGGTGGCGCCGAAGTACTTGATCGGCTTGCCTGCGCGGATCAGCTCCAGCGCCTTCTTGAATTCAGCCGGGCCGGTGCCCACCGGGGTGCCGCCCGGGGTGTGGACACGGCGCACCGCCTCGCGGATGGACGGGCCGCTCAGGTCCTTGGCAATGTTCATCGCCAGCGCCATCACCATGACTGCGTCGTACTGGGTATGGACACCCGGGCCCTTGGAGTCGGCGTTCCACTTCTTGAGGAAAGCGTCATTGAAAGCGTCCACGTGGGGGCCTGGTTCCTGTGCGTTGTCCATGCCAAAAAAGTCTTCGACGAACTGCGCTCCCACGCCGTTGACGAAGTCCATGGTGCGCATGGAGTTGTTGAGGGCGACCTTGCGGGGGCCGCCTTGCGACAGCCATTCCCGCACGATGGTCACCGCATCCTTGGGAAAGCCGATCAGCAGCAGCGCCTCGGGCTTGGACGCCAGGGCTCGGGTGACCTCGGCCCGGTAGTTGGGCTGGTTGTCGTTGTAGGCCACCTCGGCCAGGATCTCGCCACCGAGCTTCTTGTGGGCGCCCCGGTAAAACCTGAGCATGTCGGTGCCGAAGTCGGTGTTGACATAAATCACCGCCAGGCGCTTCATGCCGCGCCGATTGACCTCGGAGGCGGTGGCGTAAGCCTGCGTCTTGCTGGTGGGCAGGGTGCGGAAGAAGTAGCCCCCACTGCGGCCGTCGGTGAAGTTGCTGGCCGAGGAACAGCAGGAGATCTGCACCACCTTGGACGGCGCCGTCACCGCTGAGATGATGGGCCCAGTCACGCCCGAGGAAATGGTGCCGGTGAAGGCCTGCACCCGCTCCACCTCCACCAGGTACTTGGCCGCATCGACGCCCACCGTGGGCTGACCCTGGTCGTCGCGCAGGATAAATTGCACCGGGCAGGATTTGACACCGCCGCCCTGGTTGACATGCTCGATCGCCAACTCGGCGGCCTGCGCAATTTTCTTGGTGATGGGCGCCATCGAGCCAGTCAGCGGCAGGATGCCGCCGACCTTGACCGGACAGGCCGCAGCCTGAGCCATCGCCGCCGGCAGCGCCGCCGTCAAAACCAGGCCTGCGAGCCAACGGCCCATGGCCAAAGATGCACTTGAACGCATGATCAGTCCTTTCTTCAACAAGTAAATCCAGCTTACCAAACCAAATGCCTTGACACAACCGCGCGCTCGCCGATCAGGCCGCGCGGTTTATAGAGCAGCATCAATACCAGAGTCAGCCCGATCAGGATGACCTGAATGGCCGCCCCCTGGGCCGCATGCGAGGGCGGCACCCACTTGGAGACCGCCACCCCGCTGGCCGCCCAGATGCCCCAGACCACAAGGGCGCCAAGCATGGCACCGCGGTTGTTGCCGCTGCCACCCACAATCAACATGGCCCAGACCTGGAAGGTGAGAATGGGCAGGAAGTCAAAGGGGCTGACAAAGCCGATGAAAGTCACATAGAGCGCGCCGGCCAGACCCATCAGCGTTGATCCCAGCACGAAGGACTGCAGGCGGTAGGACGTGGGGCTTTTGCCCAAGGAGGAAGCGGCCACCTCGTCTTCGCGGACAGCGCGCAGTACCCGCCCCCAGGGTGATGACAAGATGCGCTCGAGCGCCCAGTACACCAGGGCCACCACCGCCACCATGAACACCAGGTAAAACAGGTTGTAGCTCAAGGGCGTATCAAACCAAGTGCTCAGCGGCTTGGGGATGCGGGTGATGCCCTGCGAGCCGCCGGTCCAGGGCTCCATATTGAGCGAGACCAGCTGGATCATGATGCCAATGCCAAACGTGGCGATGGCCAGATAGTCGCCGCGCAGCCGGATGGTGATCAGCCCGATCAGGGCGGCCGCCAGGGCGGTGACCACCATGGCCGCGATGATGCCCACCAGCCAGGGCAGGCCGTAGTTGCCCAGAAGCTGCGGATTGGGCGCGGCCGTCAAGATGGCATGGGTGTAGGCGCCGATGGCGTAAAAGCCGGCCACGCCCGCATTGAACAGGCCGGTAAAGCCCCATTGCAGGTTCAGGCCCATGGTCAGGATGCACAGCACCAGCACCACGCAGATGAAAAAGACCAGATAGGAGGCTAGGCCCAGCATCAGTGCACCTGTCTCATGAGGACTTCTCGCCGAGCAAACCCTGAGGACGCAGCCACAGCACGCCCAGCAGGAGTAAAAACGGCATGGCCGGTTTGTAGCCGGGATTGGCCACCAGCAGGAAGAGGTTTTCTGCAATACCCACCAGCAGCCCGCCGATCACCGCGCCCGGCAGGCTGCCCACACCACCAAAGATGGCCGCGGCAAAGACCGACAGCAGCAAGTTCGAGCCCAGCTCGGGGTGCAGCTGAGGCGTCAGCCCCGAGAACACACCGGCCATGGCGGCCATGAAGCCCGAAATCAGCCAGGTGGTGCGCACCACGCTGTCGACCCGGATGCCGCAAACCTGGGCCAGTGTGGGACTTTCGGCCATGGCCCGCATCGCAATGCCAGTGCGGTGAAAGGTCAGGTACAGGTGGAGCGCGGTCACCAGCAGCACCGTCAGTGCGAGGATGAAAACCTGATCGGGCAGCACCCGCACCCCCGGCAGGATCATCACCCCCAACTGCAGCTCGCGGGTATAGAAGTAGGAGTCATGCCCCCAGATCAACACCAAAATGTGGCGCAGCACCAGGGCGGCACCAAAAGCGGCAAACACCAGCACCAGCGACGCGGCGCCACTGCGACGCAAGGGGCGAAACACCAGCAGGTCCAGCCACCACGACAGCGCCCCGGCCAGCACTGAAGCCAGCAGCGCGGCCAGCAGCAACTGCCAGCCAAAGCTCAGGCCCAGGGTCGGCGTACCCGGCCCGATGAAGGTCACCACAGCCAGCGCCAGATAAGCGCCGATGGTCATGAACTCGGCATGCGCAAAGTTGGCAAAACGCATGATCTGCAGCGTCAGCGACAAGCCGATCGCGCCCAGCGAGACGATCGCACCGGTGAAAACCCCGTCGACCAAGGCTTGCACGATCATGCGGCCACCCGTCTGCGCCCAGCGCCCAAGAATGCGGCGGCCACCGCCGGGTCGCCCAGCAGCGAACGGGCCGGGCCGTCGAGGTGGTTGCGGCCCTCCACCAGTATGTAGGCACGGTCGCTGTGCTGCAGGGCACCCTTGGCGTTTTGCTCGACCATCAGCACACTGACGCCCTGCCGACTCAAGCGGTGCAGGCTTTCGAAGACCTCCTGCACCATCATCGGCGCCAGACCGGCGGAGGGCTCGTCGAGCATCAGCACATTGGGCTGGGTCATCAGGGCGCGGGCAATGGCCAGCATCTGTCGCTGCCCGCCCGAGAGCGTGCGCGCCTTGTTGCCGCGCTTGGCAGCCAGTGCCGGGAACAGGGCATAAGCCTGCTCCAGGCGCTGCGCCAACTCGGCGCCCAGGGTATAGCCGCCCACCCGCAGGTTCTCATGGATGGTCAAGGTGGCAAACACATTGCCGGTCTGCGGCACAAAGCCCACCCCGGCCTGCATGATCTGTTCCGAAGCGCGGCCGAGCAGGGACTGGCCGCGCAGATCGATCTGCCCCGACTCGATGTGCACCAGCCCTGCGATGGCCTTCATGAGCGTGCTCTTGCCGGCGCCATTGGGACCGATGATGGTCACCATCTCGCCAGCATCGACCCGCAGGCTGGCCCCCTGGACGATGGGCATACCGGGCACGTAGCCGGCCACCAGATCCTTCAGATGCAGCACGGCGGTGGAGCGATTCTGGCTCGCTGGGCTGCCCATCGGGTTCATGCACTGGGCCCCAGATAGGCATCGAGCACCAGCGGGTTGTCCTGGATCTCGCGCGGGCTGCCCTGGGCCAGAACACGGCCCTGGGCCATCACCAGCACCCGCTCGCACACGCGCATCACCAAGTCCATGTTGTGCTCAATGAGCAAGAAGGTGATGCCGCGCTGGTGCAGCATCTGCACCCGTTCCATCAGGGTCTCGAGCAGGCTGGGGTTGACGCCGGCGGCAGGCTCATCGAGCAAGATCATGGTCGGATCAATCATGAGCACCCGCGCCAGTTCGAGCAGCTTTTGCTGCCCACCCGAGAGCTGCCCGGCCAGCAAGGCGGCCTTGTCCGACAGGGCGCACCAGTCGAGCACGCTGCGCGCGCGCTCCTGCAACTGCCGCTCCTGGGCCCGCACCCGACTGGCGGCCCACCAATTGGCGTCAAAGCGCTCACCGAGCTGTCCGGTGGGGGCCAGCAAGACGTTTTCCAGGACCGTCATGTTGGCAAAAGGACGGGGCACCTGAAAGGTGCGCGCCAGCCCGCGGCGAAAAATCGCATGGGGCGCCAGCATGTCGATGGCCTGGCCTTGAAACAAAATGCGACCCGCATCCTTTTGCTGCGCGCCAGCGATCAGATCGAAGGTGGTGGTCTTGCCAGCGCCGTTGGGCCCGATCAGCCCGGTCAGGCTGCCGCGCGCAACGCAAAAGTCGATCTGATCGACCGCGCGCAGTTGCCCAAAGGCCTTGGAAAGGCCCTGCAGCTCAAGGATGGGTTCAGAAGATGATGACGGGGAAGCCAACGGAAACAACGCACAGACCGGCGCCATGGCAGGACAACGAGGGCTTGAGCATAGCGACAGAGCCCCAGACCCTCATGCGTGTTTATCCTAGGCTGGCGGTGTCAAGCGCTTTACACCGGGCGCAGCAGCTCACGCGTGACCCGACTCAGGGGCTGTTGGGCCTGGGCCAACTCGTCGAGCACCACCGTGATGTGATTGGCCAGCGGCACCTCCATGTGCCCAACCTGGGCACCTTGCTCGCGCGCGTGCCGCACAAATTGCGCGCTTTGGCGAAGGAACTCCGAGGTTTCGGCCCCGCCCACGGCCACCACCAAAGGCGCTCGCAAAGACAGCTGCCGCTTGAGCGGGCTGAAGCAGGCAATCTCTTGGGCGCTGAGCTGCAGGCTGTCGTTCTGGAACGATTGCGCCACCGGCGCCAGGTCAAACAAACCGCTGATGGCCACGCCGCCGCACAAACCGTCTTGCGGAAAGTCCATGCCGGCCATCCAGGCGGTATCCATCAGCTCGGCCACCAGGTGACCGCCGGCCGAGTTGCCTGCAAGGCCGATGCGCGAACGGTCCAAGCCCAAGACATCGGCCTGACGATGCAGATGCACCAGGGCCAAGCGGCAGGCCTGCACCACCGCCTGCATGCGCACCCGCGGGATGAGCGGATAGTCGATCACCGCCAGCGCCACGCCGTGGTCCACAAAGGCAGGCGCCAAAAAGGAAAACTGGGCCGCCCGCATGCTGCGCCAAAAGCCGCCGTGTATGAACATCAGCAACGGTACCGGCCCTACCGCATCGGACGGGAGGTACAGGTCCAGGGTATGGTCCTCGTCAGGTCCGTAAGGGATGGCTCGCTGGCAAGCGTACAGCGCACTGGCACGCTCGGCAGCCAGCGCTCGGCGATGCATCACCGCGTCGAGGTCCTTGATGGAATCCAGGGTAAAAGGCATGCGCGCTCTTGCTTGGAACGAGGAGTGGGCCGCACCCGAGGGCTGCGAGCACACACCCGAGCTTAGCCGATGGCCGAACTTGACCTGCAAATGACCGCATCCCGTCGCCCGCTGAGGGTAATTTCTGGCGACACCCGCAGGCCGTTCAGGCCAGCGGCCATCGCATCAGATCTGCCCCCAAAAGCAGTAGTGGCAAGAGGCAAGGCCTGAACTTCAGGGCCGTTCAAATACCTCTGCTAAACACCGCGTTCCAGCACTTCGCGCACCCGCGCATCGGCAATGCCGGCAATCAGCCGGCGCCTTTGTTGGAAGTCGGTCGCCCGGATGTCGGCCACGCCGTTTTCGGTCACCACAAAGTCGACATCGCTGTGGGCTGTGGTGACGTAAGCCCCCTCGAGCCGGGAAACGATGCGGCTGCTGGCGGCGCGGCCGCTGGTGGCGGGCAGGGCGACGATGGCCAGGCCGCCGGGCGAGCGTCGGGCGGCCCTGAAGTAATCGGGCTGGCCGCCGACTGTTCCCACGTAGCGCTGGCCCAGCAACTCGGCGTTCACCTGCCCGCACAGATCGACTTCGATGGCCGAATTGATGGCCATGAATGGCGAGCCAGGCACACCCTGCACCATGCGGGAAGGCGGTGCAAAGCCCAGCACACCTTGCGCGCTGAGCGATCCATACAAGGCCTGGCTGCCCACGGCCAGACAAGCCGAGCGCGCCGGCAGCCAGGAGGTCCAGGAACCAGTCGCCAACCATGCCCGAGCGCACCTTGAGGCCGCGTCGGCTGCGCAAGGCCTGGGCAACCGCCACAGCCAGCGCGCCTATGCCCAGCTGCAAAGTGGCGCCGTCCGGGATCAGGCGGGCCACCTGAGCGGCAACGCGCTGATGAACTTCGGCCGGTGCCTGCTCGCGCTGCTCGGGCAGGGGCCTGTGGGTCTGCGCGGCCACCACCACCTGGCTGCTGTGTATGCGGGTTTCGCTGCGGATGGCGGGAATGCTGTGGTTGACCTCCACCACCACGGTGCGCGCCGTTTTCACAGCGTCCCAGGCATAGTCGATGGCGCAGGCCGGGCTGTGATAGCCCTGCGCATCGGGCGGCGAAACCTGCAGAAAGACCACATCGGCCGGCAGTTTGCGGGCTGCCAGCAGGGCCGTCAGTTGCGACAGGGAGCAGGGCATGACCCGGGCACGGCCAGCGGCCACCAAAGGCCCCAGCGTGCCCACACCGCAATAGGTGGCCACGCTCAGTGCCTGGGGCACGTCCTGCGACCACGCGGGATTGAGCGAGAGTCCGCAAAAGGCCTCCAGTCCGCTGATGCGCGGAGCCAGCTCGAACAGTGCCTGCACCAAAGCGGTGGGCTCGCCTGTGGCCTGCCCGATCAGCACCTGGTCGCCCGGGCGCAGCAGCTGGGCCAGCACGGAAGTAGTCATCGCGAAAGCGCTCTGCGGCTCACTGGCCTGGCGCTTTGAGGCGCAGGTGCTCGGGCAAGCGCCCGGCGATGGTCAGCGTCATGCTGGCGGTTCCGGTGCTGGTCTTGCCCTCGAGCACCGCATCGATGGACACCGGCTGAATGCGGTGCCAGTGCTCTTTGTGCGAGCCGTCCGGATAGACGATCTTGGACGGGTGAGAAACGTCCCAGACATCGGTCTCGAGGTGGTTCTCTCCGCGCCATGCGCCCAGGCCCTGGCCGTCGTTGTAGCCGCCGCTGTAGCCCAGGCCTTGCATCGCAATGGCCGAGCCACGCGCCTGAACCGCGATGCGCAGCACACGCCCGTCGTCGAGCGTGGCGGCAACGCTGCAACGGCGAAAGCGCCTCGTGCCCTCATGCAGCTCGACTTCGAGCGCAATGTTGGACGCATGCTCGAAGGCGCCGGTGTGCCGGTCGGTCACCACGCCCGTGGTGTAGGGCGTGTCATCGCCTCGCCCCTGGAACAGCAAATGCCCGCTGAGCGCGTCGGTGGAGAAAAACAGAAAGGACATCACATGGCCCCAGGAATGGTCGCGGCAGGACCACCAGTTGCCGATCTCGACCCGCTGCGATCCGGACTGCAAAAAGCCGCTGGCCACACCGATCTGGTCAAAGCGCCGATAGTCCTCCACCGTGCGTCCGTGCAGCCGGTTGTAGTGCGGGTGCTCTTCGCGGGCGGGCTCCACGCAGTCCCAGCGCAAGTTGCCCTGCCAACCATGCTCGCCCGGCTCAATGATGATTTCGAACGATTTGAGCGGCTCGATCGGGCGGATGCGCACCGGCCCGCAGACGGTCTCGACGCTGCCGTTGAGCGAGCGCGAAGCGCGCAAGTTGTACTGCTTGCCGTCAACCACCATCACCACGCCGGTGTCGAGCACATTCATGTTCCGGTACGCGCCCATGGTCACCTGTATGGCCACACGGCCATCGCCGGAATAAATCGCGAACCAGTAGCGGTCGAAAAACCGCGGGTCGCTGGTCCAGACATGGTCGAACGTGGTGGGCAACTGGTGCCACAGGGTGTCGTCAAGAGGAGTGAGCATGGTGTCTACAGGTTCCGGGGACTTAAGAAGAAGTGGCCTGGGTCGCCGACACAGCGGCCGGCGCGGTGGGCACATAACGCATGGGCACTCGAGAGGCCCGCTCGATCATGTGGCGCTTGATTTTTTCGTGCAGCTCGGGCCCCAAGCCGTCGCAGCAAACCGCTTGGGCCAGCAGTTCGCGCAGGCTCTGGTTGTGCTGCTCCAGAGCAGTGGTGTCGGCGGCATCTGGCAGGGGGCGGGCGAGGGCCTGGGCGATGCGTTCGGGCAGGGGCTCGGGCACGGCCACAGCCAGCTGCGCCAGCAACTGCGCGCCGCTGGGGGCGACCACCTCTTCAAGGATGCGGCAGGTCCCCTGCAGCTGCTCATCAACACTCGGTCTCATGCGGCCTCCATCATCTGGAACATCGGACGATACAGCCAGGAGGGCGTCTGAAAGACGCGGTTGTAACGGCCCGCCACGAATTCATGAACGGCCGTCAGCTGGATCACGGCCAGCTTCCAACAGGCCAGCACATTCCACCACGACAGGTCGGCCCCGTTCACGCTGCGGCCAGTGAGCGTCTGGTAGGCGTCGACGATCTGCCCACGCTCCCAGTGGCCAGGAATCTGATGCTCGCGCCTGCGCACCGGGTTGGTGACCCAGCCCAGGTCTTCCAGCGGGTCGCCCAGGTGGGCGGTTTCCCAGTCGAGCTTGGCAGTGATCTGCAGCCCCAGGACCAGCGCATTGCCCGGCTTGAAGTCGCCGTGCACCAGTGCAATGGCCTGGGTCGCCGGGGCCTTGGCCTTGAGCCAGGCCAGCACCAGATCGAGCTCTGGGTGCGGCTCGAGTTGGACCCGCCGGTATTCGGCCTCCCAGTGCGACAGCTCGGCGCGTGCCGGCGAGTCTTTGGGCAAACCCAGGCTCTGAGCCAAGCCACATCCACGCCAGTCCACACCATGAATGGCCGCCATCAGCGCAATGAAGCCGCGGGCCAAGGTCAGCCGCTCCTCCAGGGGGCGCTGGCCGTTAAGAACCATGTAGTCACAAACGCCAGGCATGCGCTGCATCACCACCGAGGGCGCGCCGAGGAACTGGCCTTGCGGATCCATCCAGTGCACCCGCGGCGCCGGCACATTTGTGCCCTCAAGCGCCTTGAGCACCGCAAATTCGCGCGAACGCTCGGTGTTCAGCAGCGTGCCCGCGGCATCGCGCATGAGCATGAGCCGATGGCTGTGGCTGCCATGGTCGTCAACCCAGCTCGCGTCAAGCGACCAGTTTTCGCGCGACAGCCCGCCAGCGGCCCGGACCAGCGCGGTCAGGCGGATGTCATGCGCACTCGGGATTTCATGGGCGATCAGGCGCCGCAGATCAGCAGCGACCTGATCGGCCGGGCTGGATTTTTCGGCCTGAACTGATTCTGTCAGGCCCTGGGCATCAAGGGAGAGGTTCATGCGATGCGATCGTCAAGGCCGAGGCGGCACAAAATTCAAAATCTCGAAAAATATATCGGGTTTTTGGAAAATTTTACATCCTTCCAAAACAGGGGGGTATGCACCTGAGAGACAGCGGCCAGGCCGCTTCAAGGCCAGGGGCCGTGCGTCTGGCGCGGCCCAGGGCGCCTCAGGCGGGCGAAGCGGCGCGCTGACGCAAGAGCCGGCCGGCCGCTGGCCCTGCCTGGGCCGGTGTGCCCAGCCGCTGCCCGTTGACAAAAACCGCCTCTATGCCGGTCGGCCGACTGATCAGGCGGTCTTGTCCGGCGGGCAGGTCATAGACCCGCTGCAGGGGGCCGGCGCCAACCTGGTCGGGGTCGAAAACCACCAGATCGGCCGGCAGGCCGGGCGCCACCCGGCCTCGGTCGTGAAAGCAGGTAGGTCGGGTGGCATGCATCGCACAGCTGGCTCATGTGCGCGCCGCCGTCGCCCAGACCCAGCACCACATGAGGGTCGGCCAGAATCTCGCTGACCTCGCTCTCGTCGAAATTGAGCAAGGCCATGCGCCAGCGCATTTGCAGATCACTTTCCAGCGCCAGGTCCAGCATCAAATCGACCGCATCGACCCCCCGCTCGCGGGCCAGATCGACCAGCTTGCGCTCGAGCAGCTCGGCATCGGCCGCCCAGGAAATGGTCATCTCTTGGAAGGAAGCCCGGCGGGTGTCGCCTTCGGCCTCCTTGCCGGCAAACCAGGCATCGTCCGGCCCGCGGCCGGCTACTTGTCGCTTCAGTCGCGCACGAAACGCCGGATCGGCATATATCGCCCGCCGCTGAGCCTCGTCGCCGGCCATGCGCACCGGCTCAAAGGATGCCCATGTATCAAATACCACCGGGGAGCGAAAGTCGAATTCGAACTGAATCGGCCGGCAGGCCCCCTGGCCATGAATGGGCAGCCCCTGCCGGCGCTGCTCGGCGGCGCGATCGAGGTGCGCGCGGTGCGAACCCGGCCCGAGCGAGCCGGCCAGCAGCGAGGTCCACACCACCGGCCGACCGCTGGCTGCATGCAGCTGCTCATAAGCCTGCCACAGGGGATCCCGCCCCACGTTGTAGTGAATGAGTCCGTGGCCTGACTCGCCGACGGCACGCGCCAGCTCCAGCATTTCATCGAACTTGGCCAGACGGCTAGGTACCGGCCGGCCCGCATAGCCCACATGGACCTTAGAGACCGAGGTGGCAAAGCCCACCGCGCCGGCGTCCATGGCCTGTCGCACCAGCGCTCGCATCTGTGCCACTTCGTGTGCGGTGGCAGGGCGCGTGGTCGCCTCATCGCCCATCACCCACAGGCGCACCGGTGTATGCCCGACCATCACCGCCACATTGATGCCCAGTGGGACCCGCTCGAGCTGATCCATGTACTCGGGAAAGCTCTGGAAAGGCCATGAGCTGCCCAGCCCTGCCTCCAGCGCCGACAGGCTCATGCCTTCGACCCGCTCGAGCGTGCGCAGGATCAGGTCGCGGTGCTCAGGGCGGGTCGGCGCCACGCCAAAGCCACAGTTGCCCAGCACAGCGGTGGTCACACCGTGCCAGGGCGAGACGGTGAGCTCAGGGTCCCACAAAACCTGGGCGTCATAGTGGGTGTGGATGTCCACAAAGCCAGGCGCCACCACCCGCCCTTGCGCATCGAAGCTCTCGCAGGCCGCTGCAAGGTCAGTCCCGACAGCCACCACCCGCCCGTCTTTCACGCCCACATCAGCCCGTCGCCGGGGGCTGCCAGTGCCGTCAATCAGTGTCCCGCCGGTGATCTTCAGATCGAGTTCGGGCATGAACTCACTCCACCTTCACGCCGGTGAACTCGATCATGCGCCGCCAGTAATCGAGGTCGCCGCGTTGGCGCTCGGCCAGGGCATCGGGGCTGCTGCCGATGGGGTCGAAGCCCAGGGTCTTCCAGCGTTCCATCGAATCAGGATGGCGCAAGGCCTTGTTGATCTCGGCAGACAGGCGCTCTGCAATAGGGGCCGGCGTGCGGGCCGGCGCAAAGACGCCATACCAGCCCTCGATCACAAAGTCCCTGAAGCCGGCCTCCACCATGGTTGGCAGATCGGGAGCCGCCGGCGAGCGCTTGGCGCAGGTTTGGGCCAGCGCCTTCACCTTGCCCGAACGCGCCAGCGGCAGCGAGGAAGGCAGGTTGTCGAACATGAAGCTCAGCCGGCCGGCCAGCAGGTCGGGCATGGCTGCGCCGCTGCCCTTGTAAGGCACATGGGTGGCCTTGACGTTGCTGCCGCGCAGCAGCAACTCGGCCGCCACATGTTGAGAGCTGCCAGCAGCAGCCGTGCCGTAGCTGGCCGCGCCAGCCTGCCGGGCCATCCATTCAACCAGCTCGCGCACGTTGGTGGCCGGCACACTCGGCGGCACGATCAGCGCCAGGCAGGAGGTGCCAACCAGCGTCAGCGGCTGAAAGTCGCGGATCGGGTCGAAGGCCATCTTGGGGAAAAAGATCAGGTTGGAGGCATGCGTGCTTTGCGTGCCGAAGACCAGGGTGTAGCCATCGGGCGCGGCCCGGGCCACAAACTCCGAGCCAATGGCACCCGAGGCGCCGGCCCGGTTCTCCACTGCCACGGCTTGACCGAGCGACTCGGCCAGACGCGCCGACAGCACCCGCGATATCGCATCGGTCGGCCCGCCCGGGGCAAAAGGAACCACCCATCGGAGTGGTCGGTTGGGCCAGTCGGACTGCGCGCTGGCACCAAAGGCAGCCGCCATCATTCCAACAGCGGCAAGGGCGGATCGCATGAAAGGGCGCATGAAGATGATTCCGTATGAAGTGGGCAAGGGGGCGCGGGGCACCGGGAGGGCCTGAAGTATTTCACCTTCGGTGCGCCGGCGATCTTGGGAATACCCTAGGAAGGGCCTGCACGCGGGCGCAATGAACCCAATAGCCCGGACCAACGAACACCGGGCTTATTGACCCGACACCCAACTCCCCGTCTTGCCCCCGTGCTTTTGCAAAAGCTTCACGTCGGTGATGACCAT
>JAJTGH010000198.1 GCA_021299555.1 Comamonadaceae bacterium
TGGTCAGCCTGATGCTGGTTTATGTGGCCATCATGGTGCTCACTTACATGGTCCACGGCCCCTGGAAAGATCCGGCCGGCTATAACTTTCCGCAAAGCAAGACGTTTGAATCGGCCACAAAGATCCCGCGCCTGATGAGCGGATCGCGCGCGAGCATCGGCGTGTTGCTGGCACTTGCCGGTGCGGCGGTGCTTTGGGTTTACCTTTTTCGCACCCGCGCGGGCTTTGCCCAGCAAGTCGGTGGGCTGGCGCCGGCAGCGGCGCGCTACGCGGGCTTTTCCTCGCGCAGCGCCTTGTGGTCTGCGCTGTTGATCTCTGGCGGGGCCGCGGGCCTGGCTGGCGCCCTGGAAGTGGCCGGACCGATCGGGCAATTGACGCCCTACGTCCCGGCCGGCTACGGTTTTGCGGCCATCATCGTCGCTTTTGTGGGTCGGCTGCACCCCGCTGGCATGGTGCTGTCTGCCATTTTGATGAGCATGTTCTACATCGGCGGCGAGTTGGCACAGTCGCGCATGGGCCTGCCGCGTTCGATCACGGGCGTATTCCAGGGCTTGCTGCTGTTTTGTCTGCTGGCCTGCGACACCTTGGTGGTCTATCGACTGCGCTGGACTTCAAAAGGGAGCCACTGATGGAAACCTATGCCTTGCTGCTTGCGGCCACGCTCAACGCCGGCACAGTGCTGGCGCTGGCCGCGCTGGGCCTGCTGATCAACGAAAAAGCCGGGGTGGTCAATCTGGGGGCCGAAGGCATGATGCTGTGCGCGGCCATCGCCGGCTTTGCCACCGTGGTGCACACCGGCAGCGATCTGGCTGGCTTTGCCGCCGGCATGGGCGCTGGCGCGGCCTTGGCAGCGGTTTTTGGTGTACTGGTGATCTGGCTGGGCACCAATCAATACGCCACCGGTTTGGCGTTGAGCCTGTTTGGGGTCGGTTTTTCAGCCTTTGTCGGAATTTCTTATGTTCAGGAAAAGCTGCCGCAGCGCATGGATTTCAGCTGGCCTGTCCTGGGGGATGTCCCCTGGCTGGGGCCTGCGCTGTTTCAGCAGCATCCTTTGGTTTATGTGGCCATGGTCCTGGTCGGTGCTCTGGTCTGGTTCCTGGACAAAAGCCGCAGCGGCCTGGTGCTGCGCGCGGTGGGCGAATCGCCCGTTTCGGCCCACGCCTTGGGCTACCCGGTTCGCCGAATTCGCCTGCTGGCCGTGATCACAGGCGGGGCCCTGTGCGGCTTGGCAGGCGCCTATTTGTCGGTGATCTACACGCCACTGTGGGTCGAGGGCATGGTGGCCGGACGCGGCTGGATTGCATTGGCCCTGACCACTTTCGCCACCTGGCGCCCGGCCCGGGTTTTGCTCGGCGCCTACCTGTTTGGCGGCTTGACCATGCTGCAGTTTCACCTGCAAAGCTCGGGCGTTCAGATCGCCAGCGAGTGGCTGACCGCCCTGCCCTATGTGGCCACGATCGTGGTGCTGGTGCTGATCTCGCGCAACCCCACCTGGATCCGGGTCAACATGCCAGCCTCTTTGGGCAAGCCGTTCCATCCCGGTTAATATTCGATTTTGGTTTTTTCCCGGTTCTGTCTCAACACCCATGAAGGAATCCCCATGACAGTTGTGTCCAAGCGCTCCGTCCTCAAGTTGGCGGCCCTGACCACGGTGGCTGCTGCCGTACTGGTGGGCTGCGGTAAAAAAGAAGAGCCCAAGCCGGCTGCTGCGCCCAAGGCAGAGCCGCTGAAGATCGCCTTTGCCTATGTCGGCCCAGTGGGCGATGGCGGCTGGACTTTTGCGCACGACAACGCCCGCAAGGCCATCGAAAAAGAATTTGGCGACAAGGTGGTAACCAGCTTCGTGGAAAAAGTGCCTGAAAGCGCCGATGCCGAGCGCGTGATCCGCGACATGGCCAGCCAGGGCAACAAGCTGATTTTTGGCACCACCTTCGGCTACATGGAGCCCATGCTCAAAGTCGCCCCGGATTTCAAAGACGTCAAGTTCGAACATGCCACCGGCTTCAAACAGGCCGACAACATGCGCACCTACGACAGCCGCACCTACGAAGGCGCTTACATGGCTGGTGTGATTGCAGGCAAGATGACCAAGAGCAACACGCTGGGCGTGGTGGCCTCGATCCCAATTCCCGAGGTGATCCGAAGGTGCAGACGTGCTGTTCCAGAACACCGACTCCTCGGCTGTGCTGCAAACGGCTGGCAAGAACAAGAAGTACGCTTTCGGCTGGGACAGCGACATGACCGCCTACTCTCCCGAAGCCCACCTGGCCTCGGCCATCATCAACTGGGCGCCTTACTACATCAAGGCCACCCGCGACGTGCTCGAAGGCAAGTGGACCGGCAACAGCTCTGTGTGGTGGGGCGTGAAAGAAGGTGCGATCGACATCGTGTCCATCTCTGACAAAGTGCCTGCAGAAACCAAGGAAAAAGTCGAGAAGATCAAATCGGGTCTAAAAGACGGCAGCTTTTCTGTCTGGAAGGGTCCGATCCTGGGCCAGGACGGCAAGGAAGTGCTGAAAAAGGACGAAGTGGCCGATGACAAGTTCATGAGCGGCATCAAGTTCTACGTCAAGGGCGTCGAAGGCAAGGTGCCGGCGGGGAAATAAGCCGGCAACGCTGCCCAGAAAAGCTGCCTTCGGGCAGCTTTTTTTGCGCGTCATTTCAGCGATGATTCGACCATGACCGAAGAAAGCATGTGGCATCCAGTGGCCCTGCAGGAGGACCTGCGGGACACGCCCCTGGCCGCACGCCTGCTCGGCCATGATCTGGTGCTTTGGTGTGACGACGGCGGACGCATACAGGCCTGGACCGATCGCTGCCCGCACCGTGGCGCCCGCCTGTCGCTCGGTCGGGTGGTGGGCCAGCGGCTGCAGTGTCCCTACCACGGCTGGCAGTTCGATGCGCAGGGGCAATGCCAACGCGTGCCCGCCCTGCCTGACTTCAGGCCACCATCGAGCCATTGCGCAATGACCCATGAGGCGTGCACGCGGTATGGGCTGATTTGGGTGCGATTGAAAACACCGTCTGTCTCCTCTTGGCCGCCGCCCGAATTTGCGGCCGAAGGCAGTGGACTGCGCCTGCTCAACTGCGGCCCCTACGACGTGGCCACGAGCGCGCCGCGGGTGGTTGAGAATTTTTTGGACATGGCCCACTTTGGCTTTGTGCACGATGGCTGGTTGGGCGCGGCTGAGCAGCCTGAGGTCGAACCCTACGAGGTGCAGGACACACCAACGGGTGTGCGGGCCATGGGCTGCAAGGCCTGGCAGCCGCGCTCGAATCTGCATTCAATTGCGCCGGCGCAAGTGGCCTACGCCTATGAGGTCACCGGACCCTACAGTGCGGTGCTGACCAAGGAGCCTGAAGCGGGCAGCACCGCCATCGAGGGCTGGCAAGAGGCCATTGGCCTGTTCGTCTGCCCGCTGACCGATGAAAGCTGCCGCGTCTGGTTCAGGCTGGCCGTGGCCGACTTCAAAACGAGCGACGAGGCGCTGCGCGCCTTTCAGCACACCATCTTCACCCAGGACCAGCCGGTGCTCCAATCTCAGCAGCCCAGGCGGTTGCCTCTCGGGGCGCGCAGGGAATTGCACACCGGCGCGGACCGCCTTTCGGTGGCTTACCGGCGCTATCTGCAGCGTCTGGGCATCACCCACGGAGTTTGTTGATGAAATTGCCACCCATCCCCGCTGAGCGCCTGCCCGGCTTGTTGCAAGCCATGCCCAAGGCGGAATTGCACATCCATATTGAAGGCTCACTCGAACCCGAAATGATCTTTGCACTGGCCCAGCGCAACCGCGTCCGGCTGCCTTACGACAGCGTTCAGGCCCTGCGCGCGGCCTATGCATTTACCAACCTGCAAAGCTTTCTGGACATCTACTATGCAGGGGCGAGCGTGTTGATCCAGGAGCAGGACTTCTACGACATGGCCTGGGCCTATTTCAAAAAGGCCGCCACCGACAACGTGGTGCATGCCGAGCTTTTTTTCGATCCGCAGACCCACACCAGCCGCGGCGTTGCCATGGCCACGGTGATCCTGGGGCTATCGCGGGCCTGCCAAGATGCCCGCACGCGCCTGGGTATCAGCGCCTCACTGATCTTGTGCTTCCTGCGCCACCTGAGTGAAGACGAGGCCTTTGCCACCCTCGAGCAGGCCCTGCCGCTGCGAGAGCATTTCATCGGCGTGGGGCTGGACTCCAGCGAGGTGGGCCACCCGCCCGAAAAATTCGCCCGCGTCTTCCAGCGCTGCGGCGCGCTTGGCTTGCACCGGGTGGCCCACGCCGGCGAAGAAGGGCCGCCGGCCTATATTCAGACTGCGCTCGATCTGCTCGGGGTCGAGCGCATCGACCATGGGGTGCAAGCCGTCAACGACCCGGTGCTGATGCAACGCCTGGCCCAGCAGCGCATCCCACTGACGGTTTGCCCGCTGTCAAACGTCAAATTGTGCGTATACCCTGATCTGCGGTCGCACAGCCTCAAGGCCCTGCTCGATGCGGGCATCGTGGCCACCATCAATTCCGACGATCCGGCCTACTTTGGCGGCTACATGAACCAAAATTTCCGGGAAACATTTGCGGCTCTCGAGCTGCAAGCCAGCCATGCCTACACCCTGGCGCGCAACAGCTTTGAGGCCAGCTTTCTCGATGCCGGCGACAAGGCAGGACTGATCGGACGGCTGGATCATTTTTTTGAAGGCGCTGCCGCTTGACAGAGCAAGGCGCCGAGCATCGCCAGGCCCTGCGTGTGGCCGTCACCGGCCTGGTGTGCCTGGCGGTGGCCATGGGCATGGGACGGTTTGCCTTCACGCCCATCTTGCCCATGATGCTTCACGATGGGCTGGTCGATCTGCCCCAGGCCAGTTGGCTGGCCAGCAGCAATTACCTGGGCTACCTGTTCGGTGCACTGGGCTGCGCGCTGCAGCCCTGGCTCTGGAACCGTCTGGGCTGGCACTGGGCGCCCAGCTACGCCTGGCTGATCCGCGTGGGTCTGCTGTGCACCATCGTACTGACCTGGGCCATGGCAATGCACTGGTCGCCGGCATGGGCCTGGCTGCGCTTTGGCGCCGGCCTGGCCAGCGCCCTGGTTTTTGTGTTCACCTCGGGCTGGTGCCTGTCCCAACTCAACCGGCTGGGCCACCCGACCTGGGGGGGAGCCATTTATGCCGGGCCGGGTGCCGGCATCGTGATCAGTGGCCTGGCCGCCAGCCCCATGGTGGCCCACGATTGGCCGTCGACCTGGGCCTGGACTGTGATGGCCGTGTTGGCCTTATTCGGTACCCTGGCCGCCTGGCCAGCGCTGCGCAGGCTGGCGGCGCAGGAAGAACGCATCACCGCCGGCTTGTCTGACGGGCCCATCGACCAGGCACCTGGCCACAGCCTGAGCGAGCAGGGTCTGACCGTCTTGGCCTACGGATTGGCCGGCTTTGGCTACATCATCAGCGCCACTTTTTTGCCTGTGATCGCGCGCCAGTTCCTGCCCGAATCGATCTGGCTGGACCTGTTTTGGCCCGCCTTTGGCGCTGGCGTGTTCAGCGGGGCTCTGCTGTCAACCCGCCTGGCACCGCATTTGGACAAAAGAGCGCTGCTGACGGGTGGCTTTCTGATTCAAACCGCGGGCCTGCTGATCAGCCAAGTCAACCCCAGCGTGCTCGGGTTTTTGCTTGGCAGTTTCTTGCTCGGACTGCCCTTTACCGCCATGA
>JAJTGH010000035.1 GCA_021299555.1 Comamonadaceae bacterium
CAGTCAAGACCTATCTTGACGCTGGCGTCAAGGACCTGTCGGGCAAGGCGCTGGTGACGAGCGCAAACCTGGCGTCGATCAATTCGGCGCTGGCCTCGGCTGCGGTTACGGGCAACTCCATCTCAACGACTGCCAGCCTGGTGAACTTGGTCTATGCGTACGGTCGCATCCTGGCCTGGGCCAATGGGGCCTTGGCCGACGTTGGCACCAAACCGCAGGCTGCTGACTACTGGGCCATCGGTGCGGTCCTGACCTCGCTGGGCACCCCCCAAGGCTTGAATTTGCTCAATGCGATCGTCGGCGGCAAGACCCGCAGCGGCGTAGACAGCGTGGCCGAATTGCAGGCGCTGGTGGGCGTGACGGCCAGGCTCATGGCCGTGGTGTCGGGCAACGTGCCGCCCACGTCAAAAAGCCTGAGCCTTTCCGACCTGCGACTGATCGGTCTGAATGCCGTGACCACCGAAAGCCTGCCGGCGGTGCTCGGGGTACTCGCCGCGCAGCCTGACGACGGATCTGGCTTGAGCCTGAGTGCCATGGAGTCGCTGGCGAGCAAGGCCTCGGTTGCGCAGTTGATCATCAGGAATTACGCCAACAACAACGGTGGCAACATTGCGAGCTTTCCCGCGCCGACCCAGAGCCAGTACGCCGATGTGGGCTTGACTCTGAGCAGCGCGCAGACTGACTTTATCAACAGCGCCCTGCGCACCGCCACCGTGGTGGGTACAGGCGTTGACTCCACGGCTGAGCTGGCGGCCATGCGCACGGTGATCGACACAGTCACCGCCCTGACCGGCAACCCGGCCAGCAGCGCCGTGGTGAGCAAGGCCGATCTGGCTCTGATAGGCGTGGTGGTCGATGACGTGAGCTACCAGGCGGGCAGCCAGACGGTCAGCTCCGACGTGGCCGGCTTCGTGAGCCAGGCCCTCAAGGGCCAGATTGGCCTGAACCTCAAGAGCGTGCAAGATCTCGACAAGTGGGTCTCGGTCTACGAGCGGGTGATGATGCTGGTGGCCACCGGCAGCACGAGCACCAGCACCTTGACGCTCGAAGAGCTCAAAGCCTACGCTCTCGTACCCCAGCAGATCACCAGCCCCATCGCCAGCGTTTTGCAGACCATCGTCAACGGCGGGGTAAACGGGGTGTCGGGCATCAAGCAAAAGCAGTTTGCCGATGTGATCGCCCTGCAAGAGGGCATCTTGGCCACCTTCGGCCCGGTGGTACGCATCGAGCCGGTGCGCGATGTGGACAACAGCGCTTACGACCAGGGCTTTAGCGTGCGCCAGGGCGCCAGTGTCAAGATCAAGGTGGGCTCTGTGGAGCTGACGCAGCAGGAGGTTCAGAACAAGTTCGAAGTTGTGAGCGCCAATGGCAAAGACACCTACACGGCCAGGAGCGAGGCGTTTGTGGGCAGCGAGACACTGACGGTCAACGCCCAGTACACCGACGTCAACAACTTCACCGGTTACGCCGTACAGGCCCAACTGCAGAGCGTTGACACCACAGCGCCGGGCTCGACCAACGCCGCGCTGAACACAGACAGCACCGACGGTGCGCAGGGCAACGACAGCGACGGACTCACCAACAGCGGCGCCATCACAGCGCCCACGGGCCTGGAGGCGGGCGCCAGCGTCGAGTACCGCGTCAGTCGCGGTGGGGTGCAAGGGTCATGGCAGTCGAGCTACACGCCCCCGGTCACAGACGGTACGGCCGATGGAGTCTACAGCGTGGAGGTGCGGCAAAAGGACAAGGCGGGCAACGCGGGGGCGAGCCAGACGATCGCCTTCACGCTCGATACGGTGGCTCCGCAGGTCACACTCAGCCAGTTGGACAACACCTCAGACACCACCAAGGCCATGGGCTTTACGGTCACACAGGGGGCCAAGGTGCAGGTGTACATCGGTACTGCAACGGTGGCCCTGACGGCCACCGAGTTGACGGATAAGTTCAGCCTGAGCAGCGCCGATGGAGTGGACCGCTACCTGACCCGCTCCGGGCAGTTTGATGGCACGCAGAGCTTTCGTGTGAGTGCCACCCTGATGGACAAGGCGGGCAACAAGGGATCGGCAGCGCTCACGGGCACCAAGAATCTGGCGCCGGTGGGCATGGTCATCCTTCCCACGCCCGACTCCGATGCCAGCGTCGCTAACACCTATGACGAGGGATTCAGTGTGAACGCAGGAGCTGCGGTAACTCTACAAATCTCTCGTGGATCGCAGAGCACCATCGAGCCAGTGGCTCAATATTTCAGCCACACCAGCGCCAATGGGCGTGACCACTATCGGGCGCTGACTGCTAAGTTCAATGGCACTGAACAGATTTCCATCAGCGCATCCAAGGTGGTTAACGGTACGACCTATTTAGGCGGCCCCGTGGTACTCAAGAGCGTAGACACCACTGCAGCGCAGATTGACATGGCGCTCGGTATTTTGACGCCCGATCCGCTTGACCCCGCTAAACCTGTGACTGGCTTCATACTCAGCGGCCAAACGTCGGCTGAGATTGGCCAGACCGTGAAGGTCTGGATGGGTGGCAACGATGCACAGGCGCAACTGACTTCAGTTGTGGCCGGACTCAACGGCTTGAACACCTGGTCCTTGCAGTGGGACCAAGTCGATCCTGTCTCGCAGGCCAGTGCGGTCTTTCATGCCAAGATCGTTGATCTGGCGGGTAACGCCGCGCTGGCGCAGGCCCAGCAGGTCAAAGCGCTGGATCTCAATGGTAGGGCTGAGGGTCTTGATCACGCGGTGAACGCCACCTCTGCAGGAGTCTTTTACAGCCTGGACAACGGTCCGGGTATGGATTCATCGGCTGTCTTTCGTCAATACCTGGCAGGTACCAAGGTGATCAGTGTCAAGCTGGCCTTTGATGGTGCAAGCGCTGGCGAAGCCGTGAGTTTTGGTGGCCAGGACCTTGCGCTGAGCGCTGATGCAGCGGCCGATCTGCACGTCGGTGGGGTGACGTGGGTTCTAAACCGACTCAGTAGCGCCTGGTTGCTGACTCCAAAGCTGGGCCTGGCCGATATGAGCAGCGCACAAGCCCTGATTCGTTCGGCCCAGTACAGTTACAGCAACGCACCGTCCACGAACCGGTTGCTGACCTGGTCCGTCAAGGACAGCGCGGGTGAAACGGTCAGTGCCAGCACCACGGTGACATTTGATCCGGGGGCACCCATCATTGATCTCAACGGGGTTGCAAGTCCCGGGCTGGACACCACCCTCACTTTGCACGGGGCAGGCAGCGTCAATATCGCCAGTGGCGCTGTGGTGAAGGAAAGCGGCCTGGTCATGGGCATAAGCGTTGCCTTTGCGGGCCTACAAAACACCAGCGCGGAGTTTCTCGAGCTGGGCAATACACGCTTTTTGGCCAGCGGTGTGGATCTGCCTGAAGCGGTCAGCGACGGCAACGGGGTGTGGACCTTGAGCCATCTCAACGGCAGATTTGTATTTTCCAAAGCCGATGGGGCGTCCCCCAGCCAGGTCCAGGCGCTGCTCGACAGCCTCAGGTACCAAAACACGGCCAACAGCGCTCAGATGGGTGACGGCGTGCGGACCCTGACCATCAGCGCCACCGATGCGACCAACCTGACGAGCCTGACGCCCGCTGTGTCCCGGATCATCGTCAACGGCAGCGCGCCCAGCTTCGACCGATTGGTGTCGGTGGCTGACGCCAATGGCGATGGTGTGTTGGGCGACCAGTTCACGATCAGCTTCAGCGAAGCGGTGCGCACCAGCGCCGTCCTGTTGGCCTCTAACTGGAGTGTGAGCAACCCTCTGCCTCCCTTGCAAAACGGGCAGTTTTCCTCTTCCGCAGGCTGGACGACCAATTCGGCCAATGCATCGACGGGACGCCTGGTCATCGAAGGAGGTAAGGCCAAATTCAATGTGGGCGGCGATGGCTTCGGCAGTTTGCTGCGGCAGGTCATTCCTACGGTGCCTGGTGTGAGTTACACCATAGGATTTGATCTGGCGAGCACAGGTTCTGGCGCTTTTGGGATGAACCTAGCAGCCTTCGATGGCGTGAGCATGCTCAACTCCACCCAGGTCACCCACACCCTGGGAACTCAGGCGTCAAATTACACACTGACTTTTGTTGCTCAGAGCGGCAGTACCTTGTTGCGCTTCCAGGATACCGATGCGACCGCCGCCAATGATGGACTGCTCGATGCGGTGACCATCAAGCAGTCCACTGCGGTCGGTGGCCTAGGTCGCGGCGCCAAAATCGAGGCGCTCAATCCGTTTTCATTGGGCGATGCCACGTACGCCACTCAATACCGATTCACGGCTGCAAGCGGTTACGCCTACGGCAATGGCAGTGGCTTTGCGCTGAATGCAGGCAACCTGGTGGATACAGGGGGACGCAGTGCCTCGCAGACGCAGTCGTTTTCTCTTCAAAACATCAGTCCGCCTGCGGGTCTGACGCCTGCGACCGTCATCGGTGGCGACAACATCATCAGTGCGCTGCCGGCGGACGACAGTGTCTCGGTGGTCTTTAACTTCATGACACCCCACGTCGGTCACGCCCGGGTTCGTTTTTACCTCGACGGCGTAGAGCTGGAGGGCAAAGCGAGAACGATCGCTTCGGCGGACACCACAGCCAGCGTCACCCTGAACATGGAACGAAGCGACTGGGGCGGTGCGGGCGTCAAGAGTCTGACCGCACGCATTGAGGACGGCAGCGGCAATCTGGGACCCGCATCGCAGGCCAAACCGGTGGTCGTTGATACAGGTCTTACCCAAAGCGCAGTCAGCATTCGAAGAACGGGCAACGCAGCCGTTGATTCCAAATCGGCCCGAACACCGGTGCTCACGGTGTTTTTCGACGAGCCAGTCAAGCTGGGCGATCTGCCAGATATTTTTGGACTAAAGGCTGTGGCCTCGGCGGTGGGTAACGTCAATGGTTTTGCCCGGGCCTGGGAGATCAACCTGGGCCCAGGTTACAAGTTGTCTGCCACCACGGGTACCGTGGTCATTGAGGGAGTCAGCGATACGGCGGGGCACACGGGCTATGTCTATATCCCCATCCCGTCGGACGTGCTCACCGGTCCGTATATTTCTGGCCTGGGCAATATTGGATCGGACAACGTCCTTGACCGAAGTGAACTGGATCAAGCCCATCAGCTTCTGGCTGTTAGCTTTGCCTATCAAGGCCCCATCGCAACTGGCGATATCTTGCGGATATTGGTCGATGGCGTCCCCGTCCCCTTCACGGTCACGGTCAGTGGGGTTGATTTTGAGTCGGTCGAATACAAGCTTCCTTTCGACGCCTTGCAAACTGTGATGGTCAAGCTCAAACCCGAGGTCTGGGGTGCTGATGGGGAACGTGTTGTGACTGCTACGGTGACACGCGAAAACGGCAGCTTCATGCAGTCCGACCAAAAGCGGGTCATGGTCAGTGGCGACAGCAATCACTGGTCGGCTGCCCCATCCAATGGCGATTCGATCTGGTTCAATCCGTCCACTTATTTTGAGGGTTATTCCGGACCGTTGCTCTCAGCGGTTGGTGGTGTCTATGCAACTCCCGTCACCGAGGGCCAATCGCCTGTGGTGGTCCCTAGAAGCGATGGCGCCAATTACTTGAGTTTTGGCTATGCAAACCCAGTGGCCAAGACCGGGGATCAACGCATGGCGGTGGACCTGCTCGACTCGAACTTTGACATGTCTGGCAAGACATCGTTCAGCATTTTCAATGTGCAACACAAGCAGTCGAGTTCGACGTCTCAGCTGTTTTCACTGGGAACGTCGGATCGAAGCACCGGCTATATCTCGGGCTACAGCGCAGTTTTCAACTGGAGCGCAGGCGCCAGCCGGGCGTATGCGGCCGGCTCCGAGGTGATCAACGCGCCAGCTTTGGTGGGTCTGGTCACTTCTGTCTCGTCCGTCAATTCCGTCACCACAGCAACAGATACCGCTTATCTCAATGGGCAGAAGTCGGCCGTCGCGAGCAACAACATCGCAGGCTATTCCTACTCCGATGATCTGGTCTTTGGCGGGAATCTTGCCGATGTTTTTGAGACCACCGACGGCTCCATGATGGGTGACTTCATCTTGTTCAATAAGTCCATCACCCATCTGGCCGCCCGGCAGGAGATCGACAGCTACCTGGCGGCCAAGTACAGAGTCATGGGCCATGAGGTCGTGGCCTCGACCCGTGGCGTTTACGACCTGACGGTGAGCCGTGCGACCTCTTGCCTGATCGATAACCTGCTGGATCGTCGCTCGGCAGGGCAGGTCGAGGATGTGGTGAGCACTGCTGGTAGCGATTGGGTTTGCACTGGCGCTGGCGATGATCGGATTGTCATCAGCGACCTGCAATTTCGGCAAATCGATGGCGGCAAGGGCATCGATGCGCTGGTGATCGGTGGCCAATACACGGGCGACAATGACATTGTGCTGGCTGACCATGTCAGCAACAGCCGTGGCGACTCGGGCACCGATCTTGCCGCAAACTCCCGGCTGGCTTTGTCTGGCTATCACAAGTTGCAGGGTATCGAGCGGATCGATCTTCGTCTCAACGCAGGTGCGCAGCGTCTGACGGTCCAACGTGCGGATGCCGACCAGCTCAGCGAGACCAACTCTCTGGGCGTCTTGCTGGGTGACAACGATGCCATCGAGGTCATTGGCATGACCAGTAACGCTGCCCAATGGGGGTATTTTGAAGTCGATGGGGCGGTCTACGATCAGCGCTGGAGCGACGCGCTGGGTCAGGTCTGGGTCTATGCCAGGGGCGGCGGCTTGCCCAGCGATCTTCTAAGGGTCGTGGGCAGTCGGTCGGGCGATGTTCTCGTCGGCAGCTCTGCAGGCGATTTTCTTCAGGGCTTGCAAGGCAATGACACCTTGACCGGGCGGGCCGGCGCGGACCTCTTTTCTTTTAGCGCCGAAGAAATCGGGCTCGATCGCATCACAGACTTCAACAAGGCCGAAGGGGACAAACTAGACCTTCGAGGGCTGCTGACCAGCAGGGGGATGGATGGCACATTGAGCCACAGCGTGGCCAGGTACTTGCAGCTGTCACAGGCCGGCTCCCATGACGCCCTGCTCCATATTGATGTGGATGGGCTTGCCAACTTCGCCGCGCCCGAGCAGACCGTCTTGCTCTCCAATGCATGGGCTGCCGGCAACCTTGCCCGACTGTCTGGCCAAAGTGACGTAGACAACCTCTTGACCTTGATCGAAAACCGTGTCCTGCTGGTGTGAACCGATGCGCAGCCGGTGCCTTGCGACCCTTGAACGAATCCATAGATACACGAGGAAGGACATCATGAAAGTTTTTCATCGCCTCCTGTTGCTGGTCTTTGTCCTGAACGCAACCGCGCTTTGGGCGCAATCGTTTCCTATCGATAAGTTCGTGCGTATGGGCAATACCAAGCTGGTCGAGACCTCAAAGAGGCTCACGCTGAGCAACGTGGCAGGCGCAGATTCATGCGCTTTGACTTGCCTCAATTCAAGCAATGTGAGCTGGTGCAAATCGTTTGACTACGATGCTGTCAATCGAACGTGTGGTTTGAGTACTTCCCTGGCCTCTGATCCGGCTCAGGGGCTCAGTGTGGTCAGCAGCTCCCTCAGGCTGGACCATTACAGCCTGCGGCAGGGCCCATTGATGGATTTTTCGGTCATTCCATCTGCATCTTTAGGAGCGAGTTACAAAAACAAGGAGACCGGAGTCATTTCAAACACCTACCGGGAGACGTTGACCAGCCAGACGCCCACCCAGTGCGCATCGGCCTGTAGAGCTTCGACTCGCCCCTGGTGCAAATCTTTTCGCTATACCAAGCCATCTGACACTGCGGTCAGTCAATGCGCCTTCAGCGAGTTCACGCCGGATGGGAATATTCAACCCGTTCGTTCCAACGCCGACTTTGATCTTTACATCCGCCATGTGCCAGCCAAGGCGGGTGCAAGCCTTGGCAACCGGCGGCTGCTTGTGATCGGTATGGACGGCATGCGTGGTGACAGCATTGCCTGCGATGGCTGCGCCAAGCCCTCGGCACTGTTGGCCCTGATGAAGACCGGTGCCTACCATCTGAATGTATTGGCCGGCGGCATCAAGATCGATACGCTGCCAGACGGCACCCAAACCGTAGGCAATGAACAGCGCTCGATCAGTGGTCCGGGCTGGGGATCGGTGCTGACCGGTCACTGGGACGACGACCATGGCTTGACTGACAACACGCTGACCTATCGCATGATCAAGCCCCATGTCTTTGATCTTTTGCGCCAGGGCTATCCGACATCGACCAGCGCTGTCTTGGCCGACTGGGAGAACCTCTCCCAAAACATGAAGCCTTACTCTTCAAAGTTCGTCAGGCAGACTGCGAAATACACCACCGAAGGTCCTACCACCATCATTAGTTTGCTCAATCAGCGCAAACCTCCGACCGCCATTTTTTGGCACATTGGATTGACAGACATCCATCGCGCCAATTACGACCCCAAGAGTTCGGTTTACCAGTACTACATTTCAATGGCCAACGAATTGATTGAAACGGTGCTCAATCACTTGACGAGTCGCCCCGCATACCAAAATGAGGAATGGCTGATCGTGGTGACTTCCGATCACGGAGGCATACGCGACGGTCACAACCATCAGACCTACGAGGAGAAAAATTCTTTCGTCATTCTCAACAACACCTACAAGAAAACCGGCGCAAAGTCTTATTGCACTGGCGACCTGAGTCTGACCCGACCCGTCTTTTATCATGTCGATGCGATTACGCCACACATCCTGGATTTTTTTGGCCTGGCCAATCCCACCGAGGGACGCAAGCACCCGAGTTGCAATTTCACGGGATGAGGCCTGACATGAGATCCAGACATCTTGCGATCTGCGGGCAAATACGGCTGACTTTGTTGCTGCTCACCTCCTTGACTGCTGCCTGTGGCGGTGGCGAGGAGGTTGACGTGTCCGAAAACTATCGGTGCATCTCCCCAGACGGTTCATGTTCAAACGGGCCGTTCGTTTCCCTGATTTTCGCTCCATCTCTGCCGATTGCACAGGAGGATTTTGATGAGTGAGTTGGGTTGATGAGCTCCTGCATGCTTCTATGACCTGTGCATCGGATGTTCGCATGACCACGAATTTGAGCCAAGGTTCGCCGCAAATGCCGGCATCTGTCAGTGGTCGCCCTGGGCCAATTGCCTCCCTGCTGCACTCGGCCTTGAGCGTGCACCTGCAAGGCCATATGACGCAGGCCAGGACTGGCTATGAGCAGGTCTTGGCATTGGAGCCGTGCAATTTTGACGCGCTGCATCTGCTCGGGGTCTTGGCCTTGCAGCAAAGGGATCCGGCCTTGGCCGAGCGGCTTATCGCTCATGCTCTGGAAAAAGCACCCAAGCATGCCCCTGCATGGAATCACCGTGGCGTGGCATTGAAGGAACTCAAGCGTTTCAAGGATGCCTTGGACTGCTATGAGCAGGCACTCTTGATTGACCCCAATTTTTCCCAAGCACACTGCAACAAAGGCGTTGCCCTCAAGGCGCTGGGCCGCTTGGAGTCGGCCGTTGCATGTTACGAACAAGCGTTGCTGTTGCAGAGCGATTATCCAGAGGCACTGAGCAACCGCGGCAACGCGCTGCATCAGCTGGGCCGGCTTGGCGAAGCACTCGATAGCATCGACGCAGCCCTGGCGCTTCGGCCCCAGGCCAGTGACCTGCACATCAATCGCGGAATCATTCTGCAATCACTGGGCCTGGAGAACGAGGCACTGGCCAGCTTCGAGCGCGCCGTTGAGCTGGCGCCTGGCCAGGCTCAGGCGCATTTCAATCGGGGCAATGCCCTTCGCGCGATGCGAAGATTCGATGAGGCGGTGCACAGCTACAAACTGGCCCTGACCTTGGAGCCCGATTCGGCGCCAATTTCCATCAATTTGGGCGTGGCGCTGCAGGCCATGCGCCGCACCTCGGAGGCGCTGGAGATTTTTGACCGACTCATCGCACTGGACCCCAAAAACAACCAGGCTTGCGTCAATCGGGCGGTGATTTTGCAGGAAAGCCACCGGCTGCAAGAGGCCATCGCGCAATGCGATCAACTGATCGAGCGTTTGCCTGATTTGGCCCCGGCCCACTGGAACAAAGCCATTGCCTTGCTGCTTTCGGGCAATTTTGATCGCGGCTGGCCCGCTTACGAGTGGCGCTGGCGGGTTGAAGGTTTGGGCATCGCACAACGCTCGTTTGTTCAGCCGCAGTGGTTCGGCCAGGAGGCGCTGGCAGGCAAGACCATCTTGTTGCATGCCGAGCAGGGCTTGGGCGATACGCTGCAATTTTGTCGCTATGCCACGCCGCTGCATCGGCTTGGCGCCCGGGTGCTGGTGCAGGCGCCAGCGGCGCTGCTTCCACTGCTCCAAGGTTTACCGGGGGTCGATCAACTGCTTGCTGATGGGCAAGATGCGCCCGCAGGCCTGCAGTTTGATCTGCACTGCCCCATGCTGTCGCTTCCCCTGGCGTTTCGGACTCGACCCGACACCATTCCCAGCCCCGGTCGCTACCTTGAACCGTCAGTGGCCAAATTGCAGTCGTGGCGCGGGCGGCTGGGGCCCAGGACCAAGCCGCGCATTGGCCTGGTTTGGAGAGGCAGTACGCTGCACAAGAACGACGGCAACCGCAGCTTGGCGCTCGCCCAGCTACTCGCCGAGCTGCTCGCGCAGTTGCCTGAGCGGTTTGACTTTTACAGCCTGCAGAAAGAGATTCGATCTGACGACTCTCAGGCGCTGCTTACCAGCGGCCTGAAGCACTTTGGCGATCTGCTCCAGGACTGGGCCGATACCGCGGCTTTGTGTGACTTGATGGATCTGGTCATCAGCGTCGATACCGCCGTGGCCCATTTGGCAGGTGCTCTGGGCAAAGCCACCTGGATTTTGCTGCCTTACGCACCCGATTGGCGATGGATGCTTGGGCGCAGTGACAGCCCCTGGTATGCAAGCGCACGGCTTTACCGACAGGAACGAGATTGCCAGTGGGATCCTGTTTTGCGGCGTGTGCAGCATGATCTGCTGCAAATGCCGCTGCACGGTTCGCAAGATTCAAGCAGTGGGCCATGAGATGAATATCAACCGCAGGGATGCTTTGAAGGGCGTAGCAAATTGTCTGCTCCTTGCAGGTGCTGCCCCCGCTTTGTCCTGGACTTTGGGTCGGCGCAGTTATCGCACCCTTGATTGGCCCGACCTGCTGCCCCCAGACTGGGACCCCGCAGCCGTGATGCGCGAGGCCAAGATCGATTCCCGCGCAATCGCTGAGGGCTCGGATCAGGAGTCGCAGGCTTGGCGCAAGCTCAGACCCATTTGGGACAGCGCCCCGGTGCGCAGCGATCTGAACGGGGCTTGGGTGCGGATGCCCGGCTACGTGGTCACCATCGACCAAAGTGGTGAGGGCACTCGGGAGTTCTTGCTCGTGCCCTATTTTGGCGCCTGCATCCATCTGCCACCCCCGCCGATCAATCAGATCGTGCTGGTGCGTCTCAAGCGGGCGACCCGCATCCAGACCAGCAATGTGCTTTGGATCTGGGGACAGCTGCAGACGCAGTTGCATCAGACCTCGGTGGCTTCGGCGGGCTATTTGATGCTCGCCGACGGTGTTTCGCCTTATCGTGAATAGTGCGCATGTGGGGCTCAGCTCCCCATCAGCCAGCCTACTGCAATCAGTGCAGCGATCATCACCGGTTGATGCAGCATGTAGTAGGTCAGGCTCCACCCGCCCAGACCGGCCAAAAGCTGCAGGGGACGATGCAGGGTGCGGGGCAGGGGACTTTCAAGCCAAGCCAGGTGGTGGCGCAGCAGGTGGCGCATGCCTACATGGCCCCAGATCATCAGGCCCAACCAGGGCAGAACAGGGACGTGGTCTTCGGTCACGGGTTTTTGTGAGATCAGGCCGATCCAGTTGAGCCCACTTTGATTGAAAACGCTCAGCGCAGGGTGTGCTGCAATGAGCCCAGGTCCTGCCCAAGCCAAGGCGATGGCGACCGCTCCCGCCAGCCACCATCGGCGGTCGTCACCCGGCCAGCGCAGGGCGGCCCAGCGTAGGATGAGCAGCATCACCGCCATGCCGTGCAGCACACCAAAGTAGATCCAGCTGCCGGGGAACATCCACCAGGACCCCATGCTGACCAGCCCGGCACAGCCGGCAATTTGCAGCCAACGTCTGGCAAAGCGTTTTGTGCTTTGCCTTTGTGCGATGGCGGCAGCCTGAGCAGCGCCGGCGCACAGCAGGAACAGGCTGACGATGGCCGTGCGCTGGCTGGTCCACAGCGGGTCTCGGTAGAAATCCTGGCTGATCCAGCCAAACTGGTTGAGGTCAAAACACAGGTGAAAAAGCGTCATCCAAACCATGGCCAGTCCGCGCAGGGCATCGAGGCGGGTCAGTCTCATGGCAAGCCCCTGGGAATCGCCTCAGCGTGCGAGCTGGTTGAGTTCAATGATGGGCAGCAGTACGGCCAGCACGATGAGCATCACAATGCCGCCCATGGCCACGATCAGCAGCGGCTCCAGGATGGTGGCCAGTTGCATGGCACGGCGCTGCACCTCGGTGCTCAGTTGGCTGGCTGCACGTTGAAGCATGGTCGGCAGATTGCCAGTTTGCTCACCCATGCGGGCAAACATGGGCAGCAGGGTCGGAAAGCGGGGATGCGCTGCCAAGGCAGAGGCCAGCGGCGCGCCCTCGCGCACCAGCACCAGGGCCTCTTGTGCATCGCTGCGCATGGCGCGGTTGTTCAAGGTGTCTGCGGCGGCCTGCAGCGCCCTCAAGATCGGCACGCCCGCGGCCGCCAGCATGGCCAGGGTGGCGCAAAACCGGGCCGCGTTGTAGCCCCTCGAGAGTCGACCCACCAGAGGCAGCTTGAGCCAGGCTGCATCAAATGAAAGGCGAAAGGCCTCGTTTTTGAGCGCCTGATTGAGCAGCAGCGCCATGCCAGCGAGCGTGAGAAGCGCCCACAGCCCCCATGAGCGCACGGCCGCACTCAGTGTCAGCATGATGACGGTGAGCATGGGCAAAGCGCGCTTGGTGCCCGTGAAGACCTCGGCCACTTGAGGCACGACATAGCCGAGTAAAAAGACGACGATGGCAATGGCCACCAAACTGACGATGGCCGGATAGAGCGCGGCTGCGACCAGCTTGGCTCGAAGAGCCAGCGCCTCCTCAAGGTCGCTGGCCAGGCTTTCAAGCACCCGGGCCAGGTCGCCACCCTGTTCGCCAGCAGCAATCACGGCGCGGTAGGTGTCAGCGAATTCCCTGGGGTGGTGTGACAGTGCCTTGGCCAGGCTGGCGCCCGAATTGACCTCGGCACGCAGTCCTGCAATCACGGCTTGCTGGCGCTTGTCTTCGGCCTCTTCGGCCAGCACCGTCAGGGCCCGCTCGATCGGCAGACCTGCCGATACCAGCCCCGACAGCTGGCGGGTGAAGATGGCCAGGCTGGCCGCACTCAAAGCCCGCCGGGTCCACAGGTCCCGATGCAGCCAATTGTCGCTGGCGGGCGTGGTCTGCGCCTTGATCGGTTGGACGTTCATGGGCACCAGAGCGCGGCCACGCAGCAGCGCTCGAGCCGCGCGCGCAGAGTCGGCCTCGATCACCCCCCGGCTGTCCTTGCCTTGATCGTCAACGGCTTCGTAAGAAAAAGCAGGCATGGCCGCAGTGTGCTGTGGGAAAGGGGGCGTGTATCAGTCGCGGGTGACCCGCACCAGCTCTTGCAGCGAAGTGATGCCCGACTGCACCAGGCGTTGGCCGTCTTCGCGCATGAGGGTCATGCCCTGTTCGATGGCCAGACTTCTGATGTTCGCTTCGGACGCGCCGTCATGAATCAGCTCACGGATGGAGTTGCTGGTGACCAACAGCTCGAACACGCCTGTGCGGCCGCTGTAGCCGCTGCGCCCGCACTCGGGGCAGCCTTGCCCCTGGCAAGCGGTACACAGCTTGCGTACCAGGCGCTGGGCCAGCACGCCCAGCAAAGACGAGCTGAGCAAGAAGGGCTCGATCCCCATGTCGCTCAGACGGGTGACTGCGCTGACCGCGTCGTTGGTGTGCAATGTGGCCAGCACCAGGTGGCCTGTCAATGAGGCCTGTATGGCAATTTGCGCGGTTTCAAAGTCGCGGATCTCGCCGATCATGATGATGTCCGGGTCCTGGCGCAAAATGGATCGCAGCGCGCGGGCAAAGTCCAGCTCGATGCGTGGATTGATCTGGGTTTGGCCGATGCCGGGCAGCTCGTATTCAATCGGGTCTTCGACCGTCATGATGTTGCTGCGCGAGGCGTCGAGTTGACCGAGAGCGGCATACAGAGTGGTTGTTTTGCCCGATCCGGTGGGGCCGGTGACAAGGATCAGGCCATGAGGCTGCCCGATCAATTTTTCAAAACGCGCGAGCGCCGAGCCCTGCATGCCCACATCGCGCAAGCGCAGGCGCTCTCCCGATTTGTCAAGCAGTCGCAGCACCGCCCGCTCGCCATGGGCGCTGGGCAGGGTGGAGACCCGCACGTCGACCGCGCGGGTGCCGATGCGCAATGAAATGCGTCCATCTTGAGGCAGGCGTTTTTCGGCAATGTCGAGCTCGGCCATGATCTTGAGCCGCGAGATCAGGGCCGCGTGCAGCGCACGGTGGGGTTGCACCACCTCGCGCAGACTGCCGTCGACGCGAAAGCGCACGGTCGAATGCTGTTCATAGGGCTCGATGTGGATGTCGCTGGCGCCATCTCGGGCGGCCTGGGTGGGGGAGGGTCACCAGTTGCACCTTGTGCTGGCCGCGGCCATGCTGACGCAGCACCTCGCCAAGTCCCTGCCGGCCGCTGCCTTCGCCCAGCCACAGTGTCAGCTGACCGTCATGGTCTTCAAGCAGCAACTGCTGGCTGCGTGCGAAGGCGTAGGGCAGCAGGTAGCGCATGCTCAGGGCTTGGCCGGTGCTGGCGGTGTCACCGGCACACCGGGCAGAGTCGGTGAGCCTTGCATCGAGGGCGTCCACAGCGGGCCGATTCCAGGCTTGTCCGGATTGACCGGCGGCAGGACGGGTGCGCCCTCGATACGCATCGTGGGGCTGCTCTGCGGCTGTACGCCCTGTTGCAGTCCGCGCATGAGGTCGTAGCGGTCCATGGACAGATTTTGCGTGGCTGCAGCATCGCGCACCACGACGGGCCGCAGGAAAACCATCAGATTGGTCTTGCTGCGTTTGCGCCCATCGCTGCGAAACAGGTGACCCAGGATTGGGATGTCGGCCAGTCCAGGGATTTTGTCGCCAGTGCCCGAATACTCGTCTTGCAACAGTCCACCGAGCACCACGATGTTGCCGTCTTCAACCAGCACATTCGATTCGATCGAGCGCTTGTTGGTGATCAGGCCGCTGGAGCTGACCGTGGGCGAAATGCTGGAAACTTCTTGAAAAATCTGCAGTCGCACCGTCCCGTTTGCGCTGATCTGCGGCTTGACGCGCAATGTCAGGCCCACATCGCGCCGTTCGATGGTTTGAAACGGGTTGACCGTTCCCGAAGATCCGCTGTTGGCGTTGGTGTACTGGCCGGTGACAAATGGCACGTTTTGGCCGACCACGATCTTGGCTTCTTCGTTGTCGAGTGTGAGCAGCGTAGGCGTTGACAGGATGTTGCCGTCGCCATTTTCCTGCAGGAAACGGCCGAGCAGGCCCAGGGTGTAAACGCCCCCGGTGCGGTTGACCAATCCAAAATTCAGGCCTCTCCCAGGCACCACGTTGCCGCTGGCAGCCTGGGTTTGCAGAGTGATGATGTTGTTGCCTCCAGTGCCGAAATTGGTGCCCAGAAATCCTATGGTTCCGTCCCCTCTCTGACCAATCGGGCCCTGCCACTGGATGCCGAACTCTTCGGCCTTGTCGGCGCGCACTTCCACGATCAGGCTCTCGACCAGGACCTGGGCGCGGCGGGTGTCGAGCTGGTCGATGACCGCACGCAACTGGCGGTACAGAGGGCCCGGTGCGCTGATGATCAGCGAGTTGGTGGTGGGGTCTGCCTGGATCTGCCCGCCGGTGCTCGGCTGACCGCCCCCTGCTGCGCCCATGCCGGCAGCAGCGCCGGGTGCTGGCGCCGCCGAGCTGGTGCCAGAAGCGCCGGCGCCTGCACCGCGCGAATCGCCGGCGGCAATGGCTGCGCGCAAGGTCACAGCCAGCTTGGTGGCGTCTGCGTTTTTGAGGTAGACCACATGGATGTTGCCAGCTGGATCGGCGTGAGCGCCGGGCTGGTCGAGCCGTTCGACCAGGCTGCGCGCCAGTGCCACCCGGGCCGGATTGGCGGCGCGGATGATGATGGCATTGGCCTTGGGCTCGGCCAGCAACACGGTGCGGTAGCTGGCATCGGCCTGACCCTGGGCCGGTCCGCCAGGCGTGCCCTGCGAGTCCATGAGACGGGTCAGCAGTGGCACCACGTCAGAGGCGATGGCGTGCTGGAGCACGATGATTTCCAGGTCGGTGGCGTTGGGCACGTCCAGCGCGGCGATGATGCGGCCGACCCGCTGCAGGTTGTCCGCATAGTCGGTGACCACCAGGGAGTTGTTGCCCGTGTTGACGTTGATGGTGTTGTTCGGGCTGATCAGTGGCCTGAGCACCGGAACCAGATTGTTGGCGCTCTCGTGCTGAAGGCGAAACACCTGGGTGGCGATCTGGTTGCCTGGAATCGCCGGTGGTTTTTCTGTGACGCTGCCGCCTTGGAGCTTGGCCTCCGATTCCGGCACCACCTTGTACAGGCCAGCGGTCTCGACCACAGCGTATCCCTGTAGCCGCAGAGCGGCTAAAAACTGGTTGTAGGCCGTGGCCTTGCTGACGGGGCGGTCGGTGTTCAGAGTGATCGTGCCCTTGACCCGCGGATCGAGCACCACGCTGCGACCGGTGATCAGCGCCATGGCGCGTGCCACCTCGGTGATCTCGGTGTTGGTAAAGCTCAGAGACACCAGGTCGCTGGCCCGTTCGGCGGGCAAGCTGGCGGCGGCGTTCGCGCTTCTAGCGGGTGAAGAAGCGCCGGTTGGCGTGCGCGCCGGTGCTGCCCGAGCCGCCGGGGCAGTAGCCGCAGAAACGGCGGCAGCCCCTGGAGCCGCTGCGGTTGCGGGGGCCGTCCGGGCTGGTGTGCGGGTGTTGGCCGGTGCTGAGCCGGTTTGTGCCCAAGCCGGCGTCAACGCGGCCAAGCTGAGCAAGGCCGTGGTCAGGACGGTGGTGCATTTCATGGTTAAACCTTAGCCGAAGGAAATGATCGATTGGGCACCCTCGCGCCGACCGACGATGTTGAGCACATTATTGAGGACTTCTTCTGAGCCGGGCTGTGCACTGGCGTGCCCGGTAAAACGCAGGCGGCCTGCTTGCCACTGGCCTTGGCCCTTGAGTTGCAAAGCACCTTCTACAGTACTCAGGGTGAAATGTGGGTTTTGGCCGCCCTCAAAGGCAAGACGGTAGTGCCCCATGGGTTTGAGCGTTGAGAGCGCCGAGGCCAGGTCTTGCAACTCCAAGTTGGCCCTGCCTTGTACGCTGACAACGCCGGCGCCCCAGTTCCATTGCAGACCATCGGTCTGAAACCGCAGCCGACCTGCAAATTTCAAGGTGTTAAGGGGTGTACCCAGAGCGGCCAGAGGATCTGCCGGCCAGATCGACTGATGTTGGGTCAAGTTCAACTGTGGCATGCCCCGCACCAGCGACAGGGAAAGCGCCATCGGCTCGCTCATGCAGCAGCGGGCCATCAGGCTCAAGCGCAGGCCCATGGCCGCGCTGCGCACCGACCATTCAATGCGCTCGGGCAGCATGGCTTGCTCTCGGCTGCCTGCTCCGGCGGTGAGCATCAGGCGCGCCGAGCCACTCCAGATGGTGCCACGCGCATCGACCAGTTGCAGGTGGCCGGTGCGGGCCACCAGTGGTTCGAGCCAGTGGGCCGGTGCCAGGCCGATCAGACCCGCGAACACGCCGATCGCCAGAGTACCGACTGCCAGCAGCCAGGGGGCTGCTGAGGCGGTGCCCGATCTTCCAATCGCGAGCGTCTGTGCGCTCCGGTGCGGCTTGCTCATGGCCTGGGCAACTCCACAACGATGCGCACATCCCAGAGCCCAGGTCCGTTTTCCTGCATCCACGCTTGCACTGGCCGCGCGCCCATTTCAGGGCCCAGAGCAGCGAGCCACTTGGCCAGGTCAGGGGCGCTGACGGCAGGCAATTCGACCGCCAGGTTGGCGCCCTGGGAATTGGCCTGTCCTGCGAGTGCTTTGACCGACGCCACGACGGCCGAACGGCTTTGCTGGGGGTCCATGCGCGCTTGCTGTCGCAACACCTGAGCTTGTGCCTGCAGCGCACGCATGGCGGCCAATTGCTGCTCGGCTGCCAGATGCGTTTGCTCCGATCGATTGAACAGTTGCCAAGCGGGCTGCACCGTGGTGGCCCACAGCAGTGCCAGGACCAAAAGACCCAAGGCGAGGACCATGAGCCGGCGCTCGCGCTCCTGGCGCTGCTGCCAGAACTGGGTCAGCATGGCCAGTGGTCGGTTGGATTTCATGGTGACTTGACCCGCATCTGCCATTGCTCACCTGCGCCTTCCAATTGGTAGCCACGCAAGGCCAGAGCCGCTTGTACCTGCGCCGCTTCGGAAGGCTCCAGAGGCCACGGGGACAGTTGCAACTGCCCGCCCGCGTATTCCAGCCGCCGGGGCGACATTGCGCCCACATCGGCCAGGGCGGAGAGCATGACGCCCAAGTCGCCGGGCAAACCGATGCCACTGGCCTGGCCCAGAGCCTTGACCTCGCG
>JAJTGH010000199.1 GCA_021299555.1 Comamonadaceae bacterium
AGCCAAGCTGCACTGCCAGACGCATTGCAGGCGATTCGAAAAGCGGGCTTTAAGCCTGAGCCCATCGACGAAGACGCCAACACCCCTTCGGTTACGCGTACTGCGGCTGAGGCGTTTTTGGACGTATGGGGAAAACTTCTGGCCGCGCTCGGCCTGGCCACGCACATCGGCGCCATTCGCAAGGCCGGGGCCAAGCCGCTGCTGCTGGCGTTGATCTTGTTCGGCTGGCTCATCGTCGGAGGCGCGCTCATCAACCGCTGGGTGCCGGCCCTGCTGGGCTGAAGCCTCGAATTCACGGCCCAGGGCCCTGACCCTAAATTTCTTTGCACGCTCTGGAATAGACCGCATGCCGACGCCGTCTGCTCTTTTGTCGGGACCTATCGGACCCTTCGTCCAGCACTCACCCCCCTTCACTTCACACCAACCCTTCATCGGAGCCCACAATGTTCAAGACTTTCGCTTTCGCCGCCACCGCCCTGACGCTCGCCTCCGGCAGCGCCTTCGCCGCCCCCAGCGACGACGCCCGCACGCACTTCCAGGCCATCGCCTCGGGCGACACCCAGATCGTCATGCGTGCCTATGCCGACCAGGCCCAGCTGAACTGGGTAGGCGGCCCACTCGACGGCACCTATGCCACCACCGATGCCATTCGCGGCACCTGGGAGAAGTTCGGCAAGGCCGTCGGCCCACTGAAGCTCACAGTCGGCCAGATTGAAGAATCGGCCAACCCCAAGGGCGCCACCGTCTCGGCCAACGTCGTCTTCGAAGGCAAGATGCCCATCAAGGTGCGCTACGTGCTGACGTTCCGTGAAGGCAAGATCGTCAGTGAAACCTGGCAGATCGACCCCAAGCTGGCGGTGGCTGCGGCTTACTGAACGGCACGCAGCGTGGCTACTCTCCACCAGACCCTAAAGGACAACCCCATGAAGCACCTTTCGACTCTGGCCGCGCTGCTGATCACAGCGGCTTCCTTCGCGGCACCACTCACCGGCGCTATGGCTGCCGACGCGCCGGCCAAGCTCGCCAACGGCGCGCTGGTCGACGCCAAGGGCATGACGCTCTACACCTTCGACAAGGACGTGGCAGGCAGCGGCAAAAGCACCTGCAACGGCGGCTGCGCCGCGCTGTGGCCGCCCGCGATGGCCGCCGCCAGCGACCAACCCGCCGGTGCATACACGATCGTCATGCGCGACGACGGTGCGCGCCAGTGGGCCTACAAGGGCAAGCCGGTGTACACCTACCAGGCCGACCAGAAGCCCGGCGACCGCGCCGGCGACAACTTCAAAGACGTCTGGCACATCATCAAGGAATGACATTTGCTGTCGACTTCCGTCCAGACCCTCAGGCCACGACCCCCCGATGCAAGACGACGCAAGCCTGCTGAGCTGGGTGCCGCGCCTGCGCCGCTATTCGCGCGCACTGGTGAACAACCGTGACGACGCCGACGATTTGGTGCAGGACACGCTGGAGCGGGCCTGGGCCAAGTCGAACCTGTGGGGCGGCGTGGCCGACATGCGCGCCTGGCTCTTCAGCATCATGCACAACCTGCACGTCGATGGCGTGCGCCGTCCCAGGCTGCACACCGTGACCATGGACGACGACACGCCCGAAGTGCCGGTGGCGCCGACACAAACCGACAGGCTGGCTGTACTGGATCTGCAGGCTGCACTGGACTTGCTGCCCGTCGAGCAGAAGGAAGTGCTTCTTCTGGTGACGCTGGAAGACATGGCCTATGCCGATGTGGCGCAGGCCCTGGGTATCCCCATCGGCACCGTGATGTCGCGCCTGTCGCGAGGCCGTGAGCGCCTGCGCGGCCTGATGGAAGGCCGCGCAGAACCGGTGCGGCTGAAAGTCGTCAAATGAATGTATTGCGAAGCAACCCATGAATACCGACCGTCCGCCACCGTCCATTCCCCCGGTCACCGAGGCCGACCTGCATGCGTTCGTTGATGGCCGCCTGCCCGCTGAGCGCCAGGTCGAGATCGCCGCTTATCTGGCCGCACGCCCTGAAGACGCGCAGCGCTTGGAGGCCTACCGGGCGCATAAGCGCGAACTGCACGCCTTGTTCGATCCCGTGCTGGATGAACAGCCGCCGCAGCGCCTGCTGAAATCGGCGCGCCCGCGCGCCGTGCCGCAGACGCCTTGGTACCTCCAGCGCCTGGCCGCTGGGATCGCCATCGCCGTCATCAGCGGCGCCACAGGCTGGGGCTTGCGGGGCGGCCTGCCCGCGGGGGGCGACGATGCCGGCCGCATGGCCGCCGCGGCACCCGCCGAGCGCGGCCTGACGCTGGCGTCAGCGGGCGGCTTCGCGCAGCGCGCGGCGGTGGCTCACGCGGTATACAGTCCCGACCCGCGCCGCCCGGTCGAGGTGGACGCGGCGCACGAAGACCAGCTCGTGGCCTGGCTGTCCAAGCGCATGGGCGCGCCGATGAAGCCGCCGTACCTGCAGGCCCAGGGCTATACGCTGGAAGGCGGGCGCCTGTTGCCGGGCGGCCAGGGGCCGGTGGCGCAGTTCATGTACCGCAACGAGCTCGGCAGCAAACTGACGCTGTACGTATCCAACGATGTCGCCGACGTGGGCAGTGCCGCGGGGCCGGACAAGGCACTGCAGGCCAGCGTGAAGAACACAGACACGGCCTTCCGCTTCGCACGCGAAGGTGTGGTCAATGTCTTCTACTGGGTCGACGGTCCCTTCGGCTACGCCCTGTCGTCCGACGCCGACCGCAGCGTGCTGGCGCAGGTGTCGGCCGAGGTCTATCGGCAACTTGGCACCCCGCGCTGAAGGCCAGGGCGGCGTCGGCGCGACGCGCTGTCGGCATGCCCAGGGAATGAAACGGCCCGAGCCGCGCTCTTGACCTGAAGCAAGCGCTGGGCAGTGGTTCATCGGCGGCTCCCGGCCCACGACCCAAGCGATCACTCTCCACACCAACTCAGAAAGCACACATGACCACCCAACGCCGCGACATTCTCAAGTACACCCTGGCCGCCGCGGCAGCCAGCGCGCTGCCCGCAGCACATGCCCAGGCCCCGTCCGGCGCTTCAGCGGGAGCCGCAGCCACCGGCATCGACCCGCGCGACCGCGTCTTCATCACCAATGAAGACTCCAACACGCTGGTCGTCATCGATCCGAAGACGAACACCGTCGAGAGCACGATCAACCTGACCAGCTTCGACGAAGACCCGCGGCCTCCATTTCGCTACGTCACCGCCGGCGTGGCGCCGACACACGCGGCGATGATCCACAAGCCGCTGTACCACGGCTGCATCGACGCCCACGGCGCGGTGCCGTCGCCCGACGGCCGGCTGCTGGCCACCAGCGGGCGCGGCTCCAGCAACATTTATCTGATCGACGCCGAGCAGCGCCGCGTGATCGGCAACACACCCAACCCTGCGTCTGGGCCCACCACCAACCCCGAGCGCCTGAGTAGTGGCCTGCTGCTGGGCCGCGAACCGCACGAGCCCACTTTCACGCGCAACGGCCGCGAGCTGTGGGTCACGCTGCGCGGTGAAGACCGTATTGCCATCGTCGGCGTCGATCGTGCCGTTCGCCAGCTCAAGGGGGCCGACAGCCCGGGCTCCAGCGCGGTTCGCCAATACCTGCCCACACTGAGCGGCCCGAAGATCGACGTGTTCCGCGTCAACCCCGGCGCGGATGGCCACAGCCAACCGCAGCGGCTGACCACGCTGGACATCAGCGCACAGGACAAACCCGGCTTCACGCCCTTCATGAAGACCACACCCGACGGTGCCGAGGTGTGGTTCTCGCACAAGCTGGCTGATGCGGTGTCTTGCCGCTCGACGCAGGGTGGCTTCGACCTGATCGACACCGTGCCACTCGGCATGGGCGCTCGGCCCAACCACGTTGAGTTCGTGCGCAATGCGCGCGGCAGCGTGGTCTATGCCAGCCTGGCGCGCATCGACGATGGTGGCCCCGGCGGCGTGGCGTCGAGCCCGATCGCCATCATCGACCGCAGCGCTCCGGGCGGACAGCGCAAGGTGGTGGGCACCTTCTCCAGCCGTGGCCGCGAGTCGCACGGGTTGTGGACCAACCCCGAGAACACGCTGCTGTATGTGGCCCACGAACAGGACGAGCTGCCCGGCACGCCCAACGCGGGCCAGACCGTGTGCAGTGCATTTGATGTGAGCGACCCGCTGCGCCCGACCTTCATTGCGCAGATCCCCCTGGGCAATCTGACGCTGCCCTCTGGCGCGCTGCGCAACAAAAAGAGCATCAACCTCGTCTACGTGCGTGTGGGCGAGAAGGGCCAGACGGCATGAGCGGCGCGCACACCAGCCACGGCGCCAGCGCCGCGCACACCAGCGCATTCCAGCGGGATATGGACGAATCGATGGCCCGCATGATGCAGGCCATGCACAGCCCGGGCTACGCAGGCCAGGCCGACCAGGACTTTCTGGCGATGATGATTCCGCACCACGCCGGCGCTGTGGACATGGCGCGGCTGGTGTTGCAGCATGGGCGCGATCCTGTCACCCGGCAGTTGGCCGAGGAAATCATTGCCGGGCAGACGGTGGAGATCCAGAGCATGCAACGCCGACTGCACACCCTGCAGCAGCGCACAGCCAAAGGTGCGGAAGCGGAATTTCCGTCGCTGGGTGGGACGCGGGGGCCTTGATCGACAGCCCTAGGGAAAGTACCAATGAGCGCCACGGAATGAACCAAGCCATGCAGCGCTCTTGATCACCATGCTGTTCCAGTCTGCCGAGTCCCGCTATAACCAATGGGTGCGTGAGCACTA
>JAJTGH010000036.1:0-11009 GCA_021299555.1 Comamonadaceae bacterium
CGAACCACGTGGTCCAGCACGTCGCGCACATCCTGGGCCTGCTCCCGGCCATTGCTCTCGACATTGCACCCCACGCCCACGTAGCTGCCGCCCGACTTGGAAAAGCCGCGGCGCATGGGGGCCACGACGGCAAAACCCCGCTGCATGAAGTAGCGCACCGCATGGATGGGCCGGTTGCGCGGCTGAAAACGTGGGTTGCCCAAGGCTTTGCCGTGGTTGATCACCACCACCGGAAAGGGGCCGGGACCGTCGGGGATGAAGAAGGTGGTCTCCAGCGGCAGGGGAAAGACCCCAGGCAGCGGCAGCATGTCTACCCGTTCGTTCAGCGTGGCCTCGAGCGGCTCACCGGCCTGCGCGTGTGCGGCCTGCGGCCCGGCCAGCAAGCCGACCAGCACACACAGCAGCCCCCACACGCGCATGCCTGCTCCTGCCTTCACATCCGGAAGACGCCGAACTTGGGCTCGCCAATCGGCGCATTGAGCGCCGCCGACAGGCCCAGGGCCAGCACGCGGCGCGTGTCGGCCGGGTCGATCACGCCGTCGTCCCAGAGGCGCGCGCTGGCGTAGTAGGGATGGGACTGGTGGGCGAACTGGTCGAGCAGCGGCTGCTTGAAGGCGGCCTCCTCCTCGGCAGACCACTGTCCGCCCTTGGCCTCGATGCCGTCGCGCTTGACCGTGGCCAGCACGCTGGCGGCCTGCTCGCCACCCATGACCGAAATGCGGGCGTTGGGCCACATCCAGAGAAAGCGCGGGCTGTAGGCCCGGCCGCACATGCCGTAGTTGCCGGCGCCGTAGCTGCCGCCAATGATGACGGTGAATTTGGGCACGCTCGCGGTGGCCACAGCCGTGACCATCTTGGCGCCATGGCGGGCGATGCCTTCGCTCTCGTACTTGCGGCCCACCATGAAGCCGGTGATGTTCTGCAGGAAGATCAGAGGCGTCTTGCGCTGGCAGCACAGCTCGATGAAGTGCGCGCCCTTTTGCGCCGACTCCGAAAACAGTACGCCGTTGTTGGCGATGATGCCCACGGGCATGCCCTCGATGTGCGCGAAACCGCACACCAGGGTGGCGCCGAAGCGGGCCTTGAACTCGTGAAACTGGCTGCCGTCGACGATACGGGCGATCACATCGCGCACGTCATAAGGCTTGCGCGTATCGACTGGAATCACGCCATGGAGTTCCCTGGCGTCATACAGTGGCGGCAAGGGCTTGCGCAGTTCAGCGCCTGCAGCCTTGCTGCGGTTGAGCGTGGCCACGGCCTGTCGGGCCAGGGCCAGGGCATGGGCATCATTTTGCGCGAGATGGTCAGCCACGCCCGACAGGCGCGTGTGCACGTCGCCCCCGCCCAGGTCTTCGGCCGAGACCACCTCGCCGATGGCCGCCTTCACCAAGGGCGGGCCGCCCAGGAAGATGGTGCCCTGGTTCTTGACGATGATGGTCTCATCGCTCATGGCCGGCACATAAGCGCCCCCGGCAGTGCACGAACCCATGACCACGGCAATTTGGGCGATGCCCTGGGCACTCATATTGGCCTGGTTGTAGAAGATGCGTCCAAAGTGATCACGGTCCGGAAACACCTCGTCCTGATTGGGCAGATTGGCACCGCCCGAATCCACCAGGTAAATGCAGGGAAGGCGGTTTTGCTGAGCAACCTCTTGTGCCCGCAAGTGCTTCTTGACGGTCATCGGATAGTAAGTTCCGCCTTTGACCGTCGCGTCGTTGCACACCACCATGCAGTCAACCCCGCTGACACGGCCTATGCCGGCAATCAAGCCTGCACCCGGGGCATCGTTGTTGTACATATTGAGGGCAGCCAGGGGGGCCAACTCCAGAAATGGCGTGCCCGGATCGAGCAGCATCTGCACCCGCTCGCGCGGCAACAACTTACCGCGCGCCACGTGCTTGGCACGGGCCGCCTCGCCACCGCCGGCCGCCGCCTGGACCAGCTGCAAGCGCAGGTCTTCAACGGCAGCGCGCATCTGCGCGGCATTGGCCGCAAATTCGGCCGAGCGCGTGTTCAGTTGACTTTGAAGGGCAGACATCAAACAGCTCCTGAGGGGGCACGCGCCTTTTTGAGCGCCGCAGCCCGAATGCCGAGGATACGGGATCACAGCGCGCAAAAGGAGGACTTGAAGTGATAAATCGTGCCATTTAGCACGCCAATTGCCACGCCTGACCGAAAATGCGGCACACTGCCCGCATGCCGGTCAGCCCTGCCACCCCTGCTACCCATGCCGCCTCGGATCACAAAGCGCTGGCGGTGACACCCATGGCGTTGGTCAGGCCGATCGTGCAGGCCTACGAAGCGCGCAAGATGGACCCATCCGGGGCTCTGGCGGCCGCACAAATCGAGCCAGGATCAGTTCGCATTGCAAGCGCCCGCATCAGCGCCCTGCAAATGGAGCGCATATCGGGCCACGCGATGCAGGAGCTGGACGACGAATCCCTGGGCTGGAGCCGTCGCCGCCTGCCCTGGGGCAGTTACGGCATGCTGATCCGCTCGTGCCTGAGCGCCCCCACCTTGGGCGTGGCACTCAAGCGCTGGTGCCGCCACCACGGCCTGATTTGCGACAACGTGTCGCTGCATCTGCAACTGCAGCCTGGCACTGCAGCCATCGTGCTCGCCGAGGTCGAGCCACTTGGACCCTGGCGCGAGTTCTGCATGGTGTCGCTGCTGCGCAATCTGCACGGCGTGGCCTGCTGGTTGATCGACTCTCGCATGGCCTTGCAACGCAGCGAGTTCCCCTACGTGGCCCCGCCCCACGCCGATGTCTACCCGCTGATCTTTCCGGGGCCGATCCGCTTTGCCGCCGAACCGGCCATGGAGCCCGAGGCGGCCTTGCAAGCGCGCCTGTGCTTTGACCCCAGCTATCTGGAGTTGCCCATCCGGCGCGACGAAAACGCCTTGCGCCAGATGCTCCAGCGCGCGCTGCCACTGCAGGTCTTGCCCTACCGGCGCGATCGGCTGCTGGTCAGGCAGGCTCGCCAGGCCCTGCTCGATCGGCCCGAGGTGGGTCAAAACGCCGCCCGCCTGGCCAGGGCGCTGGGACTGTCGATGCGCACGCTGCATCGGCAACTGCGGCAGGAGGGCACCTCGGTGCAGGCACTCAAGGACGCCGTGCGCGAGGAGCGGTCGCGACAATTGCTCGAGCGAGGCGATCAGCCGATCAAGCAAATTGCGGCAGACATCGGCTTTCGAAACGAAAAAAGCTTTATCCGAGCGTTCAAGCTGTGGACCGGGCACACGCCGGCCGCCTGGCGGCGGCTGCGTCAGGGGGCGGCAGCGGCTTGAGCGAGTTCGCGCATCGAGCTCAGTAGGCGCACAGCACCCGCATCATGCAGGCTGCGCGCGGGCGCACCCGGTGGGCAGTAGGCCCACACCGTGGCACCCGCGGCCACACCCGCAGCAATGCCTACCGGCGTGTCTTCGATGACCAGGCAGTGGCGAGGATCGACCTTCAGGTGCTCGGCCGCCGCCAAATAAACATCTGGGGCCGGCTTGCTGCGGGCCACCTCATGGCCACTGAAAATCCGGCCACTGAAAAAATCGAGCAAGCCCACCTTCGAGAGCATCATCTCGACCTTGAACCGGTCAGCCCCCGAGGCCACGGCCATGCGCCCAGCGAAGCGCGGAATCAATTGCTGCTGCAAGACCTCATGCACGCCTTCAATGGCGCGAATGTCACTGGACAAGCGTTCATTGCGCCGCTGGTAAAACTGCTCAAGCCACCCCTGCGTGATCTGCCAGCCGGTGTGCCGCTCAATCAGGTCTGCGCGGTTGCGCACCGTGTGGCCCACAAAGTGCTCCATGCACTGCGTCAAGCTCATCGACCATCCCTTTTCCTCAAGCATGTCGCGCAGCACGCCGCAGGTGATGGCTTCGCTGTCGACCAGCACGCCATCGCAATCAAACAGAAGGGCTTCAAAGCTCATGCAGCCATTGTAAGAAGCCCCATCAGAAGAACTAAAACGGCCATGTGCTGGCCACCACGCGCCAGAGCCAGCCGGCAGCAGCGACCAGCGCGCTCAAACCGGCCAAGCCCAAAAGCAGGGAGAGCACCAGCATCAGCCCGTCGCGCGTGAGCAGGCCCAGGCCAAACATGAGCAGGCTGACCGCCGGAAACAAATTGCCCAGGGGAATGGGCAAAAAAATGATCAGGGCCATCAGCACCACCCAGACACTCCAGAACCATCGCAAACGCATGCTGTGCAGCCAGACCCATCGCGGCCGAAGGCTGCGCATGGCAAACAGATAAATCCACGCCAGCCAACGCAAACTGCGAATGGCCGCGCGCGGCGACATCTGCAACCCCTCAAAACGCCCCAGCCCGCTCAAGCCTTCTTGACGACGAAACCAACGCCAAGCCCATGCCATGATGCCCAGGCTAAATACCATGCCGGCCCCGGCCACGGGCAGGGTGGTGATCAGTGCCAGAACGATCAGAAGCACGGGCATGTTGGCCTGCCCGTGCAAGTGGAGCAAATCGCCCAGGCTCAAACCCTGGGCCTGCTCCCCACGCTCGAGCGCCAAACGCCGCAGTCTGGCCTGGCGCACCAGCCGCCCGATAAAAGAGGGCGAGAGCACGCGTTCAGGCTGCAGGGACGCGCGATCGCTCAAAGCCAAACCAGACCGACGCCCGCGCATCAGCCCTTGCGGGCTGCGCTTTCCTTCTTGTGCTCTTCGAGCGTGACCACCGGTGCGCTGGCTTTTTTCCAGCCGGCGAAGCCACCATCGATGTGGGCGACATTGGTCATGCCCATGTCCTGCAAAGTCCGGGTGGCCAGGGCGCTGCGCCAGCCGGCTCCACAAAACAGCACGAACTCACGTGACTCGTCGGCAAACACGGGCTTGAAATAGGGCGAGGCCGGATCCACCCAGAACTCGAGCATGCCACGCGGAGCCAGCAACGCGCCGGCAATCGTGCCCTCACGCTCGAGCTCGCGTACGTCTCGGATATCGACAATTTGCATGCGGCCATCGCCCAGGCGCTGACGCACTTGCTCCACGCTGTAGGTCTTCACCTGCGCCATGGCTTCATCGACGAGTTGCTGGTATCCCTTGGTGATTGGCATTTGAGTCTCCTGTGTATGACGGTTTGAAGCGAGCCGGCCAGCTCATGCCAGTGCGCGCTGAATGATGATTTTCTGCACATCCGAAGTGCCCTCGTAAATCTGGCACACGCGCACGTCGCGGTAAATGCGCTCAAGCGGGAAGTCGCTGACATACCCATAGCCGCCCAAGGTCTGGATGGCGGCGCTGCACACGCGCTCGGCCATTTCGCTGGCAAAGAGTTTGGCCATGGCCGCTTCCTTCAAGCAAGGCTGACCCGCATCGCGCAAGGCGGCAGCATGCCAGGTCAACTGGCGCGCCGCTTCGAGCTGCGTGGCGCAGTCGGCCAACCGAAAGCCGACTGCCTGATGGTTGATGATGCCCGTGCCAAAGCTCTCGCGCTGCTTGGCGTATTCAATGGCCACATCAAGCGCGCTGCGGGCCATGCCCACGCTTTGCGCGGCAATGCCGATGCGGCCGCCCTCAAGCGCAGACAAGGCCACGCGGTAGCCTTCACCTTCCAAGCCGATCAGGTTTTCAGCGGGAACGCGGCAGTTTTCAAAGTTGATCTGGGCCGTGTCGCTCGATCGTTGGCCCAATTTGTCTTCCAGACGCGACACCACGTAGCCTGGAGTGTCCGTGGGCACGATGAAAGCGCTCATGCCCTTTTTGCCCGCCGACTTGTCGGTCACCGCAATCACAATGGCCAGATCGCCATTTTTTCCGCTGGTGATGAACTGCTTGACACCATTGATCAGATAGTGGTCACCTTGCCGGCTTGCCGTGGTGCGCAAGGCCGATGCATCGCTGCCCACATGGGGCTCGGTGAGACAAAACGCACCCAGCAATTGGCCCTGAGCCAGGGGCGTGAGCCAGCGCTGTTTTTGCGCTGCGCTGCCATAGCGCATCAAGATGGCATTGACCGGGCAGTTGGTCACGCTGATCACCGTGCTGGTGCCACCGTCGCCCGCGGCTATCTCTTCGAGCACCAGAGCCAGCGTGAGGTAATCCAGGTTGGCCCCGCCATACTCTTCAGGCACGCATATCCCATATGCGCCCAAAGCAGCCAACCCCTTGTGAGCCTCTTTGGGAAAGTGATGCGTCTTGTCCCACTGCGCCGCATGCGGCCAGAGTTCGCGCTGAGCAAACTCGCGCATCGCATCGCGAACCATGATTTGGTCGGCATTGAGCAGCATGGCCGTATCCTTTGGGCTCACCAGGGCAGGGTCTGCCCGTCGTGGTTCAAAAATGCACCCCGGTGCTCGGGGCCCACCGCAGCCAGAGTGCGGCGCATGCGCCCGACGCTGTCGGCCACTGTCAAGCTGGCGCCTGCACCGCCCATGTCGGTTTGAACCCAGCCGGGGCTCAAAGCGAGTAACACGGCATCTGGAAAATCAGACTGCGCCGCATGGACCGCCATGTTCAGGGCCGCCTTGCTGGCCCGGTAGACCCAGCCATAGCTGCTGGCACAGTCTGAAATGCTGCCCATCTGGCTGCTGATAAAGGCCATGGGACTGCCGCCCTTGAGCAGGGGTGCCACCTGCGGCAAGGCCTGCATGGCACCGAGCACATTGGTGCGCATGAGCCGATCGAAGTCGGGCTGAGTGGGCACACTGCTGGCACCGCCCCGGTCCATGACACCGGCCACATAGACGGCCAGATCGAGCTCGACCCCATCGAGCGACCAGGCCAGGGTGCTGACACTGGCCGGCTGCGCCACATCGAGCTTCAGGGGCTCACAGTCCAGATCGGCCAGCCGCCGCAAGCCCGCATCATCGCGGGCCGTTGCGATCACACGCCAGCCATCACGGCGGTACTGCCGCGCAAATTCAAGTCCGATACCGCGCGAAGCGCCAATGAGCAAAACAGTGGACATGCGCTCAGCACAGCTCCAGCGCAACGGCGGTGGCCTCACCACCCCCGATGCACAAGGACGCCAGGCCCTTTTTAAGACCCCGCGCCTGCAGCGCATGGATCAAGGTGACCATGATGCGCGCGCCCGAGGCCCCGATCGGGTGACCCAGTGCGCAGGCGCCACCATTGACGTTGACGATGGCGTGCGGCACTTTGAGCTCGTGCATCAGCGCCATGGGCACCACTGCGAATGCTTCATTGACTTCCCACAATTGCACGTCAGCGACCTGCCAGCCAGCTTTGGCCAGCGCCTTCTGGCTGGCCCCCACCGGGGCTGTGGTGAACCACTCGGGCTGCTGGGCATGGGTGGCGTGGCTGACAATGCGCGCGACCGGCTTGCGGCCGAGCTTTTGTGCCGTGCTCTGGCGCATCATCACCATGGCAGCAGCGCCGTCGTTGATGGACGAGCTGGCCGCGGCCGTGATGGTGCCGTCTTTCTTGAAAGCGGGCTTGAGCGTGGGGATCTTGTCGATCTTGATCTTTCCCGGGCCTTCGTCAGTGCTCACCACGGTTTCACCCGCGCGGGTCTTGACCGTCACCGGCGCGATCTCCTGGGCAAAACCGCCGCTTTTGATCGCGTTCTGTGCTCGCTCGACCGAGGCCATCGCAAAAGCGTCCTGTTGCTCGCGGGTGAAGCTGTACTTGGCGGCACAGTCCTCGCCAAAGGTGCCCATGCTGCGGCCGGCCTGATAAGCGTCTTCCAGACCGTCGAGCATCATGTGGTCATAAATTTTGTCGTGACCCATGCGATAGCCACCACGGCCCTTGAGCATGAGATAAGGCGCATTGGTCATGCTCTCCATACCGCCGGCCACCAGCACCTCGTGGCTGCCGGCAACCAGCATGTCATGGGCAAACATGGCCGCACGCATGCCAGAGCCGCACATTTTGGACAAGGTCACCGCACCCGCGCTCGCTGGCAAGCCGCCTTTGAAGGCGGCTTGTCGGGCTGGCGCCTGCCCTTGTCCGGCCATCAGACAGTTGCCAAACAGCACCTCAGTCACCAACTCGGGCGCAACGCCCGAACGCTGCAATGCTGCTGCAATGGCCACCCCACCGAGGTCATGGGCAGCGAGCAAGGAAAAGTCGCCCTGAAAACTACCCATGGGCGTGCGGGCACAGCTGACGATGACGACAGGATCGGACATGTGAGACTCCTCAAAACAATGAACAAAACGATGAGATGGCCCTCAAACGGATTTTCTCAACTCGGAAAAGCGCCGCGCCGGGTCGTAGGGAAAGACGTCGTGCACATGTCCTGCAATGATGCGTTCTTTGTTGGCCTGCCAGAAGTTGGCATCGAGCAGGTCGGCATGGTGTTTCATAAACACTTGCCGAACAGCCGGATTGCCAAGGAGGAAAGGGCCGAAGGTCTCGGGAAACACATCCTTGGGGCCGACGTTGTACCAAACCTCACCCGACATTTCGTCCTCCTCGTTGCGCGGCGGCGGGACCCGTCGGAAATTGCAATCGGTGATGTATTCGATCTCGTCGTAGTCGTAAAAAACAACCTTGCCATGGCGTGTGACGCCAAAGTTCTTCCACAGCATGTCACCCGGAAAAATATTGGCTGCCACCAAGTCCTTGATGGCATTGCCATATTCGATGACCGCATGTTCCATTTGGGACTTGGCGCGCAAGTTGTCCGGGCCGGCATCAAACGATTCCTGCAAATAGATGTTGAGCGGAATCATGCGCCGCTCAATATAGACATGCTTGATGATGACCTCCATGTGACCATCGCCGTCGCGGTCACTGATTTCGATCTGGCTGGGGGCAAACTTTCGGATTTCCTCGATCAGCTCGTCCTCAAAGCGCTCACGCGGAAACGCAACGTTGCTGTATTCGAGTGTGTCGGCCATGCGGCCCACGCGGTCGTGCTGTTTGACCAACAAATACTTGCTCTGAATCTGCTCGCGCGTGGTGTCTTTTTGCGGAGGGTAGTAGTCCTTGATGACCTTGAACACATAGGGAAAAGACGGCAGGTCAAACACCAGCATGACCATGCCCTTGATGCCCGGAGCGATGCGAAATCGGTCAGAACTGTGGCGCAAATGGGAGAGAAAATCCCGGTAAAACAGGGTTTTGCCTTGCTTGGCCAGACCCAGGGCGTTGTAGATCTCGGCGCGCGGCTTCCTGGGCATCATGCCGCGCAGGAACTGCACATAGGCCGAAGGAATCTCCATGTCCACCATGAAATAAGCGCGTGCAAAGCTGAACAGGATCAGCAGGTCGTCTTCACCAAACAAGATGGCGTCGATGAACAAGCTGCCTTGCGAATCATGCAAGATGGGCAGGGCAAACGGGATTTCGTTGAAGCCGTTGATCAGCTTGCCCACCACATAAGCGCCCTTGTTGCGGAAAAACAGACTGGAGAGAACCTGGATCTGAAAGTTTGCGCGCAACTTCATCTCGCCCAAGCGTTGCTCGACCTGCTGCAAGATGTGGTCGGCATCGCGCCGCAGATCGACAAACGGTCTGCGCAGGTCAAAGGAATTGATCACCTGAACAATCACCTCGCCCAAATTGCCTCGACTCGGGTACCAGGCCTTGTAGGTCGGTCGGGCCGAGGGCTCTTCGTTTTCAATGTACTCGGTGCTCACCGCAGGTCGTACAAAAATGAAGTCGTTGTGAAAGTAGCTGCGGTGCAATATCTTGGTGGTGACCGAGTTGAAAAAGGTCTCAGCCAATTCGGGCTGATGGTGGTTGACCAGCAGGCCGATGTAATGCAGCTTGACCTGATGCCAGACCTCCATGGGCTGCTCGCCCGCCTTGAACTCGCGCTCAAGCCGGGTTGACGCTTCACGCACCCGCAGGTCGTAAAACTCGATGCGCTCGCGCTGGGCGCGCTGCTGGCCATGCCAGTCGGCGGTTTCGAAGCGGTGCTTGGCGCGTGCAGACTCGCGCCTGAACAATTCATAGTGGCGGTTAAAGCCGTCCATCATCGCTTTGGCGATGTCGTAAGCGATGCTCGAATCGAGCCGCTGGGGAAACACGGCTCAGGCCTCCAAAGGCCGCGGCCGGGCAGCAACGCGCCCCAAAGCGGCTCGGTACAGGGGCTCGAGCCCCTCATGCGAGGCCACAGACAGCCCCACATCTTGCAGCAGACCATCGTGCACGCCGTAAACCCAGCCGTGCACCGTCACCTTCTGACCCCGCAACCAGGCATCCTTGAGCACAGTAGAGTGGGTCACGTTGAGCACTTGCTCGATGACATTGAGTTCGACCATGGCATTGGGCCGGCCATGCTCGGCAATGCCTTCGAGCAAGACGCGGTGGCGATCGCGCACATCCTGAATGTGGCGCAGCCAGTTGTCGGCCAGGCCGATGCGTGCGCCCTCGAGCGCCGCACGCACGCCCGAGCAGCCGTAATGCCCGACCACCATGACATGCTCGACCTGCAAACGCTCGACCGCAAACTGTATGGTGGACAGGGCGTTGAGGTCAGAGTGCACCACAAGGTTGGCCACATTGCGGTGCACGAACACCTCGCCCGGCTCCAGCCCGGTGATCTGGTTGGCCGGCACGCGGCTGTCGGAGCAGCCGATCCACATGTACTTGGGGCTTTGCTGATTGCGCAGCTTGCTGAAAAAGCCCGGCCGCTCGCGCTCCATCTGGGCGGCCCAGAGGCGGTTGTGGTCAAACAGGTCTTCGATGGAAGTGCTCATGGTGGTATGACCTGGTGATTAAGAGAGGGTTTCGGCAAACAGCTCGCGTCCGATCAGCATACGGCGGATCTCGCTGGTGCCCGCCCCAATTTCATAGAGCTTGGCATCGCGCCACAGGCGGCCGAGTGGGTATTCGTTGATGTAGCCGTTGCCCCCAAAAATCTGCACGCCCTCGCCGGCCATCCAGGTGGCTTTTTCAGCGCACCACAGGATGACCGAGGCGCAGTCCTTGCGCACCTGGCGCACATGTTCTGTGCCCAGAAGGTCCAGGTTTTTGGCCACGGTGTAGGCGAACGATCGGCCGGCTTGGAGCACGGTGTACATGTCGGCCAACTTGCCCTGAATCAGCTGGAACTCGCCGATGCTCTGGCCAAATTG
>JAJTGH010000036.1:11023-31119 GCA_021299555.1 Comamonadaceae bacterium
GCGGTCGTGGATGTAAGAGATCACGTTGTCCATGACCGATTGCATGATGCCCAAGGGCCCGCCGGTGAGCACGGCACGCTCGTAGTCCAGGCCACTCATCAGCACCTTGGCGCCATTGTTCAGGCCGCCCAAAATGTTTTCGGCCGGGACTTCGACGTTTTGAAACACCAGCTCGCCCGTATGACTGCCGCGCATGCCCAGCTTGTCGAGCTTTTGGGCGATGGAAAAGCCCTTCATGTCTTTTTCAATGAGAAAGGCTGTCACGCCGCGCGCACCGAGTTCGGGCTCACTCTTGGCGTAGACCACCAGGGTGTCGGCGTCCGGGCCGTTGGTGATCCACATCTTCGAGCCGTTGAGCAGGTAATAGCCGCCTTTGTCCTCGGCCCTGAGCTTCATGCTGATCACATCCGAGCCGGCGCCGGGCTCGGACATGGCCAGCGCACCGACATGCTCGCCGCTGATCAGCTTGGGCAGGTATTTGGCGCGCTGGGCGGCGTTGCCATTGCGCTTGATCTGATTGACGCACAGATTGGAGTGGGCGCCGTAGGACAGGCCCACCGAGGCGCTGGCGCGCGAGATTTCTTCCATCGCAATCATGTGGGCCAGGTAGCCCATGCTGGCGCCGCCGTATTCTTCGCCAACGGTGATGCCCAGCAAGCCCAGGTCGCCCATCTTGCGCCATAGGTCCATTGGGAATTGGTCGGTGCGGTCGATCTGTGCGGCACGCGGGGCAATTTCAGCTTGCGCAAAGTCGCGCACCGCATCGCGCAGGGCGTCGATCTCGTCACCGAGTTGAAAGTTCAATCCAGGCAGGTTCATGGAGTTGCTCTTTAAAAATCAGGCCGCTTCTCTGGCGACTGGGAAATCCGGGGGTCGGGTCTGAACACGGGCTCGGTGATTGGGGGTCGCGTCCATCAATAGGTTTTATTCACCGGCGCGAGCGTCTGCTGCATGATGGCGCAGTCGCGGATTTGGCCTTCGCTGACATGCAACACCTCTGCGGTGGTGACGATGACGCGCCGCCCGGCCTTGACCACGCGCCCGATGGCACGCAACTCACCGCCTTGAAACGCGTTCATGAAGTTGATCTTGTATTCGACCGTGGTCACCTCCATGCCGTCGGCAACCAGTGTCAGGGCCGCATAGCCACCTGCGATATCGGCCAAAGCGCCGATTGCGCCACCATGAAAGCCGCCTTGCTGCTGGGTCACTTTGTCTGAGTAGGGCAAGGCGAGCTCGCACAAACCCGGCTCGACACGCAGCAGGCGGGCACCGAGATTGAGCATCATGCCCTGGCGCAGGAAACTGGTTTGGACCCTGGTAAATACGGCTGACGAAACGGACGGTTCAATGGTGGTCATGGTCTGAAATTTTTCTGCGGCAGCCTCAGGCGGCGCTGCGCTTTTCGGCTTTTCCCAGCAGGCTGCGAGCCTCTTTCTCGTGCGCCTTGATCTCTTCGAGGTTGGCTTGCAAATCGGCCATCTGCTCCTCGATCTGGCGCTTGTGACCGTCCAAAATGACCAGGAACTTGCGCAACTGAGGCACCGTATCGCGCGGGCTCTCGTAGGTGTCAATGATTTCCTTGGCCTCGGTCAGACTCAGTCCCAATCGCTTGGCCCGCAAGGTCAGTTTCAGCCGGGTTCGGTCGCGGGCGCTGTAAATGCGATTGCGCCCGCCCGGGCCCTGTCGCAGCGGCTGCAGCAAGCCCATGTCTTCGTAAAAACGCATGGCCCGCGTGGTCAGGTCAAATTCCTTGGCAAGGTCGCTGATGGTGTAGGTCGTGGTGGCCATGGCGCAGAGTGCCGTTCAGATGCAGGGCTGACCGTATGCGCCTGTCGCCCCCAGCCCCTTTGGACCCTGGCTATTGCCTGGGCGACAGGTCTGTGGCGGCTTGGTGCCTACAATCGGAACACCTGACGTTTACGTAAACGTCAACAAAATCACGAATATAACGCAGTTCCTGCGCAGCCCATGAATACCCTGGAAGACGCCTTGAATTACCCCTGGGGCACGGCCCTGCCACGAGCTGGAGCGGCCATGAACCTGGCCCCGGGCGTGGGCTGGCTGCGAATGGGGCTGCCCTTTGCTCTGGACCACATCAATTTGTGGCTGCTGCGCGATGAGATCGACGGACGAAGCGGCTGGACCGTGGTCGACACCTGCGTCGATCGCCCCGAGTCCAGGGCCCAATGGGAGCAGGTGATTGCCAGCGGGCTGGAGGGGCTGCCCGTCCTGCGCGTGCTGGCCACACACATGCACCCCGACCACCTGGGTCTGGCGCACTGGCTGTGCGACCGTTTCGATGCCAAGCTGTGGATCAGCATGAGCGACTACCTCATGGCCAGGCTGGCGGTCAACCTGCAGGACTCGTTTGGCGGCCGGGCCACTGCCGACTTCTTCGAGATCCATGGCGTCACCGATGCGCAGGTGCTCGATGCCGTGGTCGAGCGCGAGGACTACTACGCCACCATGGTGCCCAAAGTGCCGACCCAATATCACCGCCTGCAAGATGCACAGGCTTTGACCATAGGCCACCGGCGCTGGCGCTGTATTTCGGGTTTCGGCCATTCGCCCGAGCACATGGCCCTGTTTTGTGACGACCCCGATTTGCCCCAGCCCATACTCATCAGCGGAGACATGGTGCTGCCGCGGATCTCGACCAACATAAGCGTCTACGAATCAGAGCCCGATGGCAACCCGCTGCAACTGTTCCTCAATTCGCTGGAGAAATTCCTGCCACTGCCGGCCAACACCCTGGTGCTGCCCTCGCACGGTCGTCCTTTCACCGGGCTGCACGAGCGCTTGCGCCAACTGCGCGCCCACCACGACGAAAGACTGGCCGAGGTGATGCAAGCGTGCAAAGCCGATGCGCAGCGGGCGATCGATATCGTGGGTGTGATGTTCAAACGCCGGCTTGACGTACACCAAACCACCTTCGCGCTGGGCGAGGCCATGGCCCACCTCAATTTGTTGTGGCACGCCGGCCGCCTCAAGCGCTGGGCCAACGCCCAGGGCGTGCTGCACTTTGCACCGGTCTGAGTACCGGCTTTACTGGCAAGGCGCTGTTTCATTGACGCCCAACCAAAAGTCACGCAGGCAAGCCACCTTCTGCCGGTACTGGGCGAAAGCCACCGGCTTGGCCACATAGCCGTTGGCGCCGCTGCGGTAACAGGCTCGCACGTCGTCCGGCTCTCGTGACGATGTCAACATGACCACCGGCACCACCGCAGTCAGAGGATGCTCGCGCAGCTGCTGCAAGACCTGCAGGCCCGACAGGCGGGGCAAATGCATGTCCATGATGACCAAGGCCGGTTGTTCATTGACATCGCGCCCCTCGTGCGGGCCACGGGCCCACAGGTAGTCCAGTGCCTGCTGGCCATCGCGCGCCCACACAATGTCGCTGTCAATGTCGCTGTCGGCCGCACCGCTGAGCAAGGCGGCTCGCGTGAGCTCAAGCAGATCCGGGTTGTCTTCAACCAGCAGGATTTGTTTGGGTGGCATGGCAGACCTCAAAGACGTTTGACCAGAGTCTATGAAGCACGTCGGCCGCCATGTTTTAAAAATAGTTAAATCACCAACCCCAGGCCGAAACCGAGGGCCACCGGCCCGGCCGGTTCACCACCTGGCCATTGGCTGATCTTTGAGCTGTGCGCGCAGCTGGGCGTAATTGGGCACCACCGATCCCACCATTGCCCAAAATCGGGGGCTGTGATCCATCACCCGCAAATGACTGAGCTCGTGCACCACCACATAGTCGATCACCTCAGGTCTGAAGTGAATCAGCCGCCAGTGCAGACGGATCGATCCGTCCGCACTGGCGCTGCCCCAGCGGGTGGCGGCGCTGCTGAGCGCAAGCCGGCTCCAGCGCACACCCAGCTGCGCAGCGTAGTGGTTGAGCCGCTCTTCAAACCAGCTGCGTGCACGGCGCATCAGCCAGGCCTGGGCCGCGTCACGGATCTGCTCGGGTGAGGCACCGTTTGGCAGAGCCAGCCAAAGACACTGATCGCCCGGCTCGCCCTGGAGTTGCTCGCCCTTGGCATAGCGGTGAGCCGGGTCAAGGCGCACGGTCAGCGGCTGGCCCAGCAAGGCAAGCCGTGCGCCGTCTGACCAGACGATGCGCTTGGATTCAATCTGGACATGCCGCTGGCGGGTTTCCTGCAGCTTGCGCAAAATCCAGTCGGCTTTTTCTTGCACCGCGCTGTCAATCTCGCGCAGCGGCACCCAGCGCGGGGCTCTGACCGACAGGCCCTCGGCACCCACCGAAAACCCGATGGTGCGACGCCTGCCCCGTCCAAACGCATAGGCCACATGCACCCCGCCCAGCATGGCTTGGCGGTTGGCCTGCGGGTGGCGGTAACTGCCCACATCGAGGGCCTGATCGAGACTCAAAGTGGGCTCGTCAGCGGGCTCAGGGTCGGGCCTGGCCTGTGGCACCAAAGCCGGCGCGGGCACCGGATCGGTCGAAAAAAAGTCCAGGGTCAGTTGCAGCAAACTGCGCATGGGCGTCAGTCTAGGGATTCCCGGGGCCGATGGCAAACCGGGCGCATTTCAGTGAACTGGCGTCTGACTGGCCGATGGAGCGTCGGCATAGGCCTGCGGATCGAGTCGGCGCATTTCAGTTTCAATCCAGCCCTGTACCTCGGCCATGAGCTCGTCGCTCTTGCGTCCCACGCTCGAGATGGGTGGTCCGATGGACACATCCACCACGCCGGCCCGCTTGATCAATGCCTTGCGGGGCCAGCATTTGGCCGACGTCACTGCAATCGGGATCACCGGGGCAGCGCATTCGATGGCCAGGCGCGCACCGCCCGTCTTGTAGGTGCCCTGCTGGCCGCGGGCGATGCGCGTGCCTTCAGGGAACATGATCACCCACACGCCTTGCGCCATCAGCCGCCGACCCTGCTGAACCACCTTGTTGAACGCCTCGCTGCGGCGGCTGCGGTCGATGTGGATCATGTCCATGCGGCTCATGGCCCAACCAAAAAACGGCACGTAGAGAAGCTCCTTCTTGAACACATAGGCCAGCGGATGCGGCATCAGGGTGGGCATCAGGAAGGTCTCGAACGTGCTCTGGTGCTTGACCAAAAGCACACCGGAGCTGGTCTGGCCTTGCGGCAGGTTCTCCCAACCCGTCACCCGCACTTCAATGCCCAGGATCACCCGGGCACCGGCAACGGCCCAACGCAACCAGGCGGCGCACAACCAGTAAACGGCCGTGCTGCTGAGAAAGAGCGATCAGACCAAAACCACGATGGCACAGGGCACCACGGTCACGCCCAGCCATAGCAGATGCAGGATCGAACGAAGCCAGGCCATGAGCGTCAGGCGGCCGACGCGACAGCAGCGCTGCGCTCGATCAAGTCGTCGGCAAAGGCGGCCAGGTCGGCATGCACCCGCGATCCCTCCGGCAGACCCTGCCTGGCCTGCTCGATCGACAAACCGGCGGATTTGCCACTGAGCACCAAATGCGGCTGGCAACCGGCACTGCTGCCGGCGAGCAAATCGCGCAGCGAATCACCCACGGCCGGCACGCCCTTGAGTGAGACCCCGAAGCGGGAACCGATCTGCTCGAACAGACCGGGCAGCGGCTTGCGACACTGGCACTCGTCTTCCGGCGCATGCGGGCAATAAAAAATCGCGTCGATGCGTCCACCCACAGCAGCGAGCAACCGGTGGAGCTTGTCGTGCATGGCATTGAGGGCCGCCACATCGAACAAGCCGCGACCGAGCCCGGACTGATTGGAAGCGATCACCACATGCCAGCCCGCATGATTGAGCCGCGCAATGGCCTCCAGCGCCCCCGGCAAAGGCTCCCACTCCTCGGGTGACTTGACGAAGTCGTCCCGGTCCCGGTTGATCGTGCCATCCCGATCCAGAATGACCAACTTGATGCTGCGCTCAGCCATGGTAAGCAACCCGACCTGCCGAAGGGCCGCCCCGAGGCAGGTCAGCCCCCTTGGGGGGCAGCGAAGACACGAAGTGCGCAGCGTGGGGGTCCAGACCCACCGAAGGGCCGCCCCGAGGCAGGTCAGCCCCCTTGGGGGGCAGCAAAGACAGGAAGTGCGCAGCGTGGGGGTGAGCCATGATCAACTGGCCAAACGCTAGAGATCGGCAGGTCCATCTCCTGGGCATTGACCATCACGTCGTCAAAGAAGGCGTCCACCGGGTCGCGCAACGCGGCCAAGGTCTGCAGGCTGGCGGTGTAATCACCGGCTTCAAACTGAGCTGTGGACTCGGGCAGCAGTTTGATCATGGCGGCGTGCAGAGCCCGCTCGGCCTGTTCCTGGAGCAAGGCCGCGTTGACATGGGCATCCACCGCGTCAGCCTTCTTGAGGATGTTGCCGATGCGCTTGTTGGCCGCCGCCAGGGCCGGGCTTTCAGGCAGGGCGGCGAAGGCACGCACGGCCGCCAGGCGCCGGGCAATCTGGCCCAGGCGGGCCGGGCGTAGCGCCAGCACGGCGTCGACCTCCTGCGCAGAAAAATCCTGCTCGCGCAGGCTGCCCGCCAAGCGGTCGTAGATGAAATCGGCCAGGGCCTGCGAGGCATCGGTGATTTTTCCCCCGAAGACCGGCGTGGCCAGGGCCAACAGATCGGCCAGGTTCAAAGCCAGATCCTTTTCAATCAACATGCGAATCACGCCCAGCGCATGGCGTCGCAGCGCGAACGGATCCTTGTCACCGCTGGGCAGATTGCCGATGCCAAACATGCCCACCAGGGTTTCGAGCTTGTCGGCCAGGGCCACGACCACACCCACCGGGTGGCGGGGCAACCCGTCACCGGCAAAGCGCGGTTTGTAGTGGTCTTCAACGGCCTGCGCAATTTCGACCGGCAGGCCATCGTGGCGCGCGTAGTAGCCACCCATGATGCCTTGCAACTCGGGGAACTCCCCGACCATGTCGGTCAGCAGGTCGGTCTTGGCCAGACGTGCGGCCAGCTCGGCCTGACGGGCCAATGGCTCGCCGCCCAGCTGCTGGCCGATCGCCCGTGCGATGGCACAGACACGGGCCATGCGCTCGCCCTGCGTGCCCAGCTTGTTGTGGTAGACCACCTTGGACAAGCCTTCGACGCGCGACTCGAGCGTCTTCTTGCGATCCTGGTCGAAGAAGAACTTGGCGTCGGCCAGGCGCGGACGCACCACGCGCTCGTTGCCGCCAATCACCGCCGAAGGGTCCTGCGGGCTGATGTTGCTGACCACCAAGAACTGGTGCGTGAGCTTGCCGGCGGCGTCGAGCAGCGGGAAGTACTTCTGGTTGGCCTTCATCGTGAGGATCAGGCACTCCTGGGGCACGCCGAGGAACTCTTTTTCAAACTGGCAGACCAGCACATTGGGCCGCTCGACCAAAGCGGTCACCTCGTCGAGCAGGGCCTCGTCCTCGATCGGGCGGGCGCCCTGACCCACTCGGGTTGCTGCGGCTTGCAACTGGCGCACGATCTCGTCGCGGCGCTCGGCAAAGCTGGCGATCACCGAACCATCGCGCTTGAGCACCTGAGCATACTGGTCAGCATGAGCCACCACCACGCGGGACACCCTGGCTTCGAAACGGTGGCCTTGCGTGGCGTTGCCTGCACTCAGGCCCAGCACCTTGACCGGCACCACTGAACTGCCATGCAGGGCGATCAGGCTGTGCGCGGGGCGCACAAAGTTGACGCTGCTCCAGCCCGGCAGCTCGCAATCGGTTTCGAGCTGGTACTGCATGACCTTGGGGATGGGCAGTTTGGCCAGCGCCTCGTCCAGCGCTTTTTGCAGGCCCACTTGCAGGCAAGCACCTTTGACCACGCTGTCATAGAACAAGGCCTGCGCCTTGCCATCGGGCGCACGCTTGCAGGCGGCCACGGCGGCCGCCGGGTCACTGACATCAACACCCAGCGCTTGAAGTTTTTTGAGCAACGCGGGGGAGGCGTTGCCCGCCGCATCCAGACCCACGGCCACGGGCATGAGCTTTTGCTGCACGGCCTTGTCGGCCGCTTGCTCGAGCACGCCGGTCACATGCGCGGCCAGACGTCGTGGCGAGGCAAAGGCCGTGACCTGCGCGTCGGCCGCGGCCAGCCCTTGGGCCTTGAGCTGCTCGGCCAGCACGCTGGCGAAGGCCTGACCGAGTTTGTTGAGCGCCTTGGGGGGCAGTTCTTCGACAAAGAGTTCGACCAGAAGGTTTTGCGCGGTCATGGCTCAGGCCGCCTTCTTCTGAATCTGGGCGACCCACTCGCGCGGGGCCAAGGGAAAGCCGAGCCGCTCGCGGCTGTCGTAATAGCTTTGCGCCACGCTGCGCGCGAGGTTGCGAATGCGGCCAATGTAGGCAGCCCGTTCGGTCACGCTGATCGCCCCGCGCGCATCGAGCAGGTTGAAGGTGTGCGCCGCCTTGAGCACCTGCTCGTAGGCGGGCAGCGCGAGTTGCTGCTCCATCAGGTGCTTGGCCTGCTTTTCATGGGCTCCGAAAGCGGTAAACAGGAATTCAACATCGCTGTGCTCAAAGTTGTACGCCGACTGCTCCTGCTCGTTTTGCAAGTAAACATCGCCGTACAAAATCTGGCCCCCGCGCCCACCACTTGATGGGGCCTGGCTTGCAGCCGATTCGGTCCACACCAGGTTGTAGACGTTGTCCACCCCCTGCAAATACATGGCCAGACGCTCCAAGCCGTAGGTGATCTCGCCGGTGATCGGCCGGCAATCAATGCCGCCGACCTGCTGAAAGTAAGTGAACTGCGTCACTTCCATGCCGTTGAGCCAGACTTCCCAGCCCAGACCCCAGGCGCCAAGGGTTGGGTTTTCCCAGTCGTCCTCGACAAAGCGGATGTCGTTTTTCTTCAGGTCAAAGCCCAGGGCTTCAAGCGAGCCCAGATAGAGCTCCAGGATGTTGCCCGGCGCAGGCTTCAAGACCACCTGGTACTGGTAGTAGTGCTGAAGGCGGTTCGGGTTCTCTCCGTAGCGGCCGTCCTTGGGGCGGCGACTGGGCTGCACATAGGCCGCTTTCCAGGGCTCGGGGCCCAGGGCGCGCAAAAAAGTGGCAGTGTGCGAGGTGCCCGCGCCCACTTCCATGTCATAGGGCTGGAGCAGGGCGCAGCCCTGGGCGTCCCAGTAGGACTGCAGCTTGAGAATGATTTGCTGGAAAGTGAGCATGATGGGGCAAAAACCCGCCGTTCGGAGACAACCTCACATTCTACTGAGCGGGCAGCAGGCAAGGCGCAACCGAGCCGAGTCAACAGCCTGAGCCAGCGGCACCGCCGCAGCCGCTGTTGGGCGATGTCATGAATTTCAGATATCCTTGAGCGCATCCCAACTACCGAACGCCCGAGTGTCCGAACTTCACTCCAGGCCCGCGAGGCCTGAAGACAAACGCGGCTTCCTGCAAAAGCTCGCAGAAATGCTGCACCCCGGCCCGGACTCCAAAGCCGAGCTGATCGAAACCCTGGCCGAAGCCCAAGACAAGGACGTCATTGGTGCGCAGAGCCGTGAAATGCTTGAGGGCGTGATCCGCATGGCCGACATGACGGCTGGCGACGTCATGGTGGCGGCCCCGCGCATGGACGTTATCGACATTGACGCGCCCTACGACGAGTTGCTCCACCTGGTGATCGAGACCGCCCACTCGCGCTTTCCGGTGTACGAGGGCGAGAAGGAAAACATCATTGGCATCTTGCTGGCCAAAGACCTGCTCAAGCTGCAGCGCGCGCCCGAGCTCAATATCCGCGCCCTGCTGCGACCGGCGGTGTTCGTGCCCGAAAGCAAAGGACTCAATGATCTGTTGCGCGACTTTCGCGGCAACCGCAACCACCTGGCCATCGTGATCGACGAATTCGGCCGGGTGGCTGGCCTGATCACCATTGAAGACGTGCTCGAGCAAATCGTCGGCGAGATCGAGGACGAATTCGACAGCGCCGATGACGATGGCGATATTTTTGCCCTGTCCGATCGCAGCCACCGCGTCAACGGCGACACCGCCATCGAGCGCATCAACGAGGCATTTGGCGTGCGCTTGCCCATGGGTGAATTTGACACCATAGGCGGACTGATTGCCCATGAAATGGGCCATGTACCCAAGCGTGGCGAGATCTTCGAAATCGCCGGATTGGTCTTCACAGTCCAACTCGCCCGCGGCGGTGCCGTGCGCTGGTTCAAGGTCTCGCCGGCCCGCTGAGGCCCGCAAGCCCCGAATCGGCCAGCCCCTGCCCGGCCCGCACCGCCCATGCGTCTGTCCGACCTGCTCAGACCGGCCGCCTGGCGGGCGGGCGCGCTCTTGATGCTGGCGGGGTTGTGCCACGCGCTGAGCCTGGCCTGGCCTTTCGAATGGGGCTGGTATCCGGGCCAACCCATGGCCGCTCTTCAAGTGGCGGCAGCGGCCACCCTGGTGGCCGTGCTCGAGCGCTGCCAAAGCGGCCGGCAGGCCCTGGCAGCGGCCTGGCTGTTTGCCACCTGCATGCTCGCTGGCACTTTCTGGTGGTTGTTCATCTCCATGCACACCTATGGCGGTCTGGCTGCGCCGCTGGCGGTGCTGGCCGTTGCGGTGCTGTCTGCGGCCTTGGGTCTGTACTACGCGCTGGCCGGGGTACTCTACTGGCGCTGGCGCCAGGACAGCGTGGGAGCGCGCGTGCTGCTGTGGGCCAGCCTGTGGCTGCTTGCCGAGCTGGCCCGGGTGGCGCTGTTCACCGGCTTTCCCTGGGGGCAGTCGGGCTATGCCCATGTGGACGGCTGGGCGCAGCCACTGGCCGGCTGGATCGGGGTGCATGGCCTGAGCTGGCTGTCGGCGGCGGTGGCCGCCGCTCTAGCCCTGTGGCTGGTGCCGGCAAGGCAGCGGCCGCGACCGAAGTTCGCGATGGCCCTGGTGATCGGGGCTCTGACCGTGGGCTGGCTCGAACCGATCGAGCAAACACACGCGCCGCGCCCGCCTCTGGCCGTGAGTCTGGTACAGGGCAATATTGCGCAGGACGAAAAATTTGTGCCCAGCACCGGCCTGGCCGACGCACTGCGGTTTTATGGCCAGGAGCTGCAGCGCTCGGGCAGCGACCTGATCGTCTTGCCTGAGACGGCCATCGCCGTGCTGCCACAGCAACTCGATCCCGCTTACTGGCAAGGCCTGCAAGAGCATTTCGCCCAGGGCACCAAGGCGGCCTTGTTGGGCATGCCTCTGGGCTCCTTTGAGGCGGGCTACACCAATTCGGTGATCGGGCTCAAACCCGGCGCCCACAGGGAACCCTACCGCTACGACAAACACCATCTGGTGCCATTTGGCGAATTCATTCCTCCCCTGTTCAAGTGGTTTGTTCGAATGATGAACATCCCGCTCGGTGACTTCAACCGGGGCGCTGTGGGTCAGCCCTCGTTCGAATGGCGCGGTGAGCGGCTGGCACCGAACATCTGCTACGAAGACCTGTTCGGGGAAGAGCTGGGCGCGCGCTTTGCCGATGCGCAGACTGCGCCCACCATCATGGTCAATGTCAGCAACATCGCCTGGTTTGGCGACACGGTGGCCATTGATCAACACCTGCAGATCTCGCGCATGCGCGCCCTCGAGCTGGGCCGACCCATGATTCGGGCCACCAACACCGGCGCCAGCGTGGTCATTGACGCCCAAGGCCGCGTCACCGACGCCTTGCCGCGCCACACGCGGGCCACACTCATGGCCACCGTACAGGGAACCGAAGGGCTGACCCTGTACGCCCGCGCCGTGGCCCACTTTGGGCTGTGGCCCTGGCTGCTGTGGGCCGGTCTGGGTCTGCTGGCTGTGGCCGCGCTGCACCGAAAAGACCGGTCAAAATCCGAAACCCATGCATGAACTGATCGTCCCCGGCCTGCAGGTGATCGAACGCGGCTGGCTGTCTGCCAATTTGGTGATCGCCCAAGGCCGGCAAACGGCTGCCATCGACAGCGGCTACTTCAGCCACGAAGCTCAGACCGTGGCGCTGGTTCAAGCGGCCTTCGGGGCGCAGGGGCCGCGCCTGCTGCTCAACACCCATCTGCACAGCGACCACTGCGGCGGCAATGCTGCCTTGCAAGCGCAGTTCCCCGACATGCGCACACTGATCCCGCCGGGTCACGCCGCCGAAGTGACCTCCTGGGACCCGGTCGCGCTCAGTTATGAGCCAACCGGCCAAAATTGCCGGCGATACACCTTTGACGCACTGCGCGTGCCCGGGCAGACCATCGAGCTCGGTGACCGACCCTGGCAGATACACGCCGCACCTGGGCACGACCCGCACAGCGTGGTGCTGTTCGAGGCCGAGAGCCGAACCCTGATCTCGGCAGACGCGCTCTGGGAAAACGGTTTTGGCGCGGTCTTTCCTGAAATCGAAGGTCGGCAAGCCTTCGAAACCGTGGGCCAGACGCTCGACCTGATCGAGTCCCTGAATGTCCGCACAGTGATCCCCGGTCATGGCGCGGTGTTTGCCTACCGCGCTGAGGTGATGCAGCGCGCCCGGCAGCGCCTGGCCTGGTTCATCGAGGATCCGATGCGTCACGCCAACTACTGCGCCAAAGTCCTGCTCAAGTTCAAGCTGCTTGAAGTGCAGCGACAGCCCCTGGCTGAATTTTTAGCCTGGGCGGGCAACACAGCGCATTTGCAAACCCTGCACCGCCAGTGGTTTGCTCGCGAGCAGGGCATGAACGAATGGCTGCACAGCATGCTCGCCGACTTGCAGCGCGCTGGCGCCACCACCCTGCACGAGGGCCTGATCCTGGACCGCTGAGCGCCAGGGACCGGGAGCGCCCGCCGGCGACACAGGCCCCAGCGGTTCTGGTCACAGCACGGCTTCAAAACCCCATATTTATGCGATTAGTCTGATTTTCATGGGATTTTCCGAGCGGAAGAATTCGTAAAAAATTGTCATAAATCAAGTTTTTACGCAGCCCCTGCCGCATGAACATTCTGATCGTCGAGGACTACATCGAGCTACAGCAAGCCTGGGCCCAAGGGCTCAACCGCCGAGGCCATACAGCCGTGGGCGTGTCACAATCCGAAGAGGTGGACGCCAAGCTCAGCGGCTTTGCTGCGCAGATCGTCATCGTTGACCTGAACCTGCCAGGTGAAGACGGTTTGAGCCTGAGTCGCCGGCTTCGTCATGCCCACCCAGACCTGGGCATCATCATCGCTAGCGCACGCAACAGCACCCTGGATCGAATCAGCGGTTTTCAAACCGGAGCCGATAACTACCTGATCAAACCCATCGCCCTGGAAGAGCTCTACGCGGTGGTCGAATCGTTGGCCCGGCGTCTGCAAGGACTGCGATCGTCATCGGCGGATGCGAGCACGCCCTCTTGCATCGAGCTCGACTCATCGACCCTGCAGGTGCGGGGCCCCGGCGGCACCCAAAAGCTGACCACCTCCGAGTACGCCCTGCTCTCGGGCCTGACCCAGGCCAAAGACCGGGCCTTGCCGCCGCACGAGATTTACCAGTTGCTGGGCCGCCAATCGGGCAAAAAGTCGGCCCTGGAGGCCATGGTTTACCGCGTGCGGCGCAAGCTCGCCGGCGCCGGCGCGGGCGAGCACAGCATCCGGGCCCATCGGCTCAAGGGCTACCAGGTGTTTTGCCAGTTGCGCATCGTCTGAAGCGACGTCACAAAAGACCGGCCTCACGCGCCTTGCTCACCGCCTGCACCTGCGAGTGCGCATCGAGCTTGCGGTAAAGGTTGCGGATGTTGGACTGCACCGTAGACAGGGCCACGCCCATGAGACTGGCCACCTCGTCATAAGAATGACCGCGCGAGATCAGGCGCAGGGTCTCAAGTTCGCGCGGAGACAGGCCAAACTCCTGGGCGGCAGCCGCCATGGGGGCGCCCGCGAGCTTGAACAGCACGCGCGCCAGGCTCGGACTGATCGGGTAATTGCCCCGCATCACGTCCTCGATGGTGGCCATCAGATTCTCTTCTGATTGGCCCTTGAGCACATAGCCCCGCGCGCCCGCACGTATGGCCGCGAGCAAGGTGCGCTCCGAGTCGATGACCGAAATGACCAGCACGGGCGCCTCAGGAAAGCGCCGGCGCATGGCATGGATCACCTCCAGCCCGCTGATGTCGGGCAAGCCCAGGTCCAGAAAGGCCAAATCGACCTGTGTTCTTGGCAGCTCCAGCAGGTCCAGCGCCTGAGTGCCGGTGGCACAAGACAAGATATTGGCCCGCAGTCCCAGGCGCTCGAGCACCCGCTCCAACTGCCGGCGGAAAACCGGGTTGTCCTCGACGATCAGGAGGTGTCGGGGTTGCAAGGCGGGTTCAGGCGTCATGCGGCGCAGACTTTAGGACGTAAAAATCTGGTAAAGATTCATCATTTTGTACCATAAATCATCAGTCTTTTTCGACGCCGGTGCGATCGAATGTGGCTGACCGCCACGCCCAGATCAGTTCAAGCCCGGTGCCACCCGCCTCTCGCGGCCCGATGCTCAGGCGAGCACCGATCTCGCGCGCGCGATTGCGCATGCCGCTCAAGCCGCGGCCTTCCTGAGGCGAGGGCGGCAGACCACAGCCATCGTCGGTGACCGACAGGCGCAGGGCCGGGGTCTGCCGATCGAACTCGGCCGCAATCCAGATATTGCGGGCCTGCGCGTGGCGCAACACATTGCTCAGGCCCTCCTGCATGATGCGCAGCAGGTGCAGGGTCACCCGCGGCGCAACAGCCGGCGCCTGATCGAGATCGATTTTCCAGTGCAAAGTCAGACCGGCCGCCCTGAGCCGCTGTTCGGTGCGAAAGCGAAAATCTGCCAGAGCATCGGCCAGGCTGTCGCTGCTCTTGCCCAGCGTGTCGATCACCAGATTCAAGTCGGCCATGCATTCTTGCAGCAGCATGGCCACCGCATCGGCCGACAGACCCCCGCGCTCGGCCAAGATGCTTGCGCTGGCCAGCTGCGAGCCAAAGCCGTCGTGCATGTCCTGCAGCAGATTCTCACGCTCTTCGCTGCGCGAACGCTCGGCCTCCACGGCAATGAGCTGAGCCTGCGCCTGCATCAACGCCTGTTCGGCCTGTTTTTGCTCGGTGATGTCGATCATCACTCCCTCCCAGGCCGCCCCCCCGTGGCTCAAACGGCGCGGCACCGACTCCACGCGCAGCCATCGAATCTGGCCGCGCACCACGATCCGGCCTTCCCAGTAAAAGGTCTCGATCTGGGCAAACACCTTGCGGTTGAGCGCCATGAAGGCCTCAAAATCATCGGGGTGGACACAGGAAAAGCCTTTGCCTGGATCGGCCATGACCTCTTCGCGCCGCACATCGAGCATCTGCAGCCAGCGGTCGCTGAGGAAGGTGAAACGCGGCTGCTGCTGCGCATCGGTCTCGAGCACATAAGTGCCCACGGGTATGTTTTCGGTCAGCTGCAGCAAGGTCCTCTCCATGGCCGAAATCCGCTCATTGGCTCGACGCAACTGCTGCCTTCCGTCTTGCACACGGCTCTCAAGCGCCTCCTGGCTCTCCCGCATCCGGACCAGGGTATCGGTCAGCATGCGGGCCAGCACCGCGGCGAGCACAGCGCTGAACACCGTCTGCCCGTAGGGCACCCAGTAAACCCCCACAAAGGCTGAGCGGTCTTGAAAACGGACCGCGTCCAGCAGTCCGAGGGCCAGCAGCATCAATTGCATGGCGGCAACGATCAGGTGCACCGGTTTTCGCGAGCCCAAAGCCCAACGCACACTGGCGACCACCGCGACCAGACCGACCAGCAACAGGGGGATGTAAAGCGCAGCAATGAGCGAGCGGTCGAAGTCGACCCACCACACCATCGGCGGCATGATCAGCGCATAGGCGAGCAGCAGCCGCTGCAAAACCGCGTTGAGCCGGGTGCGCTCAAAAAAGGCCAGGGCCGCTAATACGAGCAAGGCCCCTGAAAATATTCGGCTGCCAAAGGCCAACCCACTGAAAATGTCCGCACTGATCCAGGCGTGCGTGGCCAAGATGGTGCTCTTGACAAAGGCACTGGCCAAAGAGCTAAGAGCGAACCAGAAAAACGGGGTGATTTGCCTCAGGGCCACAGCGACCCAAAGCGCCAATACACCGAGCAAACAGGACACCCAGGCCAGGACTTCAATCAGCGTGACCCGCCAAAACTCGGCGGGCCGATAGTGCTCAAACTCCAGGGTTTGGGCGTTGCCCACCCAAACGCGCGACAGGCCATTGGCCTGACGGTTGTTGGCGTAAATTTCAAATGCGATTTCGTTGCGACCGACTTGCCAATAGTCGGCTGGCACCAGAAAAAACTGGGGGCGGTTCAGGCAACGCAATTGATCCAGTGGGCCCGTGTCGCAACTTAAAAAATCGCGCCCATTGACCGACAGGCGGCCAGACAAGCCGAATTTTTCAACGTACACCCCCAGGGGCTCCAGCGCCGGTGCATTGAGGTTCACACGCAAGCGGTAACGCACCGTACCGCCCTGCGGGGCCGCATCGCCGCGCTCGAGCTGGTGCGGCAAATTTACGGTCCGTTCGCCCTGCAGCCCGGTCAATTGCGCCTGGCCCACATCAAAGACGCCCGTCACCTGGGCCCAGGCCAGGCCCGCAAAGCACCCGCTGGCCAAAACCGCCAGGATCAACCGCAGCAAAAACCTCAAGCTCACGGTGGGGCTTTCACCGGTGAAGCCAGCTGCGCAGCATCAGTTGGAAAACGCGGCAATTCCCGTGATGGCCCGGCCCAAAATCAGCGCGTGAATGTCGTGCGTGCCCTCGTAGGTGTTGACCACCTCCAGGTTCACCAGGTGGCGCGCCACGCCGTATTCGTCGCTGATGCCGTTGCCGCCCATCATGTCGCGCGCAGCGCGGGCAATGTCCAGTGCCTTGCCGCAGCTGTTGCGCTTCAAGATGGAGGTGATCTCCACACAGGCCGTCCCCTCGTCCTTCATGCGGCCCAGACGCAGGCAGCCCTGCAGACCCAGACTGATCTCGGTGACCATGTCGGCGAGCTTCTTTTGAATGAGCTGGTTGGCCGCCAGCGGACGACCAAATTGCTGTCGGTCGAGCACGTACTGGCGGGCCCGGGTGTAGCAGTCCTCGGCGGCGCCCAGGGCGCCCCAGGCGATGCCATAGCGGGCCGAGTTCAGGCAGGTGAACGGGCCCTTGAGGCCACGCACGTCGGGCAACGCGTTCTCTTCGGGGCAAAACACCTCGTCCATCACGATCTCACCGGTGATGCTCGCGCGCAGACCCACCTTGCCATGCACCGCAGGGGCACTCAGCCCTTTCCAGCCTTTTTCCAAAATGAAGCCGCGGATCGCGCCTTCGTCGTCCTTGGCCCAGACCAGGAACACGTCGGCGATCGGGCTGTTGGAGATCCACATCTTGGCGCCAGACAGGCTGTAGCCACCGGCCACTTTGCGCGCACGGGTAATCATGCTGGCCGGGTCCGAGCCGTGGTTGGGCTCGGTCAGGCCAAAGCAACCCACCCACTGACCCGTGGCCAGCCTGGGCAGGTATTTTTGCTTCTGAGCCTCGGTGCCAAACTCGTTGATCGGCACCATCACCAGAGACGATTGCACGCTCATCATGGAGCGGTAACCGCTGTCCACACGTTCAACCTCGCGGGCGACCAGGCCGTAGCACACGTAATTGAGACCGGCGCCCCCGTACTGCTCGGGGATGGTGGGACCCAGCAGGCCGAGTTCGCCCATCTCGTTAAAGATGGCGCGGTCGGTTTGCTCGTTGCGAAAAGCCATTTGTACCCGGGGCAGGAGCTTTTCCTGGCAGTAGGTGCGGGCGGCCTCGCTGACCTGCCGCTCGTCGGCGCTGAGCTGGTCATCCAGAAGAAACGGATCGGACCAGGAAAATGCGGCTTTGGTTTTGGACACAGACGAACTCCTAAAAATCACTCAAGCTGGCAGTTCGCGCAGGCCAGAGGCCAGAGTCGATCTGCGACGAACAACGCGACAGAGCATAGCGCTGGGCGCGATCGCTTGCGCCAGCGGGCCCAGATGCCCGAGCAAGCAGCAGGCCCTGGCAAATGTTCTATTGACAGGACATTTTAAAACCTCATTCTGGCACGACCGCGGTCACCTCGATCTCAACCTTGGCGCGGTCCTCGATCAAGGCACTGACCTCGACAGCGGTCATGGCGATGCTGAAGCTGCCGATGGTCTGCCTAAAAATGCGGCCGATCTGCGCCGAGGCGGCCAGATATTCCGCCTTGCTGGTCACGTACCAGGTCATGCGCACAATGTGCTCGGGCTTGGCACCGCCCTCGCGCAGCACGGCCACCACGTTGTCGAGCGCCTGCTGAACCTGGCCAACAAGATCGTCGGTGTGAAACACGCCTTGCGCGTCCCAGCCGATCATGCCGGCCACAAACACTGTGCGGCCGCTGGCGACCACGCCGTTGGCATAACCCTTGGGCCGGGGCCAGCCGGGGGGAAGTAGCACCTGCATGGATTCTCTCCTGGTCAGGAGGGCCGCTCTTTGAGCGTCGCCCTCGGTTTTCTGGTTTGTGTTGTGCCGCAGGTCCTCAGGCACCGGCCTTGAGCAGCTCGCGCGCAATGATCAGTTGCTGCACCTCGGTGGCGCCTTCATAAATTCTCAAGGCCCGGATCTCACGGTACAGGCGCTCGACCGGCACCTGACTGACCACGCCGAGCCCGCCCCAAATTTGCACCGCCGCGTCAATGACCTGCTGGGCGTTTTCGGTGGCCACCAACTTGGCCATGGCCGCCTCACGCGTGACGCTGTGCCCCTGATCGCGCTGCCAGGCCGCGCGGTAGGTCAGCAGGGCAGCACTGTCGATGGCGGTGGCCATCTGAGCCAGCTTGGCCTGGGTGAGCTGGAAATCGGCCAGCACGCCGCCGAACATGGTGCGCGACTGCGCCCGCGCAAGCGCCTCGTCGAGCGCACGCCGGGCAAAGCCCAGTGCCGCTGCAGCCACCGAGGTGCGAAACACGTCGAGCGTGCGCATGGCCAGCTTGAAGCCCTCGCCCGCAGCACCGAGCCGCTGGCTCGCGGCCACGCGGCAATCCTTGAAGGCGAGCCGGGCCAAGGGGTGCGGGGCGATCACATCGATGCGCTCTGCAATTGACAAACCGGGCGCATCGGCATCCACGATGAAAGCGCTGATCCCGCGAGCCCCCGGTGCTTCACCGGTGCGGGCAAACACCACGTAAAAGTCGGCAATGCCGCCGTTGGAGATCCAGGTCTTTTGGCCATTGAGCACGTAATCTTCGCCCTCCAAGCGGGCGCTGCAGGCCATGGCCGCCACGTCCGATCCGGCCTCGGGCTCTGAGAGGGCAAATGCCGCAATCGCCTGCCCGCTGGCCACCCGCGGCAGGTAGTGCCGGCGCTGCTCGGCGCTGCCCTGAAGGCTGATTGCGCCCGAGCCCAGACCCTGCATGGCAAACGCGAAGTCGGCCAGGCCGTCGTGGCGGCCCAGCGTCTCACGGATCAGACAAATCGCGCGGGTGTCGATCACATCGGCCTGACCGCCCACCTCGCGGCCGGCCACCGCATGGCCGAGCCAGCCGCCCCGTCCGAGCTGGCGCACCAGATCCCGGCAGGCCTGATCCACATTGCCCCCCGTGTGGGCATGGATGTGCTCGGCGGCCCAGACATCGAGCCGGCGGGCCAGCTGGCCATGGTGCGGCTCGAAAAACGGCCAGTCCAGATAGGCAGTGTTGGCCATGGGGCTCCTCAAGGTTGGCTTCAGTTGCCTTCAAAGCGCGGCTTTTGCTTGGCGGCAAAGGCGTGATAGGCGCGCGAAAAATCTTCGGTCAGCATGCAGATGGCTTGGGCCTGCGCCTCGGCCTCGATGGCCTGCTCGATGGTCATGGCCCACTCCTGGTGCAGCATGGTCTTGGTGATGCCATTGGCAAAGCTCGGACCCTCAGCCAGCTCCAGGGCCAGGGCCTGGGCCTGGGCCAGCACCTCCTCGGGCGGGCACAGACGGTTGAGCCAGCCCCAGCGCTCGCCCTCTTCACCTCCCAGCGAGCGGCCGGTGTAGAGCAACTCGCTGGCCCGACCCTGCCCCACAATGCGCGGCAGCATGGCGCAAGCGCCCATGTCGCAACCGGCCAGCCCCACCCGGTTGAACAAAAAGGCGGTTTTGCTGCGCGCCGTGCCCAAACGCAGGTCGCTGGACATGGCCAAAATCGCGCCGGCACCGGCACACACGCCGTCGACGGCTGCCACGATGGGCTGCGGGCAGGCGCGCATCAT
>JAJTGH010000036.1:31191-58260 GCA_021299555.1 Comamonadaceae bacterium
CTGACCAGCTCGCCCGTCATTCGGGTGAACATGAGCAGCTCTGGCGCCTTCAGGGCAATGAGCGGGCCGATGATCTCGTGCACATCGCCACCCGAGCAAAAATTGCCACCCTCGCCCACCAGCACCACGGCGCTCACATCGTCGGCCCACTTGAGCTGGTGAAACAGGTCCCGCAATTCGGCGTAGGAATCGAAGGTCAGCGGGTTCTTGCGCTCGGGCCGGTTGAGCGTAATGGTGGCCACGCGGCGGTTGACATGCCAGCCGAAATGGCGGGCCGTGTAGCCGGCCATGGGCTTGCGATTGCCTTGAAGCAGGCTGGGATCGATGCTCACTCGAATGCTCCTTGTGACTTGCTACTTGCCGCTGGTGCTTTTTTCGCGTTGAAAATCCGCTTGCATCTGTCCTTTGGCCGATTGGTACTGGCGCGGCCAGGCGACGGGCGAATAACCGATCTTGGCCGCCTCGCTCAAGGTCCAGGCCGGATTGGCAAGGTGGGGCCGAGCCACGGCGCACAAGTCGGCCCGGCCAGCGGCCAGGATGCTGTTGGCGTGATCGGCCTGGCTGATTGCTCCCACCGCGATGGTGGCGATGCCCGCCTCTTGCCGAATGCGATCGGCAAAAGGCGTTTGAAACATGCGGCCGTATACCGGCTTTTCTTTCTTGCTCACCTGCCCTGAGGAGCAGTCGATCATGTCGGCACCGGCTTGCTTGAAGGCGCGCGCAATGAGCACTGCATCATGCGGCGTGATGCCGCCTTCGACCCAGTCGTGGGCAGAAATGCGCACCGATATCGGCTTGTCGGCTGGCCAGGCGGCACGTACCGCAGCAAACACTTCAAGCGGGTAGCGCAGGCGATTGTCCAGACTGCCGCCATATTCGTCGCTGCGCTGGTTGGTCAGCGGAGAAATGAAGCTCGAGAGCAAATAACCATGGGCGCAGTGCAGTTCAAGCCAGTCCACGCCGGCCTGATCGGCTGCGCGCGTGGCAGCGACGAACTGCTCACGCACCTGGTCCATGTCGCCTCGCGTCATGGCCCTCGAGCGCTGACTCACCCCCTCCAGATACTGCTGCGGCGAGGCCGACAGCAATGGCCAGTTGGGTTCGCCGCCGTCTTCGGGCAAAGGCTGGTCGATGCCGTCCCAGGCTCGGCGGGTCGAGCCCTTGGCGCCGGCATGCCCGATCTGCACACCGAACTTGGCATCGCTGTGGGTGTGAATCCATTGGGCAATTCGCGCAAAGGCTGCGGTGTGCTCGGGCCGATACAAGCCCGGACACCCCGGGGTGATGCGTCCTTCGGCGCTGACGCAGGTCATCTCGGCAAACACCAAACCCGCGCCACCCATGGCGCGCGCACCCAGATGCACCAGATGGTAGTCGCCGGCCAATCCGTCAACCGCCGAATACTGCGCCATGGGCGAGACCACGATGCGGTTTTTCAGCGTCAGGCCGCGCACGGTGTACGGCGTGAACATGGGCGGCGGTGGACTGGCCACAACCTTGACGCCCGCGCGCTCGGCAAACCATTTTTCATAGCCCTCGAGCCAGGCCTTGTCGCGCAGGCGAAGGTTTTCATGGCTGATGCGCTGGCTGCGCGTGAGCATGGAATACATGAACTGCTCGGGCTCGAACGGGTCGCAATAGCGCTGGCCACAGACCTCAAACCACTCCATCGCATTCCAGGCCGCGTTTTGTATGCGCAAAGTCTCGACGCGGCGGGCCGCCTGGTAGGCGCTCAAGACGGCCGGCAATTGGGTGGGGTGATCGCCGAGCTGCTTGAACTGACGCGTGAGCTCAATCGCGTCTTCAATCGCCAGCTTGGTGCCCGAGCCGATGGCAAAGTGCGCTGTGTGCACCGCATCGCCCATCAGCACCACGTGGCTGCCTTGCACGTTTTGCAGCCACCAGTGCTCGCAGACCACCCGCTGGAAGTTCAGCCAGGCCGAGCCGCGCAGATGGCGCGCGTTGGTCATGAGCTTGGCGCCTTGCAAATTGGCCGCGAAGATTTTTTCGCAAAAGGCGATCGACTGCTCCTGGTCAGCCTGATCCAGACCGTGGGCCAGCCAGACATGCTCGGGGCACTCCACGATGAAGGTGGTGGTGGTTTCGTCGAACTTGTAGACATGCGCCGCAAACCAGCCGTGTTCGGTTTTTTCAAACAGGAAGGTGAAGGCGTCGTAGAGCTTGTGCGTGCCCAGCCAGATGTAGCGGTTGGGCCGGGTCACGATGTCGGGCTTGAACACCTCTTCATAGCGGGTGCGCACCCGTGAGTTGATGCCATCGCAGGCCACGATCAGGTCGGCGTCGGGGAAATCGAGATCGCTGTCGGCGTCGGTCTCAAACACCAACTGAACCCCCAACTCCTCGCACCGCGCCTGCAGGATATTGAGCAACTTCTTGCGCCCGATGCCCACAAAGCCATGGCCCGCCGATCGGATGGTGCGGCCTTTGAACAGCAGTTCGATGTCGTCCCAGTGGTTGAAGGCCTGTTCAATGGCTTGGGCCGTGGGAGCGTCCCAGGCACGCATGTTTTCCATGGTGGCATCGGAAAACACCACACCCCAGCCGAAGGTGTCGTAGGGCTTGTTGCGCTCGACCACGGTGACCTGATGGCCCGGGTCGAGTTGCTTCATCAGCAGCGCAAAGTAAAGGCCAGCCGGCCCGCCGCCCATGCAGACGATCTTCATGAAAGCTCCTTAGACAGCCGCCAACCACCGTGACGGATGCTTGATTACCAAGAATTAGTTTAGATCTAAACCAATCGACCGATAAGGACGCAGGATATCGGCGTCTAACGGATGAGTCACCTACAAGTAAGTGTTGTCGCCGAAAATACAACCATTTTCAACTTATCAACAAAGATGCCCCGGTTGAAATCCGGCGCCAGGAGAGGGACTTCATGCAAAGCGCATTGGCAGAAGACCGGGGCACCGTGAACGGCCAAGATGGCGTCCTCTCTCGGGGCGATTTGCCTCAAGAGGCTGCGGCAGTGAAATCGGCGATCGAGCTGTGCCGCATCAGCCCACTGCCCATGATGGTCTGGTGGAGCGGCGATACCGAGCCTTTCGTCAATGCGGCGTGCGCAGCTTATTCGGCCACAGCACCCAACAAAGTGGCTACGAGTCTGCGCCGCGCCCTGGAGACCGACATTCACGAGGTCATGCGCACCGGGCAGGCCCTGTATCGCGAGGCCGTGGCGCAGATGCTGCCCCCATCAGACATGCAGGAGGGCCCCTGCGGCTCTTACTGCCTGCACCCCCTGCAAGACCGGGGACGCACGGTGGGCGTTTTGCTCATTGGCACACACGCCGACCCCCGTCCCACGGCCACCTGGCGCGAACGCATGAACTATGCGTCGGTCATCCACTCCATGGACCTGGGCTACTGCCGCGTCGAATTGCTCGATGCGACCGGCGGGCAAATTCCCGACTACCGATTACTGGAAGTCAACCAGGCCTACGAGACGCACACGGGACTGCGCAACATGGTGGGGCGGCGCATCTCTGAGGTGGTCGAGCATCGTGAGCCCTTTTGGGCACACGCCTTTGATCAGGTGCTCTCGAGCGGCGAAATGCTCAAAACCACGGTGACGATGTCGAGCACACAGCACAGCTATGAAACATGCATCATGCGCATGGGTGGACCCGGCAGCCGGCAGGTGGCGGTGCTGCTCAAGGATGTGGGGGCCCAGATCGCTGCAGACCTGCGCCTCAAAGAGAGCGAAAAACAAGCCCGCGAGGCGGCCTGCAGGGCCGAGCGCGAGCGCGCACAGATGGCCGCCATGATCGAGGCCACACCCGCGGCAGTGGTCGTGTTCGACCAGCATCATGCGATCAGGCTGTGCAACTCCTATTCGCACCAAGTCTGGGGCGATCTCAGCTACAACGTCCCAACACGGTGGGAGGCCCATTGGGCCGATGGCAGTGAGCGCCACGGCCAGCCGGTACCGCACAACCAAAGGCCGTCCAGCCGGGCCTTGCGGGGAGAGAGTTGCAGCGAGGTGATTGAGGTGGTCTCGCCGGCAGACGCCACCACCCGGCGGATTTTTTTGGTTTCGGCAGCGCCCATCTGGAATCAGCAGTGGTGCATTGAAGGAGCAGCCGTGGTGGCCGTGGACATCACCGACCGGGTCCGGGCCGAACGCGCACTTCAGCAGGCCAACCTGCGCAAAGACGAATTTCTGGCCATGCTGGCCCACGAGCTGCGTAACCCACTGGCACCGCTGGCCGCGGCGGCCGAGCTGATGGGCCATCCCGGCACGTCCGTCGCAGCCTTGCAAGATGCCAGCGCGGTGGTGATCCGGCAGGTGCGACACATGCAGGGCCTGATCGATGACCTGCTGGACACATCGCGTCTGGAGCGCGGCCGGATCGAACTCACTTGCTGCCCCTGCGACCAAATCCTGGCCAACCTGCTCAACAACGCAGCCAAGTACACCCCCAACGGTGGGCAAATCAGGCTCAAGGCCCAATGCAACTTCGAGCGGGCACAGATCGAGGTCGAAGACAACGGCATCGGCATGGACACGCAGACCATGGAGCATGCGTTTGAACTTTTCACACAAGCCAAGCGCAGCGCTGACCGCCAGCAAGGGGGTCTGGGCATCGGGCTGGCACTGGTCAAAAAATTGGTGCACCTGCACGGGGGTCAGGTGCAGGCAAAAAGCGCCGGCCCGGGCTGCGGCAGTGTGTTTTCTGTGCTTCTGCCCTTGTGCCCGATCGAACAGGTCGATCTCAGCCCACCGCAGGCTGCCAGTGCGCCAGCACAAGCGCTAGAGGGCCTGCGGATTTTGCTGGTGGACGACAACGTCGACGCCGCCCAGACCCTGGCCATGCTCTTGCGCGCCTTCGGTCATGAATGCCACGTGGCGCACGAAGGTGAACAAGCCCTGCAGCTGGCCGGCGAAATCAGGCCGCAGGTATTTATCTTGGATATTGGGCTGCCGGGTATGGATGGGCACCAGTTGGCCCGCCGCCTGCGACAAGCGCCCCAAAGCGCCGGAGCCCGGATTGTGGCCCTGAGCGGCTACGCCCAGCCAACGGAGCAGGAAGCCGCCCTGTCGGCCGGCTTCGACCAATACCTGGTCAAGCCAGTCGATGCCCAGAAACTGCTGGCGGCCATCGAAGGCCGGGTGCAACAACCGGCGCTCAGTTGACCTTGGCGCCTGAGGCACGCACGATGCGGCCCCAACGCACGGCGTCATACATCCCTGCTTTTGCCTGTTGATGCTTGAACGCTCACAACACAGCCACGCCCTGGATCTCGATGACGATCCCCGGGCGGGCGAAATTGGAAACCGTCAGCAAAGCGCTGGCCGGATAACGGCCCGCTTCGAACTTGGCGCTGCGAATCTTGACGAAGGCGTCACCATGGCGCGGGTCGTTGATGAACACCGTCATGGTCACCAGGTTGGCCAGCGAGCCGCCCAGTCGCTGCAAGGTCTTGTCAATCAGTGCGAAACAAGCGTGACACTGGGCCTCGAACTGACCCGCGATATCACGGCCCTCCAGGTCGGTGGTGGTTGTTTGCCCGGCCAGCCAGACGGTGCGTCCGCCCTCGGTAACGACGGCGGGCGAAAACGCCCGCGCCTTTTGCATGTCGTTGGACTCCAGATAGGTGACGGTGGCTTTTTGGGTCATTTGAAAGGCAGGACAGAAGGTTCAAAAGCCTGCTTTGTATGCCGCCGCGGCCCGCGCGTCAAGCGCATCAAACACGTCAATGGCGACCCGCCTAAAAAAAAAACAGCGCCATGGCCCGGCACCGACAGATCTCAGGCCTTCTTGCCCATCCGATGCGCAATCTCGCCCACGATGCCCCGGCGAAACAGCAGCACACAAACCACAAAGGTTGCGCCCATCACGATCGAGACCATCGAGCCCAGGTTGGCCAGGTAGTTCTGCATGGTCACGATGATGGCCGCGCCCAGCACCGGCCCGAGCAAAGTGCCCATGCCGCCCAGCAGGGTCATGAGCACCACCTCGCCCGACATCTGCCAGCCCACATCGGTGAGCGTGGCCAAGCCAAAAGCAATGGATTTGGTGGCGCCGGCCAGTCCGGCCAGGGTGCCCGACAAAACAAAAGCCAGCAGCTTGTAGCGGTCGACGTTATAGCCCAAGGACAAGGCCCGTGGCTCGTTTTCGCGAATGGACTTGAGCACCTGTCCGAAGGGCGAATGAATGATGCGGTAGATCAGGGCAAAACCGATCAGGAAAATCGCCGCGACCACGTAATACATCCGGGTGTCGTTGGCCAGATCGATCAGGCCCAGCAACTTGCCCCGGGGCACGCTCTGAATGCCGTCTTCTGCATAGGTGAAGGGCGCTTGCACGCAGATGAAATAGATCATCTGGGCCAGCGCCAGGGTCACCATGGCGAAGTAAATGCCTTGCCGGCGCACCGCCAGCCAGCCGGTCACCAAACCGATGACAGCAGCGGCCAACGTGCCGCACATGATGGCCAATTCCGGGCTCAAGCCCCAAACCTTGGCCGCATGGGCCGAAACATAAGCGGCAAAGCCAAAGAACATGGCATGCCCGAAAGACAGCAGGCCGGTAAAGCCGATCAGCAGGTTGAAGGCACAGGCAAACAATGCAAAGCACAGCACCTTCATCAGAAAAATGGGGTAGCCCAAGAACGGCGCCACCAGCAGCAACGCCAGCAAGGCCAAGTAAAGCAGGCGGGTCTTGTTCATCATTTCTCCCGTCCGAACAGGCCGGCAGGTCGCACCATGAGCACGATGGCCATGATGATGAACACCACGGTGCTGGAAATTTCGGCGTAAAACACCTTGGTCAGACCCTCGATCAGGCCCAGGGCGATGCCGGTGATGATGGAGCCCAAAATCGAGCCCATGCCGCCGATCACCACCACAGCAAACACGATGATGATGATGTTCGAGCCCATGAGCGGGCTGACCTGGTAGATGGGCGCGGCCATGACGCCGGCCAAGCCGGCCAGGCCCACGCCAAAGGCATAGGTCAAGGTGACCATCAGCGGCACGTTGATGCCAAAGGCCTTGACCAAATTCGGGTTCTCGGTGCCGGCGCGCAAATAGGCGCCCAGCTTGGTCTTTTCAATCACATACCAGGTGAACAGGCACAGCACCAAGGACACCACCACCACCCAGGCGCGGTACTTGGGCAGCATCATGAAGCCAAGGTCATAGGCGCCACGAAAGACCGCAGGCAACTCGTAGGGCATGCCCGAGGAGCCATAAAACTCGCGGAACACCCCCTCGAGCAACAGGGCCAGGCCAAAGGTCAGCAACAGGCCATACAGGTGATCGAGCTGATGCAACCAACGCAGCATGGTCTTTTCAATCAGAACACCAATGAGGGCCACCCCCAAAGGCGCGAGCACCAGTGCATACCAGTAATTGATGCCCGCATAGTTGAGCAACATCCACGCAAAAAACGCACCGGTCATGTACAGGGCACCGTGCGCAAAGTTGACGATGTTGAGCATGCCAAAGATCACGGCCAGGCCCAGCGACAAAATCGCATAGAACGAGCCATTGACCAGGCCCAGCAACAACTGGCCCAGCAGGGCTGCGGTCGGTATGCCAAAAATTTCTGTCATGGTGATGCAATCAAGAGGGACGGACCGCGCACGGTCCGTCCGGTCGACTCGGCTGTGCCCGTTTCAGGCAACGACGGTCACTTCTTTACAGCAGCGCAGCGGCTTTGCGCCAGGGGCAAGAAGGCGTCTGAGCCCTTGATCGTGCCCTTGAGGTTGAAATAGTCCCAAGCGCCCTTGGACTCCGAAGGCTTCTTGACCTGGAACAGGTACATGTCATGGACCATGCGGCCGTCCGGACGCAGCACGCCGCCCTTGGCAAACATGTCGTTGATGGGCGTCTCGCGCATCTTGGCCATGACTGCAGCCGTGTCGTCAGTACCTGCGGCCTGTATGGCCTTGAGGTAATGCATGGTGGCCGAGTAGACCGAAGCATGGTTGGAGTTGGGCTTGCGACCGTTCATGACCTTGCTGAACTTGTCAGCCCAGGCGCGCGTTTCGGCGTTGAGGTCCCAGTACCAGCCTTCGGTCAGATACAGGCCCTGCGCGGTGTTCAGGCCCAGAGCGTGCACATCGGTCACCAGCATCAGCAGCGCGGCCAGGTTCTGGTTCTTGGTCAGGCCAAACTCGGCAGCAGCCTTGATGCTGTTGACCGTGTCACCGCCCGCATTGGCCAGACCCACCACCTTGGCACGCGAGGACTGGGCTTGCAGCAAGAAAGAGGAGAAATCGGAGGTTGCCAGTGGATGACGAACCGCGCCAGCGACCCGGCCGCCAGAGGCCCGGACCACGTCACCGGTGTCTTTTTCAAGCGAGTGACCGAAAGCGTAGTCGGCAGTCAGGAAGAACCAGCTGTCGCCGCCGTCCTTGACGATGGCTTTGCCCACCACGTTGCTCAGGGCAATGGTGTCCATCAGGTAATGGATGCCGGTGCCCGGTGCGCAATCTTCGTTGGTCAGGCGCGATGTGGCCGCGCCGGTGACGATGGTGATCTTGTTCTTTTCCTTGCCCAGGGCCTGCACGGTCAGGGCCACAGCCGAATTGAGGTTTTCAACCGTCATGTCCACGCCGTCCCGGTCAAACCACTGCTGGGTGACGTTTTTGGCGATGTCGGGCTTGTTTTGGTGATCGGCATTGACCACCTCGATGTTCCTGCCAAAGATCTTGCCGCCAAAATCTTGCACTGCCAGGCGGGCAGCTGCCACGGCGCCGGGGCCGCCGTAGTCGGCATAAAGGCCCGACATGTCGGTGAGCACACCGATCTTGACCACGTCGCCCGAGAGCTTGCCCTGCTGGGCCTGCGAGATCGGTACGCCGGCGGCCAGGGCGGCAGCAATGGCAACAGACAACAACTTGCGTTTCATGGAGTTCTCCTCTTGGTGGTCGGGCATCAAACGCCCAGGTACTCGTTCAGCATCTCAGTTTTGCTGGCGAGTTCGTTCTTCGCGACGGCGGCCACAATATGGCCGTGTTCTATGACGTAATGGCGGTCGGCCAGGGGCGCGGCAAAGCGGAAGTTCTGCTCCACCAAAATGATGGTCAGGCCCTTGTCCTTGAGGGCTCGGATCACCCGGCCCAGGGTTTGCACGATCACCGGCGCCAGGCCTTCGGTGATCTCGTCGAGCAGCAAGATGCGGGCGCCTGAACGCAGGATGCGCGCCATCGCCAGCATTTGCTGCTCACCGCCCGACAGGCGCGTGCCCTGGCTGTTGCGCCGCTCCTTGAGGTTGGGAAACATGGTGTAGATCTCGTCGATCGACATCCCGCCCTCACCCACCTTGGGCGGCAGCAGCAGGTTTTCTTCGCAGCTGAGCGATGAAAAAATGCCGCGCTCTTCCGGGCAGTAGCCCAGGCCCAGGCGCGCGATCGCGTTGGTGGGCATGCCTATCGTTTCCTGCCCAGCCACCTGTATGGAACCGGTTCGCTTGCCCGTCAGTCCCAAGATGGCTTTGAGCGTGGTGGTGCGGCCCGCGCCATTGCGCCCAAGCAGGGTGACCAGCTCACCCTCTTGCACCTCGAAATCAATGCCGTGCAGGATATGCGACTCGCCGTACCAGGCGTCGACCCCGCTGACCTTGAGCAGCGGGGCGCTCATGCCGTCGACTCCTCGACCGTCCCCACATAGGCTTCGAGCACCCGCGGATCCTTGGAGACCTGCTCGTAAGGCCCTTCAGCCAAAACCGAACCGCGCGCCAGCACCGTGATCGTGTCCGACAGATTGGAAACCACGTTCATGTTGTGCTCAACCATCAACACTGTGCGGTTGGCAGACACCCGGCGGATCAGTTCGACCACCCGGCCCACGTCTTCATGACCCATGCCTTGCGTCGGCTCGTCAAGCAGCATCAGTTCGGGGTCGAGCGCCAAGGTGGTGGCAATTTCCAGCGCGCGTTTGCGCCCGTAGGGCAGTTCGACCGTCTGCGTGCTCGCGAAGCTGGCCAGATCAACCTGCTCGAGCAATTGCATCGCCCGATCATTGAGGGCGTACAAGCTCGACTCGGGCTTCCAGAAGTGAAAGCTGGTGCCAAGCTTGCGCTGCAGACCGATGCGCACGTTCTCGAGCACCGTCAGATGCGGAAAGACCGCTGAAATCTGGAAGGATCGGACCATCCCGGAGCGGGCCACTTCGGCCGCAGGCACCGCAGTGATGTCCTGACCCTTGTAGAAAATCTGGCCTGACGTCACGGCCAGGAACTTGGTCAGCAGGTTAAAGACCGTGGTCTTGCCAGCGCCGTTGGGGCCAATGAGGGCATGGATCGAACCACGGCGCACCTGGATATTGACCCGATCGACCGCGACAAACCCTTTGAACTCACGGGTCAGTTCGCGTGTCTCAAGAATGAATTCATTGCTCATGCGTGGCGCCTCGGGGCACAGACTCGCGCGGGGTGCGCAGGGACCTGTCTGCCTGTCTGCCTGTCTGCTTGTCTCGGTCGTCAAAGGGCAACCGGGTCGTCGCCAGACTGACGACCAAAGTCGGACATTCTAAGGCCAAGCCAGCGCCCCCTCAGATCAGTCGAATGATCGGTCCAAGCCGGCTCAGCCCTGCGACCGGGTCATGACCTGACTCATCGCCGGCACATAGCCAGGCCGAACATGGGCGTCGATCACCACCGCCTCGCCTGCGCGCACACGCACGATCGCATCACGCAGGGCCGCTGCCAGTTCACCCGCAGTTCGCACCGGCCCCAGACCAACCAGACCCTGGGCCCGCGCCATGGCGGCCAGGTCGGGGGCCGGGTCGTCGATGCGCTGGCCGATCCAGCGGTTTTCCACCGGCCGCCCGCGCTCGCGTGCCACCCGCTCCTGGTGAAGCTCATCATTAAAGAATGAACGGTTGTTGACCACGATGACCAGCAGCGGCAATCGCGCATGGGCAGCGGTCCAGAAGGCCGTCACGCCCATGAGATAGTCGCCATCGCCGATCACGGCCATCGGCAACCGGGGGCTGCCCTTGAGCGCCAGCGCACCACCGACCACCATGCCTGGCCCGGATCCGATGCCCGCGCCACCGTCATAGCCCAGAAAATCCATCGGACCCTCAAAGTCCCACATCTCGCCGCCCCAGCTCAGGGGCAGTCGCAGCAGGCAGACCTCGGCCGATTGCAGTTGCGAGCGCATCACGTCCGCGACCGTGGCCACGGCCAGCTCGTCCTGGGGCTCGGTACGCCCCGCTGGCTCGGGCGAGCGGGCGGGCGGCAGAGCGGGCGCCTGCCGATCGGCCAGCGCTGCGAGCAAGGCGTCGACCACGGCTTGCGGCTCGCAGGCCATGAACACATCGGCCGGCGGCAGTCCCTGATGGTCCATGCTCCAGCCATTGTGCAGCTGGTGGTCCATGGACACCGAAATCACCCGCGCGGCAACAGACTGATCCGCCCAGGCCTGCTTGAGTGTGCCGGCCAGATCCAACCAGTCCAGCGAGAGCACCACATCGGCCTGGCGCAGGGCCGGGGCCACGGGGGGCGTGAGAAAAAAGCCGGACGGTCCAATGTGCAAAGGGTGGCGGGTGGGAAAGGCCGCCCCGACCTTCAGGTCGGTGATGACCCGGGCGCCCAGCCTTTCAGCCAGTGCCACCCGCGCCTGCCAGCCTTCCTGCGAGCGCGACACCCGGCCCGCCAAGATGACGGGCTGGCGGGCCTGAGCCAGCCATTGGGCAGCGCACCGCACATCTTCGGGGGCCGGCATCGGCGGCCTCGGCGGCCGGTAACGCTGCACATCGGGCACGGGCAAGGGAGCGGGCAATCGCATTTCTTGCAAGCTCGCATCGAGACACACATAAACCGGCCCCCGGGGCGCAGTATCGGCCGTGCGCCACGCACGCAAAATGGCCTCTTGCGCGGCGGCCGGCGATGCAGGCTGAGCGTCCCACTTGACATAGTGGCGCACCAGAGCGCCCTGATCTTGTGCCGTGTGCAGCCAGTCGATCCAGGGGCGGCGCTTGGCCGCATCGACCGGACCGGTGGCGCCGAGCACCAGCACCGGCACGCGGTCGGCCCAGGCATCAAAAATGGCCATGGTGCCGTGCATCAGCCCCACGTTGCTGTGCAGCACCGCCGCCAGCATCTGACCGGTGACCTTGGTGTAGCCGTGGGCAATGGCCACAGCATGCTCTTCATGCAGCACGATGAGCATTTGCGGGCTCTGATTTCCCAGGTGGTTAACCAGACTGTCGTGCAAGCCCCGAAAGCTTGCGCCCGGGTTGAGCAAGACATAGGGAATCTGCAGCGCACGCATCAAGTCGGCCACCACATCGCTGCCCCACACGCTGGTGTTGGGCTGCGAGGGGACAGGCACATCGCGGCGCGCGCCGGCGCCTTCAGCGGCAGATGCGCTCATGGGGTCAATCGAGCTTGATGCCGGCGGTGCGGATGATGTCGCCCCACCGCTTGAGGTCGTCAAGCGCGCGTTGCCGCATTTGAGCCGGTGTGCTGAGCAGGACATCGATGCCCTGGCCCTGCAGGCGCGTGACCAGCTCGGGGCTGGACAAGGCCTTGCGCACCGCCTGATTGATCTGGTCAATCAGGGCCGGCGCTGTGGCTGCGGGTGCGGCCAGGCCGAGCCAGATCTCGCTTTCATAGCCACGCACACCCGACTCGTCAAGCGTCGGTATGTCTGGCAGTTGCGCGATGCGGGGTGCGGGTCATGGCCTTGAACATTTCGGCCGACATGTGCTGCGGGCTGCCGTTGCCGCTGGAGGCGTAATTCAAGCGGCCCGGCTCCTTGTTGGCCAAGTTGATCAGGTCGATCACCGTGTTGGCCGGCACACTCGGATGCACCACCAGTGCCAAGGTGGTGGTGCCCAGCAAGGAAATCGGCGCGAAGTCCTTGTGCGGATCAAAGGGCATGTTGGCAATGAGCGCCGGATTCATCGAGGTGATGTTGATGTTGGTCAGCAGCAAGGTGTGTCCGTCACCGGAGGCCTTGGCCACCTCGGCCGCCCCAATGTTGCCGGCCGCCCCGGGCCGGTTTTCAACGATCACAGCCTGGCCCCACTGCTCTTGGAGCTGCTGGGCCAGCAAGCGGGCGATCACGTCGTTGGAGCCACCGGTGGGATAGGGCACGATGATGCGCACCGGCTTTTGGGGAAAGGCAGCGGTCTGGGCGCTGGCAGAAGCACTCAGGCCCACGGCCGCCAGGGCTGCGAGAACTTGCCTTCGGTCAGGCAGGGGTGCGGCTGGAAAATTCATGAAAGACGGTCTCCTATCGATGATCGGTGCCGAGACATTGTCAGCCAGGCCGACCGGCCGCACCCCGCCACCCGCACTGGCCTGCCTCAGGACTTTCCCGTGGTTTACAGCGCCCAATGCGGCCTATGCCTGGCCCGCTCAGAACCCGAGCTTGGCGCCCGCGCCCATCAAGGTGGCAAGGCCGAGCAGCGCAAAGATCGCGGCGGCGATCGAATGCACCAGCTTCATGGGAATTTTGCTGGCCAGCTTGTCGCCAACAAACACGGCAGGCACATCGGCAATGAGCATGCCCAGCGTCGTACCCGCCACCACCATCAGCGGCTGCGCATAGTGCGCCGCCATGGCCACGGTGGCGATCTGGGTCTTGTCGCCCATCTCGGCCAGAAAAAAAGTGATCAAGGTGGCCCCAAAAACACCCAGTCGCCCGACCACCCGGGTTTCTTCTTCCTCCATCTTGTCGGGGATCATCGTCCAGATCGCCATGCCTATGAACGATGCGCCCAGCACCCAGCGAAGAATTTCAGGGCTGATACTGGCCGTGATCCAGGCGCCCAGGGCCCCCGCCAGCGCGTGATTGACGAGCGTGGCCACAAAGATACCAAGGATGATGGGCACCGGCTTCTTGAACCGCGCCGCAAGAATAAAGGCCAGGAGCTGCGTCTTGTCACCAATTTCGGCAAGGGCGACGACCCCGGTGGAGACCCAAAGTGGTTCGCCTGTCAAGGGCGCAGCACCGCACTGACGGGCAAGCGCGGATCGTCGTTGAGGCGGCCCGAAAAACGTGAGCCCTCCACCTGGCCGCGCAGGCTGTACTTCTTGTTGGCGTGGGTAAATTCGAGGCTCATCTGCGTGCCGGCAATCACGCCGTCGTCGATCTGCGCCACCCGCTTGCCATCAAAGTGAATGTTGGCGTTGAAAAACTGCTTCTTCTGGCTGACATACAACGTCACCGCCTTGGCATCGGGGATGCCGCTGAAGTCCCAGCGGCCCTCGATCGGAGCCGGGACCGTCCAGAGAAAAGCCACATCACCCGAGGCGCTCCTGAGTTCCCGATCAGGGATCCAGGACTCGATGCGAAAGGTGTTGGAGACCACCCGTGTGCCGGGACGCATCTTGAGCAACTTGGGCATCAGCCGGGCGTTGACGCCCTCGCCCATGTAAAGCGTCACCACGCTCGCCTCGGAAAAATCCTCAACGAACACATCGCCCTTGCGGAAACTCACCCACGCCTGCGCCAGGCCGGCGCGCTGGGCATTTCTTTGCGCCAGCGCCACCAGATCGCCGTTGTACTCGATGCCCACCGCGCGAGCGCCGTACTTCTTGGCGGCCTCGATCGGGATGATGCCGTCTCCCGAACCCAGGTCATAGACGATATCTCCGGGCTGAACCTGCGCGGCGTCGAGCATTTTGTGCACGATGTCGATCTTGGAGGGCACCCACAGGATGTCCTTGCCCGCTGAGGCCATGCTCAGCTTGAGCTGCTCATCGCCGTAGTTGGTGGCAGCACAGCCGGTCAGCGCAAGCGCTGCAGCCAGCAACAAAGCCTGAAGGGTTGGGATTTTTGTCATGGGTGGGTAGGGGGTTGTGCTGTCAGGTTATTCGAATTTGCAGAGAAGGTCGAGGTCGAAAAAGCGCACCCATGATAGCCAAGCGCGCGCCGCCAAACGGCGCACTATGGGTGGCCGCCACAGCACCGCTGATGCAACCTTGAAGCGGTCCAGATGCAAGCCAAAGCAGTGGATGTGGAAATACCAGCACGATCGCCATATGGCCCTGGGCGGCATCACCCCTGCGCAGCGACTGGCCATGGCTGCATGACCACTGTGCTTCTACAAGCAGCGGAAAACGGGGCGTTGCCCTCGGGTGGATGAACGATTGAGCCGGCCCCGCAAGTAGAAACACCGCAGAGCCTTGCGACGCTGCGGTGTTGATGTGGTGGCCTGGGGCGGAATCGAACCACCGACACAAGGATTTTCAGTCCTCTGCTCTACCGACTGAGCTACCGGGCCAAGGGCGCGAAGTATATCAGAGGAGACGACCCAGCTTGATCAGGAAAGGGCCTGTGCCGCGGGTGAGATCCACGCCCAGTTGCTTGAGCTTGCAGTACAGGTGGTGCGCTCGAGGCCAGTCTTTTCGGCCACTCGGGTCATGGAGCCGCCTTCTCTGGCCAGATGGAACTCGAAGCAGGCTTTTCCGAATTCGTCGCGCACCTCGCGCATGGGCTTTTAGAGCGAGAGGCTCTGCACCGGCTGAGGGCGAAATCGGCTTTGAGCTGGCGGCTGCGGCCACAGCGGGCTGGACCAGGGCAGCGGAACAGCCGATTTCATTCGAAGCCAGGCGCCCAGCCTACTTGGCCACCATGTCAGGCAGCCACATCGCCACGGGCGGGAAAAAGAGCACGACCAAGATGACCGTCAGGATGACCCCAATGAAGGGAATGACCTCGATCGATATGTCCCGGATCGACGCCCCGGAAATCGATTTGACGATGAACAGTCCCACCGCAACGGGAGGCGTGACCAGTGCAATCTGTACCGTCATGACGATGATCAGCGCCAGGTGGTGCGGCTCGACACCATAGACGCTGGCAATGGGAAACAGGATCGGCACGAGCATGATCATCGCCGCCACGCCCTCCATCACGAAGCCGAGGATGAAGAACAGGAAGACAACCAGTAGGAGGAACATCTCCCGCGAACTGACGAAGGTCTTGAGGAATTCACCGAACTGCTGGGGAACCATATTGAGCACAAGCAGCCACGCGATCAACTTCGCGGTCGCGAACAGGATGAAGACGACCGCGCTCGTCTTGGCTGCGGCCAGCAAGCCCTCTGCGACCGCCTGCAAAGTGAGCGTACGGTAAAACACGCCGAGCAACAGCGCATAGCCAACCGCGACCGCCCCCGCCTCGGTCGGCGTGAAGTACCCCGTGAGGATGCCACCAAGAATGATCACGGGCAGCATCAGCCCCGGACCAGCTCGCACCATTTCCTTGCCCAGGTCTGCCAGTGACCAAGCACGCGTACCGCCGGGAAAACCGCGGTACCGCGCGACGGCAGCGATGTAGGCCATCATTCCGAGCCCGATCAGCACGCCCGGCGTCGCTCCGGCCAGGAACAACTTGGTCACCGACATCCCGCCGCCGGCGATGTAGACGACGATCAGCATCGCCACACTCGGTGGAATGATCGCGCCCATCACGGAAGACGACGCCGTCACCGCGGCTGAGAACGCTGCAGAGTAGCCCTGTCGCACCATACTTGGAATGAGGGTGCTGCCCACAGCGGCTGTATCGGCCACCGCCACGCCGGTGACACCACCGAACAGCATGCTGGAGCCAACGTTGACGTGGGCAAGTCCGCCGCGCAGCGGGCCGAAAAGCGTTTCGGCAAATCGCACGAGGCGGTCCATGACTCCCGAACGACTTGCCAGGTCGCCGGCAAGTACGAAGAACGGGATGGCAAGGAGCGGGAAGGAATCCATCCCGCCAAACATCACCGTTGGCAGGACGTCCAGACCCACCTGCCCGGTCAGCACGATGTAGAGGACGGCCGCCAGCCCCAAGGCGAAGGCAACCGGCACGCCTGCAGCCAGTGCAGCAAAGAAAGTAACGAAGAGCCAAATCACCGAGAAACCCCTGACGTTGAATTTCTGGTCCTGATCGCTTCGGCCATATTGAGCAGGGTCAAAATAAACATCAGGGTAGCGCTCACCGGAAGCGCCGCATAAATGACCGCCATCGATATGCCCAGCGTCACGGTGCGATCCCGAGCAACATCGGGCAAGACAATGAGGCTTGCATAAAACATTACGCCGAGGAAAAACAGGACCAGGGTCTGCGAGAGCATCCCCATCACAAACCGAAGCTGCGCCGGCGCACTGGCTGGCAAAACGCTCACCCGGATGTGGCCGTCCTCAGCCACGAGCAGGACCGAGCCCATCATCGCCACCCAGATCATCGAGTAGCGCGCGAACTCGTCTGTAATGAACAGCGCACCGCCCAGGAAAGTACGCAGCAAGACGTCGATAAGGACCATCGCCACCACAATGCCCAACAGCACCGTGATGCCCAGCTCGATGTACTTGAGCAACGCCTTCACGGGTGCCTTATGCGAGGACATAGCCGCCATTCACGTCCAAAATCGCACCCGTCATGAAGCGCGACTGATCTGACGCCATGAACAGGACGACATCCACGATATCGCCTGTTTCAGCCAGCCTGCCCAGCGGGAACTGCTCGGCCAGGGCTTCCATGCCCTCCTTGTCGACCAACTCGGCGACCCGATCTCCCCGGACCGGCCCGGGCGCGATCGTGTTCACCAGGATCCCGTTGCGGGCGTACTCCTTGGCCAAATGGCGGGTCAAGCCAATCACCCCTGTTTTGGCCACGGTGTATGAGCAGCCCAGCAGCGGACTGACCGAGCGCCCGGCATTGGATGAGAAGTTGATGATCCTCCCGCCGCCTTGACCGACCATCACCGGGACCACATGCTTGGCGCAGAGGAACGACCCTTTCAGATTGGAGTCAATGACCATGTCCCACTCGTCCTCGGGGGTCTCGTGCGTGGGTCGGAAGCGCTCGCCGTAACCGCCCGCCGCGTTGACCAGAATGTCAACGCGCCCGAACTGTCGGATCGCTGAGGCAACCATCGCTCGCACCGCTGCTTCGACGCGCACATCGACCTGAACCGCAATGGCGCTGCCCGGACCCGTGCACCCGGCTGCCGCAGATTGCGCCGCATCGCCGTCGAGGTCCGCCAGGCAAACATTGGCTCCCCGGGCAGCGAAGGCTGCAGCGAGGTCCCGGCCCACGCCTCGCCCGGCGCCGGTGATCAAAACACTCTTCCCAGAAAACATGCGCAACCTCGATGAAAGGCGGCCCGTTGCGTGCACCAGGCCGGGGGGCGGTTTTTAAGTGTTGGCCGCGACAAGTGCCCGGACGATTTCCGCGCCACCCGGGCCAAGTGTGCCGATCGCCTCGCCATATACAGCCTGGGCCGCCTGCCGGAAGGCAGCAATCGTGGCGGCCGGCGGCTCATTGACCTGCATGTCGCGACGCAATGCCTCCATGTGCTGCACTTCTTCCTGCGCGTTCAATTGACGCTGAAAGCGCGTTGCCTCGGCGGCCGCCGCCGTGATGATCGATTGCTGCTCCGCACTTAGGCGCTTGCGCGATTGCTCGCTGAGCACGAGCATCATGGGTTCGTTGACGTGCGCGGTCAAGGTATAGAACTTCTGCACCTCGTAGATCTTGAACGGACGCATCACCGCCGGCGGATTTTCCTGGCCGTCGATCACCCCCTGCCGCAATGCGGGCAGCAACTCCGAAAAGTCCATGGCCGTCGGTACGGCGCCGATCTTGCGGAAAAAGGAAACGTGTATCGGCGTGGGCAACGTTCGCAGCTTCAGGCCCTGGATGTCGCCCGGCTCCACGATCGGCTTGCGGTTGTTCGACACGTGTCGAAACCCGTTGTCCCACCAACCCACGCTGGACAGCCCCTGCTCGACCATCAGTGCGTTCAAACGCCTTCCTGGCTCGCCGTCAAGCGAGGCAAACATGCTGTCCCGATTTTTGAACAGGTACGGAAAGACCAGTGCGTTGAGTTGCGGAACGGTCCGAGTTGCGTGAGAAACACCGGTCAGAACGAAATCCACGCCGCCTCGGCGGGCAAGCTCGAGCGCCTCGCGGTTCGACCCCAGCGTGCTGTTGTTGAAGATGTTAACGATCAGCCGGCCTGATGAGCGCTTTTCGACTTCTGCCTTAAAAACCTCTTGCGCACGGCCCCAGGAACTGGCCTCGTTCGCGAAGCTGGCCAAGCGCAGCGATGTGGATTGCGCCTGTGCGCCAGATGCCAGCGATCCCGCGGCAACGGCCCCGATAAATGTCCGACGATGCATGATTTTCCTCCTCGTTGTGTAAAGGCGTACTTGGCTTCAGGGAATCACCTTGGCAGCCCTGAATTCATCAAACAGCCGGATGAACATCTCCTCGCTGTCTAGGAACTCCAGGAACCCGTACTGGCGGCACTTGGTGGTGTCCGACATCACGTCCCAATCGTTAGAAAAAGCATAGTTGGCAAAGTTCCAGTCGGCCACCTTTGAGAACGGGTTGCTGACGAGCCCGTGCTTGGCCACGAGTCCGTCCCAGACCGACTCCTTGCCTGCCATCACCTCACGCAGATCGACACGCTCGACCCCGCCTGGCTCCATGTCGAAATACCGGGCAAAAGCGGGCCAGATGTTTTCGTAGCGGAAAAAATCGCCGTTGGTCACGTTGAATGCCTGGTTGGCACAGCGTGGATCGGTGGCCATCCACGTCATGGCCCGTGCCAGCAGCCCAGCATCTGTGGCCTGATAAACGGAGGTGAACGCACCCGGCTTGCCAGGAAACGTCAGGGGCCGTCCCATCGCCTTCATCATGGACGCATAGACGCACAAGACAGCAATCAGGTTGAGCGCATTGCCCAGAGCAAAACCGCAGATGACGTGCGGTCGCGCACAAGACCAGGTCCATGATCGCCCCTGCTGCAGGGCAAACATCGTGTCCTCGTGGTCATAGTAGAAGTGAGGGTTCGGGTGCCGCGGATCACGCTCCTTGGCTGGCGTCCTGAACTTACCGAGGTATTGCCCGTAATACTTGGTGCCTTGCAGCAGGCAGACGTGACGCAGGTTCGGCGCGCCCGCATCGATGGCCGGCAGCGCGTTGCGGAACATCAAGGCGTTCGGCTCACGCGTCTGAGCGATCGTCGGGCGGTCGGCGTAGGCCGTGTAAAACAGATGCGTGACCTGCGGCAGGTTTGCAAAGGCGCTTCGGCAGGAGTCGGCGTCCAGTAGATCGACGGGTAAAAAGCGTGCACGCGTCTCGAACTCCGGGGCACGACGGGAGGCTGCCAGCAAATCCCAGTCCGGAAGTGCCTCGAGATGGGAAATGAGCGCACGGCCGGATACACCGGTTGCGCCCAGTACCAGGGCCGTCTTGCGTTCGAAACTCATTCAACCCTCCATTCCATAAGCTGGCCCGGGCGGCATCACCACCACATGCTCTCGCAGCCCGAGGATTTCCTTGCTTGCGACGTGCACCTCGATCACCCGCTCGACCACACCTTTTTGGCCCTGGAGGGATTGAAGATCTTCGAAGGTGCGGCACCAGATCTCAATCAAGCCGTCGTGGGGCGGCTCGGCATCGCGCAACGTCAGCGGCCCCTCGGAGGCCGAGCTGAGCATCTTGCCGCGGCGGTCGACACACGCCCGGACGCCATGGTCGGGGAAGATGGCGGCCAACTCCCGCGCACACTGCTCCCAGTCGGCGGCAAAGGTCTCGCGCGCCACCCCCGCACGCCGCTTGCCAGCCACGAGCAGCTTGAAGGGCAGCCCGGCCAAGGAGCCAGCTGGCCGGATCCACTGTTCAGAGACGAACAGGTGCTCGCGGCGGGTCAGGTTCCCGCTGGCATCCTTCGACCCTGAGCGGCCTATGTCGGTGGCGTACGAGGCTTGGGCGGCCTCTTCCGTATCGAACCAGAGTTGCGCAACACCGTCAGCGCTGGGCTCTGCTGACTGCGGATCGACCGGAAAACCGAGCATGTAACCGCGCAGCCCGGGGAACACCGCAGCCATGGGCGCATGCACCGTCAACCACCGCGTCTCGAAGGCTGGGCGATCAAGCGGCGGCCTGCGTTTGAGTAATGTCACCAGCTTAATCATCGAGTCAGTTTATACACAGCCCCCTGTGCTTCAGGAAGTGGTCTGGCCGAGCCAGTCTGTTGCACTAAACTCAACAATAGTATGACCAGTCCCGACGACATCAAGATCTTTGTGGCTGTGGTTCTGGCCGGCGGCTTCAGCGCGAGTGCCGATCGGCTGGGGCTGACCCGTTCAGCGATTTGCCGTCGCATCGATACGCTCGAGACGCGTCTTGGCGTGAGGCTGCTGACCCGAACCACGCGGCGCATCAAACTGACTGAGGCCGGACAGGTCTTCTACGAACACTGCGCGCAAATCGACAAGGACATCCGCCGCGCGGAAAAGGCTGTGCTCGAGAACTTCGGCTCGCCCCGAGGCACGCTGCGCATCAACAGCGCTGTCATGATCGGCATCCGGATGGTGATCCCCCTCCTGGGCGGTTTTACCAGGGCTTATCCCGAACTTCGAGTCATCGTTGATCTGTCGGACGTTCCCTTTCCCAAAGACGACACCAGCTGCGACGTTTTCATCCGTCTCGGTGATGTGGAGGACGACAAGCTCAACGCCAGCCGGATCGCGCATAGCCGCCGTGTCATCTGCGCTGCCCCTGCATACATCGGCCGAACAGGTGAGCCCAAGCGCCCGCAAGACCTGTCCGGTCACGACTGCTTGCTGCTCAGCGGCCTGGGGGTCGAGCACAACGAATGGTCCTTCGACGGACCAGATGGCCGCGAAACCATTCGCGTCAAGGGGAACTTGGTCTTCACCAGCGGCGACGGCCATTACGAGGCTCTGCTGGCCGGCCACGGGATCGGCCGAGTCACAGAACTTTTTGCTGGCCCCGATCTTGCCAGTGGGCGCTTGATCAGACTGCTCGAGCCTTACCAGTCAAAAAAGGTAGAGCCTATCCATGCGCTATACCGGGGCGGTCGCCATGCCCCGCTGAAGGTGCGCGCGTTTCTCGATTACCTCAAGCGCTGCAGCCAGAGCATGGGCGTCTCGCAACAAACGATCGAGCAGGAGAAGCGGCCGGCAGCCGCCTGCTGATCCTGCGCCGATCGTTCCGATTGACAGCGCGGCCAAGCACGGCGAAGATCCGAAGCCATGCCGATCAAGCAACTGAATCACTTTTCGATCCGGACCACGGACCTCGATGCCACCCGTCGCTTCTATATCGACGTAATGGGGTTGACTGAGGGTCCGCGTCCTCCGTTTCCTTTCCCCGGCGCCTGGCTTTACACAGGTGATCATGGTTCGTACGAGAACGCAACGGTGCACGTGATCGGCATTGACCTCAATGACCCCGAAGGACTCAAGACCTACCTGGGCGACCGCGACCTGTCCACCCTGCAGGGCACAGGGACCGTCGACCACATCGCCTTCTTTGCGACCGGGATTGAGGAGATGCGCGAGCGACTGGCCCGCGCCGGCCTCGATTTCCGGGAGCGGACCGTTCCCCTGCTCGGACTGCACCAGATCTTCGTCAATGATCCGAGCGACGTGGTGATCGAGCTCAACTATCCTTCGAGCGAGCTGGGATCAGCCTGAGGCTCGGGCGCCAAGCGCTGGCACTCCACTTACCGTCCTGTTTTCTAACGTTTGGCGACCAGACCAATGGCCTGTGCCGCGGCTTACAGGCCGCGTTTGCCGCGGGTGAGGTCCACGCCCAGTTGCTTGAGCTTGCGGTACAGATGGGTGCGCTCGAGGCCAGTCTTTTCAGCCACTCGGGTCATGGAGCCGCCTTCTCTGGCCAGATGGAACTCGAAGTAGGCTTTTTCGAATTCGTCGCGCGCCTCGCGCAGGGGCTGTTCCAGCGAAAAGCTTTGCACAGGCATGGGCCCCACCGGCTCGGTTTTGGCTTCGGCGCTCGGCGTGCCCGATGACGAAGCGGGCGCCGCCAGCGTCACCACTCCTGCCAGCACGCTGGCTGGCGGCTTTTTGACTGCGCTGCGATTGAGACCCTGATCGACCGCATGGAGCAGCTTTTGCATGGTGATGGGCTTTTCAAGAAAGGCCATGGCACCGATGCGGGTGGCTTCAACGGCAGTGTCGATGGTGGCGTGCCCACTCATCATGATGACCGGCATATTGAGCTGGCCCGTGGTCGACCACTCCTTGAGCAGCGTCACACCGTCGGTGTCGGGCATCCAGATGTCGAGCAGCACCAGATCAGGGCGCAACCGCTGGCGCACAGCGCGGGCCTGGGCAGCGTTTTCAGCCAATTCGACCTGATGCCCCTCGTCGTTGAGGATTTCAGAGAGCAGGTCGCGTATGCCCAGCTCGTCATCGACCACCAAGATATTTGCCATGAACCGCCCTGTATGAAGACCTGTTTTTCGATTGTGCTAGCACGACCTGACCCGCCGTCAGGCGGGCCACTGCAATGGGAATGATAGCGAGACTTGGGCGCCCTGGAGCACACCCTCGTTGACCCGGTTGCCGATGTCGATGCGGGCATGGTGCTCGTCAGCGATTTTTTTGACCACGGCCAACCCCAGGCCCGTACCTTTGCTTTTGGTCGTGACATAGGGCTCAAAAGCGCGCTTGAGGATGTTTTCCGGAAATCCGGTGCCACGGTCGCGCACGATAAGACGCACACGCCGGCTGGTCGGCACATATTCGGTTTGCAGCAAGACGCTGGGCCCAGGATGGTCGGGGGCAAAGACCTTGCCTTCGTGCGCATCCTGGGCGTTTTGCAGCAGGTTGTGAATGACCTGGCGCAGTTGCTGTGCGTCACCTTGCACCAGGGGAACCTGCGGGTCGAGTTCGATGCGCACTGGGACGCCGCCCGCATCTTGCGGGTACAACTGCATGACGTCGTTGACCAGCGCATTGAGATCCACCGGCCTGAGCTCGGCGGCGGGCAGGCGTCCAAAATCGCGAAACTCATTGACCAGGCGCTTCATGGCATCGACCTGCTCAACAATGGTCTTGACCGATTTGGCCAGCACCTGCTCCTCAGGCGGTTCGAGCTTGTGGGCCAGTCTGCGCTCGAGCCTCTCGGCAGAGAGCTGAATGGGCGTGAGCGGATTCTTGATTTCGTGGGCCAGCCGGCGCGCCACCTCGCCCCAAGCCTGAGCGCGCTGGGCCGAGACCACATCGGTGACGTCGTCAAAAACCAGCAGGCAGTCCTCGGTGCCGGGCATGCGCGCGCCACGGGCGATCAGGGTGACGGTGTTGTCGCTGGCGCCGCCGGCCTGCGCGTTGAGCTCGAACGATTGTTGCCAATGCTCAAGGCCGTGGGCGATCTGCTCGCGCAGATAGGACTCGAACTGCGCCTGCACGCCCTCGCCAAAGGCCTGCAGTCCCGGCACCTCGGTGAGCAAACGGCCCACATGGGCGGCCAGTGGAGCGCGCAAGATACGGGTGGCGCCAGGATTGCTGGAAACAATGCGCCCCTGCGCGTCCAGCACCATCACGCCAGCGGTCAGGTTGTCCAAAATGGTCTGCAAGCTCGCGCGCGCCGCAACCACCTGGCTCATGCTGGCCTGCACTGCATTGCGTGCCTCGTCGAGTTGCTGCGTCATCTCGGCAAAAGAGCGGGTCAAGCCACCGAGTTCGTCCTGTGTTTGCAAAACCGCCTTGGGTCGCAAGTCGCCCCGGGCCACCTGGCGCACACCATCGGCCAGCAAAAGCAGCGGCTTGGCCAGTTGCGTGCCCAAAATCACGGCCAGCAGCACGGCGCCGAAGACAGCCAGAAATAGCGTCAGCGTGAGCGTGCCGATGTACATGCGCCTGAGGCCCGAACGGGCCAGAGCACGCTCCTGGTACTCGCGGTTGGCTTCCTGCACGGCCAGGGCATTGGTCACCAGGTCGGCCGGCAACTCTTCGGTGGCTTGTAAAAAACGCCCTGCCCCGCTGAGCTCGAAGGTGCTGCTGCCAACCACAGCCACGGCACGCACGCGGGCCCGCGGCACGATGCCAGAGGCCGCAGGCGATGCATCGTCCAGGCCATCAATTTGCGTGACCACGCCTTGACTGCGGGCCGAGCGCATTTGCTGAGGGCTTGGCCGTTCAGGCGGCTGCAGGGTCAAAGCGCGGTTCTGGCTGGCGCTGGCCAGCAACTGGCCGGATGCGTTCCACAGGGTCAGGTCGCGCACACCGAGCTGTTCGCGCAGGCGCTCCAGGGCCAAGCTCGTGCCATCGCTCGACTGCCCAAGCTGTTCGGCGGCCACCTTGGCGCGGCTGCCCAGATCGGCTTCCACGCGCTCGAGCGTGACCCTGCCCAACTGCAAGCCAGCGCCCAGGGCGCTTTCAACCCGCACGTCAAACCAGCTTTCGATCGAGCGGGAAACGAACTGGTAGGACACAACATAAATCATGAGTCCGGGCAACAGGCCTACCAGTGCAAAAATGGCCGCCAGCTTGACCAGCAAGCGGCTGCCAAACTTGCCTCGCTTGAGCCGCAGGCCCATGCGAACCACGGCCCACAAGATCACCAGGGCCAACAAAGCGGCCACCGCCACATTGAGCACAAACAACGCGCCGTAGTAGCGCTCGTAAAGCTCACGGTTGCCCGTGGCTTGGGCCAGCATAAACAGCAGCACCAGGCCCAGGGCAGCGACCACGCCCAGGCCGATGCCCAGCGACCATCGCCAGGCGCGGCCGGTGGTGAAAGCAGACAACTGAGGCACCTTGCTCACGGCTTGGCGGGCTCCACAGGGGCCGCAGCGGGTTCGGCCGCTCGACGCGGCGGCGCCAGGCGCAGGCTTTGGCGGCGCTCGGCTGCAACTTGCCAATCCTTCTGCCCGGCGATACCGATCTGAAAAGGCCGTGGCAACTGACCGGGGTCGAGTCGAAATCGAAAATCGAGCAGATGCGACGCACCCGCTTCAATGTCACCGGCCTCGGCAATGCGCCAGCGAGCGATGTTTTCCAGAGCCGAGACCGCTTCAGCCATGGTATCAAATTGCTGCGTCAGATTGGCTCTGTCTGCTTGGGCGCCACTGGCATCGGTACCGCCCAGGCTCAGACGCCAGCGCCGCGTCAGGGGCTGAAAAGCCAGGCGCATGCTGCGGCTGGCTTGCACCACGCGCTTGTCGGTCCAGTACCAGCGCTCGCGGTAAATTTCGACCTCGGCCACAAAAATCAGGGCGATGCCCTTGAGCAGGGCGTCTTGGACCGGCGGGGGAATGTCCAGGCGCATGTTGGCGCTCAGGTAAACGCCATCGTCCAGGCGTTCGGCACGCAGTTGCGCGACCTCAGAGGCTTGCAGCGGGGCGGCAGCCAGTGCCAGCCCCAGCGTCAGGGCCCAAATCAGGGCCAGACAGCGCAGGGCGGCGCTCAGCCGCTTGCGTTCAGCCGAGCCCTCGCTGCAGCAGGGCATAAAAGAAACCATCGTGCTCACAGCCAGGATTGTCCGGCATGAGCATGCCCGCCGGCACAGCGCCGGGCAGCAAATGGCCCACAGAGGGCAGCAATTGGGCATCCTTGTGGCGCGCAAGAAACGCCTGCACCGGCTCCTGGCCCTCGGCCTTGAAGACCGAGCAGGTGCAGTAGAGCAAACGCCCGCCCGGCCGCAACAAAGGCCAAAGCGCCTGCAGCAGCCGGTTTTGCTGGCGCGCCAACGCGTCGACGTCTTGCGGCCGGCGCAGCCAGCGCACATCCGGATGCCGGCGCACAAGGCCCGAGGCAGTGCGCGGCGCGTCGAGCAAGATGGCGTCAAAGGCCTGCTCGTCCCACCAAGTCGATGGATCGCCCGCATCGGCCACCTGCACCCGGGCCTGCAACTGCAGCCGAGCGAGGTTTTGCTCGATGCGCCCGGCGCGGCCGGCGTCCATGTCCAGCGCCAGCATATCGGCGTCGACCAACTCCAGCAGGTGCGCCGTCTTGCCACCGGGGGCTGCGCATGCGTCGAGCACTCGCAAACGCTCTGCAGCCGGTGCCAGGCCTTCGATCAGCAGGGGGGCGGCCCATTGAGCGGCCGCGTCCTGCACAGAAAACCAGCCCTGGGCATAGCCCGGCAGGGTTTGAACGGGTACAGAGCGTTCAAGCAAAACGCCGCGCGCAGCAACGGGCTGAGCGCTGATGCCCGCTTGATTGAGCACATCGAGGTAGTGGGCCCGCGAGACCTGGCGTTCATTGATTCTCAGAACGATGGGCGCTCGTCGGTTGCCAGCGGCCAAGATCGACTGCCAATGCTCAGGATGATCGCGCCGCACGCGCTCGATCCACCAGGGCGGGTGGTTCC
>JAJTGH010000200.1 GCA_021299555.1 Comamonadaceae bacterium
GCTGATGCGTCATTACTGGCAGCCGGTGGCACTCCTGGACGAATTTGACCCGGTCCTGGCGCCGTCCATGGCACAGCGGCCACTCAAGACGGTGCGCCTGCTCGGTCAGGATCTGGTGCTCTTTAGGAACGAGCAAGGCCAGTTTGGTCTGCTCGATCGGCCGTGCCCTCACCGCGGCGCCGATCTGGCCTTTGCCCGCCACGAAGGCGATGGCCTGCGCTGCCCCTTCCATGGCTGGAAGTTCGATGTGACTGGCCAGTGCGTCGAGACGCCCGCTGAGCCCGTCGGTAGCCGTTTGTGCAGCCGGATCAAGCAGCGCAGCTACCCTGTGATCGAGCGCAGCGGGGTGCTGATGGCCTGGCTGGGGCCCGAGGGCAGCGAGCCGCCACCTTTGCCGGCCATGGACTGTTTTGCCGCTCCCAGCAGCCACACCTTTGCCTTCAAGGGCCTGTGGAGCTGCAACTGGCTGCAAGCGTTCGAGGTGGGCGTCGATCCCGCCCACACCTCTTACCTGCACCGTTTCTTTTCCGACGAATCCATCGAGGCGAGTTACGGACGACAGTTTCGCGGTGCGAGCGCAGGTGAGGTCGAAGGTGAGCGCTGGCCCATGACGCGCATCATGCGCGAGTTTGACCGGCCGCAGATCAGCGTTCAGACCATGCCTTACGGCATGCAGCTGACCACCCTGCGGCCCATGAGCCCCGCGCAGACCCATGTGCGGATCACGCACTCGATTTTTCCGCACACCTTTGTCATTCCCCTGTCCGAGAGCATGACCATCACCCAGATGCATGTGCCGGTCGATGACACGCACACCTACTGGTACGCCATCTTCACCAGCTTTGGCGAGCCGGTGGACAAGATGACCATGCGCGAGCAGCGTCTGCGCTCGGTGCGGCTGCCCGACTATGTTCCGCACTCGGGCCGCCACAATCAGTGGGGCTACGATGCGCAGGAGCAGCGCACCCGCACTTTTCTGGGCATGGGTGAAGACGACATCAATGTTCACGACCAGTGGGCCTGCGAAAGCATGGGTGCGATCCAGGATCGCACGCGCGAGCATTTGGGCAGCACCGATGTGGCCATTGCGGCCCATCGCCGCCAGCTGATCGAAGCCATCGATGCCGTCGAGTCCGGCCAGCTTGCGATGGGCATGGCGCAAGCCCAGCTGGCTCGCCAGCGCATGGGACCGGACACCGTCGACGGCATCGCGCCGGCGCACGATTGGCAAAACTGGTGGCAAGAGCGCGTGCGCAGCCGGCGTGCGAGCGCGCCCTGGATGGCCGCGCTCGTCTGATCATGAGCGCACTGGCCCGTCAGATCCAGCGCCTGGGGCTTGAGCAGGTGCGCTTTGCCTGGTGCGACTTGCACGGGCAAACCCGTGCCAAGGCCCTGAGCGTCAGCGCTGCACTGCAGGCGCTAAGCAAGGGTGTGGGCATGGTTGGCACGCTGGCACTCAAAGACACCTCGGATCGCACCGCCTTCCCCGTGTTTGATCCGCAATTTGCGACCCGGATGCCGGCTTTGGCCGGCGCGGCCAATATGCTGCTCAAACCGATTGAGAGCACTTTCAAGGTCTTGCCCTGGGCTGAGCGCACCGGATGGATACAGTGCGAAGCCTGTCTGGGCGACGGCACGCCGCTGGAGCTCGACACACGGCGCCAACTGCGGCGTGCGCTTGATGCGCTTGCGGCGCAGCGCCTGGGGATGGCCTGCGGTCTGGAGGTTGAATTTCATGTTTACCGCCTGGCCCATCCCGACGCACACGATGCCCTCGACCCGCACGACGCCCAATGGCCCGGACCGGCGCCGGCTGTGCACATGCTCCACGCTGGCTATCACCTGTTGTCAGAGGCGAGCCTGGATCAGTGTGATGCGATGCTGGCCATCGTCAGGCGGACGGCGCAGGCGCTGCAATTGCCCCTGAGTTCCCTGGAAATTGAGATCGGGCCCAGCCAGTTCGAGGCGGTGTTCGATGTCAGCGATGCGCTCACCGCTGCCGATCACATGGTCCTGTTCAGAAGCGCTGTGCGCCAGGCGCTGCGGCGCGCCGGTTATCACGTCACTTTCATGTGCCGCCCGCCTTTTCCCAGCATCATGTCCAGCGGCTGGCATCTGCACCAGTCGCTCGTTGAGCAGCCCTCAGGCCGAAACGCCTTTGTGCCCTCGCGCGCACTGGCCGCAGCAGCGGGGAAGGGCGATGCACGTGCGCTGCTCTCCGATCTGGGTGTGCACTATCTGGCCGGGTTGCTCGAGCATGCGCCCGGCATGACGGCCTTGTGCACTTCGAGCGTCAATGGCTTTGCCCGCTTCAGCGCACATGCCATGGCTCCACAGTCTGTGGTCTGGGGCCGTGACAACCGAGGGGCCATGCTCAGGGTGATCGGTGGCCCGGGCGAAGGGGCCACCCGGATTGAAAATCGGCTCGGCGAGCCTGCGGCCAATCCCTATCTTTACCTGGCGGCGCAAATCTATGCCGGGCTCGATGGCATCGCCCAACGCGTGCTGCCGCCGCCTGCGTCCGAGACGCCCTATGCGCCGGGGGCCGATCAGGGATTGCGCATACCTGGGCAGTTGGGCCAGGCACTTGAGGCGCTGGCTCGAGACCCGGTTTTGTGTGCTGGTCTGGGCGAGCAATTTGTGGAGCACTACCGGGTGATCAAGCAGTCGGAGCAGGACCGCTACGATGCGGCCAGTGACAAGCTCGAATTTTCTCGGCGCGAATATTTTGGGCGCATCTGAGGGCGGGCCCCAGATCGCCTGAGCGGCACTGCGGACCTGCCCGATGTCGCGCGCCGCCGCATCACTCGGCCTTGACGCCGACGTCCCTGGCTGTTTTGGTCCACTTGCTGATTTCGGTGTCGATGAAGCGCGAGAACTGTTGCGGCGTGCCACCCACAGGCTCAAGACCACCGCCGACAAGTTTGCTGCTGATCGCTGGCATGGCCATCACTTTGTTGACCGCTTCATTGATGCGCCGCACCACGTCGGGGTTCATGCCGGCAGGGCCCACCAAACCCTGCCAGGCGGTGGCCTCAAAACCCGGCAGGCCGCTCTCGGCCATGGTGGGCAGGTTGGGCGCGTTGGCCGAGCGCTTGGCAGTGGCCACAGCCAAAGCACGCAGGCGACCGGTTGGCACATGGGGCATCAGATTGGCCTGGTCGCCCAGCACGACCTGGATCTGGCCGCCCAGTGCGTCCGTGACCATTGGACCGCCGCCCTTGTAGGGCACATGCACCAGGTCGACTCCCGCTTGAGCCTTGAACAACTCGGTGCCCAGATGCGGCAAGCTGCCGCTGCCCGCCGAGCCATAGGACAGTTTGCCCGGATTGGCCTTGGCGTATTGCACCAACTCCGCGACGTTCTTGACTGGCAGGCTGGGGTGAACCACCAACATGTAGTTGACGTCGACCGTGCGCACGATGTGCGTAAAGTCTTTGCGCGGGTCATAGGGCATCTTGTCGTAGATGCCCACATTGATGGCCAGCGACGCGATATTGCCCAGCAGCAGGGTGTAACCATCGGGCGCCGCCTGGGCGACCAAGCTCGCGCCAACCATGCCGCTGGCCCCTGCCTTGTTCTGGTGGGAAAGGAACGATCAGTCGAATCGGCTTATTGGGGTAAGTTTGTGCCGCAGCGGAAAAGGCCATGAAGGCGGCGGCCAAGAAAACGCCAAGGCGCTTGAAGATCAAAAAGTTGCGCATGATGTTTACCTCTCTGAACGCAGTGTAGACTGCAAATTTACATGCCATTTAGGGGTCTCATGGCGGCAACCATCGACCAAATCGACTGCTGGGTTCTGCGTGCGCCCATTGCGCAACCCGTTGCCAATGCGTTTGGCTCGATGAACAACCGTCCGGCGGTGTTTCTCCGGTTGACCGACAGCCATGGCGCCAGTGGCTGGGGCGAGGTGTTCAGCAACTTTCCCCAAGTCGGCGCCGAGCACCGTGCCAGGTTGATCAAAAGCCTGTTCGCGCCGCTGCTCAAGGGCATGGACGCCGAGAATCCCGAATCGGTTCGCAACCAGCTCGATCAACGCACGCGACTGATGGCCATCCAGTGCGCAGAGCCTGGGCCTTTTGCCCAGATCACCGGAGCGGTGGATCAGGCCCTGTGGGACATGGCGGCGCGTCGTGCAGGCGTGCCACTTTGGCGCCTGCTCGGCGGCAAGAGCGACAGGGTGCGCGTTTATGCCAGCGGCATCGGGCCCGACAAGGTGGTTGAAGTGGCCCGGGCCAAGCACCAGGAAGGCTACCGCGCGTTCAAGCTCAAGGTGGGCTTTGATGCCCAACGAGATCGATCCAACCTGGCGGCCATGCGCGCGGCCCTGGGCGAAGAGGCGGTGATCATGTGCGATGCCAACCAGGCGTGGTCGCCGAGCGAGGCGGCCCAGCGCATTGCGCAACTGGCGCCTTTTAGACCGCATTGGATCGAAGAGCCGATCGCCGCCGATCAGCCGCATCGGGCTTGGAGCGAGTTGGCGCGCTGCAGCGAAATTCCTTTGGCAGCCGGAGAAAACCTGCGCGGGCAGGACGCTTTCGAGCAGGCCATTGATCAGGGCTACCTGCGCTTTGTTCAACCCGACGTGGGCAAATGGGGCGGCATCGGTGGCGGTTTGGCGGTGGCTCGCCTGGCGATCGCACGCGGCATCGCCTATTGCCCACACTGGCTGGCCGGTGGCGTGGGCCTGGCGGCGAGCATGCACGCGCTGGCCGCAGTGGGCGATGCGGCTGGCTGGGCCGAGGTCGATGCCAATCCCAATCCCTTG
>JAJTGH010000037.1 GCA_021299555.1 Comamonadaceae bacterium
CTCGCGCTGGCCATTGCCCGAAACGCCAGCAATGCCCACCACTTCACCGCTGCGCACCTCAAGGCCGATTTGCTCAAGGTCCACACCAAAGGGCTCTGCTTTGGGCAGGCTCAGCCGCTCGACCTTGAGCACGGCCGCTCCGGTTGGGCGCGCTTGCACTTGCAGTGGCGGCGGCTCTGAGCCGATCATCAGGCGACTCAAAGACGCATTCGACTCCTCGCGCGGGTCACACACGCCGGTGACCTGCCCGCCGCGCAGTACGGTGCAGGCGCTGCACAGGTCGCGAATCTCATGGAGCTTGTGGCTGATATAGAGCAAGCTGCACCCCTGACTGACCAGTTGGCGCAGCACCGAAAACAGCTTGTCCACAGCCTGAGGTGTGAGCACCGAGGTGGGCTCGTCAAGGATGAGCAGTTGGGGATGGGTCAGCAGGGCGCGGATGATCTCCACCCGCTGCATCTCGCCAACGCTCAGGGTGTGGACCGGTCGATCTGCAGCGATCTCCAGACCGTATTCGCTGGCCTTGGCCTCGATGCGCTCGGTCACCTCGGCCAGCGAGAGCGAGCGCTCCAGGCCGAGCCAGACGTTCTGGGCCACTGTCAGGGTGTCAAACAGGCTGAAATGCTGGAACACCATGCTGATGCCCAGGGCCCGGGCCTGTTGCGGGTTGCGAATTTGCACCGCTTGCCCATTGAAATGGATCTGACCGGCGTCGGGCTTGACCGCGCCATAAATGATCTTCATCAGCGTGGATTTGCCGGCCCCGTTTTCACCCAGCACCGCATGCGCCTGGCCGGGCATGACCTGCAGTTCCACCCGGTCATTGGCCAGGACAGAGGGGTAGCGTTTGGTGATGCCCCGCAACTCCAGGCGCGGGCCCTGGTGTGAGGTCGCAGAAGGGGGTAAGGCGCTCATGTCGAAACCGGATGGCTGTATCGTGTAGGCAGGAGCATGCAAGTGTGACAAGTAATCATATGATTGCCGCTGGCCTGTTCTCTAAACCTGCGCGCATGACCCAGACGACATCGATCCGAACTCTCCGATTTTTCCGGCGCGGTCAGCCGGTCTCGCTGCGCAATGTACCACCGCAGCGCACCTTGCTTGAGCTGCTCCGGGAAGACCTGGGCTGCACGGGCACCAAAGAGGGTTGCGGTGAGGGCGACTGTGGCGCCTGCACCGTGGTCCTGGGTGAGCCCGACGACTCGGGCGGCGTGCAATTGCGTGCCATCAACAGCTGCATCCGTCTGGCCCATTCCATTGACGGCATGGCGCTTTGGACCGTGGAAGACCTCTGTGCCGACGCCCTGGTCGGTGTGGCCGAAGGTGAACTGCACCCGGCCCAGCAAGCCCTGATCGACTGCCATGCCAGCCAGTGCGGTTTTTGTACGCCCGGCTTCGTGATGAGTCTGTTTGCCTTGTATGAAAACCACAACACGGCTGCCGGACTGACACGACAGCAGGCCCAGCGTGACTTGTCGGGCAATCTGTGCCGCTGCACGGGCTACCGCCCCATTTTGGAGGCCGCTCAGCACATGTCGAGTCTCAAGCCCGTCCGGCTTGATCGCGCTGCCGTGCGCGCCGCCCTTGACCAGATCGCCCCGACCCGGGCCGAAGGCGGCTACCTGCAGCCTCGCCACTTGGATGAGTTGCTGCGCCTTCGTGCAAGCCATCCGCAGGCGCAACTGGTGGCCGGCTGTACCGACGTGGGTTTGTGGATCACCAAGGGCCACCAGACCTTTGACCAGGTGCTCGATCTGAGCCGGGTTGCCGAGCTTCGGTCCATAGGCACGCTGGGCTCGACCCTGCGCATCGGCGCCTCGGCAACGCTTGAGGACGCCTATGGCGCCCTGTGCCGCCTCTGGCCGCAGCTCGATGCCTTCGCAGCCCGTTTTGCGGGCCTGCCGGTGCGCAATTCGGGCACGCTTGGCGGCAATGTGGCCAACGGCTCGCCGATCGGCGATTCCATGCCCCTGCTCATTGCCTTGGGGGCCAGCGTGGTGCTGGCCAGCGTGCGCGGGGAGCGCACGATGCCGGTGGAAGATTTCTACACCGGCTACCGCAAAAACAAGCTGGCGGCCGACGAGATCTTGGCCTACATCGACGTCCCGATGGTGCCGACTGCCCCGGGGCATTGGTTGCGCGCCTACAAAATCTCCAAGCGCTATGACGACGACATCTCGGCCGTTTGCCTGGTGGTTTCGCTGGTCTTGCAAGGCGAGCGGGTCAGCGAGGTATCGATTGGCGTCGGGGGCGTGGCCGCCACGCCGGTGCGCGCTCGCAAGACCGAAGCGGCCCTGCGCGGCCAGTCCTGGAGCCGAGAGCGTGTGACCGTGGCCATGCAAACCTTGAGAGACGAATTCGAACCGATTTCAGACATGCGGGCCTCGGCCGGATACCGACGTCAGGTGCTGGGCAACTTGCTCGAGCGACTGTGGAGGCAAACCCAGGGTCAGACTCACCTGAACCTTGAGGACGCCGATTGGGGGGTGTCGGCATGAATGCGCCTTCCCTGACCGTCCGCACAGATGCCGCCCCGGCTGCCGGTGTCTCCCAGGCCCACGAAAGCGCACGCGCTCAGGTTCAAGGAGTTGCTCCCTACGTTGACGACATCGTTGAGCTCAAGGGCACGCTTTACGCTGCACCGGTCACCTCAGCGCTCGCCCATGGTCTGCTGCGTGGCATCGACTGCAGCGCGGCCCTGGCCATGGCCAGCGTGGTGGGAGTGGTGCTCGCTGATGACATCGCCGGCGATCCGCTGCTGGCCACCTACGCGCATGACGAGCCGATTTTGGCGCGTGAACGGGTCGAGCATGTCGGGCAGGTGGTGGCCCTGGTCGTGGCCAGCAGCGTCATGCAAGCGCGCAAAGCGGCCCGGCAAGTCAAGCTCGACGTGGAGCCGCTGCCCGCCACCTTGAGCGTTCGTCAGGCTCTGGCCGAGCAAAGTCGTGTGTTGCCGCCGGTCACTGTGCGGCGGGGCGACCCGGATGCGGCAATCGAGCGCGCTGCCCACCGCTTGAGCGGCTCGCTCGAGGTCGGAGGGCAGGAGCATTTTTACCTTGAAGGCCAGATCGCCTACGCTGTCCCTCAGGAGCAAGGTCAGTGGCTGGTGCACTCGAGCACCCAGCACCCCGGCGAGGTGCAGCACTGGATCGCCCACGCCCTGGGCATCGACAGCCACCGCGTCACGGTCCAATGCCGACGCATGGGCGGGGGCTTCGGTGGCAAGGAAACCCAGGCTGGCCACATGGCTGTGTGGGCCGCGCTGGCGGCCAGGAAGTTTGCGCGACCGGTCAAACTTCGGCTCGACCGCGACGACGACTTTCTCATCACCGGCAAGCGCCACCCCTTCGAATACGACTACCGCGTGGGCTTTGACGACAGCGGCCTGATTCTCGGACTCAAGCTCATGATGGCTGCCAATTGCGGTTTTTCAGCCGATCTGAGCGGGCCGGTGGCCGACCGCGCGGTGTTCCACGCCGACAACGCCTACTTCTTGTCAGACGTTGAAATCGTCTCCCACCGCTGCAAGACGAACATGCAAAGCCAGACCGCCTTTCGCGGCTTTGGCGGGCCACAGGGCATGATCGTGATCGAGGCCATCATGAGCGACATTGCCCGCTCGCTGGGCCTCGACCCACTGGCTGTGCGTCGGCGCAACTTTTATGGCGTCGGTGAACGAGACGTCACCCACTACCAGATGAGGGTGGAAGACAACATTCTCGAGCCCCTGGTCAGCACACTGGCGCGCACCAGCGGGTACGAGCAGCGCCGCCAGGACATCGCACTGTTCAATGCCGCCAGCCCGGTCATCAAGCGTGGCCTGGCGATCACCCCGGTCAAGTTCGGCATTTCCTTCACCGCCACCTTGTTCAACCAGGCCGGCGCTCTGGTGCACGTTTACACCGATGGCAGCGTGCAGATCAACCACGGAGGCACAGAAATGGGCCAGGGCCTGCACACCAAGGTGGCCCAGGTGGTGGCCGACGAACTGGGCGTGCCTTTGGCGCAGGTGCTGGTCACAGCCAGCGACACCAGCAAGGTGCCCAACGCATCTGCCACCGCTGCGTCGGCCGGCACCGACCTCAATGCCCGGGCCGCACAGTACGCCGCGGCTCAGGTGCGCTCGAGCCTGGCGCAGTTTGTGGCCGGGCTCGACGGTTGTGGTGCCGGCGCCGTGCAATTTGCCGGCGGGCGTGTGAGTTCACCCCGACAGGTGCGCGACTTTGCCGACGTGGTTCGGCAAGCCTATGCCAACCGGATCCAACTCTGGAGTGACGGGTTTTACCGTACACCCAAAATTCATTACGACAAAACCACACTGACCGGGCGGCCGTTTTACTACTTCGCCTACGGCGCAGCCTGTACCGAGGTGGCTGTTGACACGCTCACCGGCGAGAGCCGGGTGATCAAGGTCGACATCCTGCACGATGTAGGCCAGAGCATCAACCCTGCCATTGACCGCGGTCAAATCGAGGGCGGTTTTGTGCAGGGCATGGGCTGGCTGACCACCGAGCAACTCGTCTGGAACGCCCAGGGCAAGCTGAGCACGCACGCGCCGAGCACCTACAAGATTCCGGCCACGGGTGACATTCCGGCCCATTTCAAGGTGGACTTCTGGCCCGAGCCCAACCGGGAGGACAATGTGTTCGGATCCAAAGCGGTGGGCGAACCGCCCTTCATGCTGGCCATCAGCGTGTTCGAGGCGATACGCGATGCGGTGGCCGGCACCTTGCCTGCGGGTCAGCCGGTGGTGCTCAAGGCGCCGGCCACGCCGGAGCATGTGCTGGCGGCGCTGTCGCGGCCTTGAGGCAGGCCCGCTTTTCGATCTTTCGGGCGCCCGGAGAAACCGCAGCAGGGTCAGCGATCTGAGAAAACCCCGCTCAGTTGAGCTTGGCGCCTTGCTCAAACCACCGCCCGATCAGGGCCCGCTCCTCGTCGGTCAACCCGGTCGAGTTGTTCATCGGCATGAGCTTGCTGACCACCACCTGCTGGTAGATGGCCTGAGCGTTGCGTTGTACCGCTTCGGTGGAATCAACGCGCACGTTCTTCATCTGCACCTGTTCGCCGTGGCACTGCACACAGCGCTGAGCGAGCACCGGCTGGATATGGGCGTAACCCACCGCGCTGGCGCCCGCTGTGACTGCGCCGGCCTGAGGCGCCGGTTTGAGCCAGGCGATCACACCCAGCAAGATCGCCACGCCAACCAGAGCGTAGGGCAGGGGGTGCTTGTTGCGACCGAGCTTGTAGCCATGGCGCAGCACAAAAAACTGCCGGATGGCCGCGCCGGCGAACATCATGAGAATCAGCACCAGCCAGTTGTGTGGGTGGCTCCACGTGAAGCTGTAGTGGTTGCTGAGCATGGCAAAGATCACCGGCAGGGTGAAATATGTGTTGTGCACGCTGCGCTGCTTGCCCCGCACGCCGTGGATCGGATCCACCGGGTCGCCCGCTGCAATGGCTGCCACCACCTTGCGCTGGCCTGGGATGATCCAGAAAAACACGTTGGCGCTCATGGACGTGGCAATCATGCCGCCGATGAGCAAAAAGGCCGCTCGACCCGCAAACCATTGGCAGGCCAGCCACGAGGCCACGCAAACCAAGGCCAGAACCGCCAAGCCGATCCAGGCTTCGCCGTTTTTGCGACCCGAAAAGATGCGGCAAATCAGGTCATAAAGCAGCCAGAACACCACCAGGAAGGCCAGGGCCACGGTCACCGCAGCGGCCGGTGCCCAGTCCATCTTGGATTTGTCGATCAGGTAGGTGCCGGCCTGCCAGAGGTAGGACACCGAAAACAGAGCGATGCCCGATAGCCAGGTGCTGTAGCTTTCCCAGAAAAACCAATGCAAATGGGTGGGCAGCTGCGGCGGTCGCACCGCGTACTTGACCGGGTGGTAAAAGCCGCCTCCGTGCACCGCCCACAGCTCGCCGGTTGCGCCTTCCTTTCGCAGCTTTTCGTCGAGCGGCTCGGTCAGCGAGGAGTCGAGAAAGACGAAGTAGAAGGAAGACCCCACCCAGGCGATGGCGGTGATGACGTGCAACCAACGCAGCAGCAGATTGGCCCAGTCCAGAACATAACTTTCCATGCGGATTCCTTGGCAGCCTTCAGGCAGCGCATGCATGCCACCGGCATGCCCCCCACCACTGCGGGCGCTGTGGAGGGCCAGGAACCGCGACACCTGCGCCGTGCACCTTCTCAGGAATGCGCGGCGGGCTCCGCTGCGGTCGGGCGCAAGTGTAAACAGTTCGCCGCTTGCGGTCCACCTGCGTCAGGGGCGGTCAGCGCATCAGCAATTGCGCCGCTACCGCCACCGCAATGACGGCGGGCTCTTTGCCCTTGATGCCCGGTACCCCGATCGGGCAGGTGACGTGGTCCAGTTCGTCTTCAGTAAAGCCGCGCAATTTCAGCCGCTTTCGAAACACGGCCCATTTGGTCTGGCTGCCGATCAGCCCGATGTAGGGCAGGTCGCCCCTGGCACGCTGGCGCTGCAGGCATTGGGCCAGGATGTCCAGATCCTCGGCATGGCTAAAGCTCATGATCAGCACTTCAGAGCCTGCGCGCAGATCATCGACTGCCCGCTGCACCGGCTGCGAATGCTCGCAGCGTACCTGCGCGGGCAAGCCAGTGGGGAACACGCTGTCGCGGCTGTCGACCCAGGTGATGTCGCAGGGCAGGGTGAGCAGCAGGCGCACGATGGCCTGGCCCACATGGCCGCCGCCGAACAAGGCCACCGACCGCATGGGCGCCCGCAAGCGCTGCGCCAGCGTGAGTGCGTCGGCCGCCGCGATGCGCTCAAAGCGCAACTCCACCACGCCGCCGCAGCACTGCCCGAGCGAGGGGCCCAGCGCATGGCGTTGTGCTTTGGCCGGTAGAAGGGGATCTCGCAGCAGTTGCCGCGCGTGTGCAATGGCCTGCAGCTCCAGATGACCGCCGCCGATGGTGCCCAAAACCTCATCCGTGAGCACCGCCATCCAGGTGCCAGCCTCACGCGGCACCGAACCTTTCGTGCGGCCAACCACCACCAAAACGGCGCCCGTCTGGGCCAGCCTGCTCAGCAGGCGATCGATCGGTTCTTGGGCAGTGAACATGGCGCTTAGGCAGCTTGGGGCAGACCCTTGGTTCGTCGCCCTGTAAAGCGGAGACAATATGGAGCCAGACGGTGCTGACAGTTGCGATCGCTTCAGGCCAGAGGGCCCGAACGCGTGCAAGCATAGCCGACCGCGGAAAGGCCACATGACCTCGATGTTCCACCATGCCGAAGGTTTGAGCGCGCTGCGCGCACTATGGGCCCGCGGCTTGTGCGTTTGCATGGTCGCAGGCTTGACGGCCTGTACCACCACGGTTCGGCAGGCCCCAGTGAGTTTGCCGGTGCCTGCGCCGACTCCTGCGCCGATCGCGGCGCCGACTCCCGTGCCGGCCCCTGTCCCAGTTCCCATGCCTGTCCCACCGCAGGTTGCGACGCCGGCTCCAGCTCCGATGGCAGCGCCGGCGCCCGCGGCGGTGCCTGCCGCCACCGCTGCGCCGGTCCCGGTGATCCGTCCTGAACCCTTGCGTGCCCCGGGTATTGCAGCTGCGCCAGCGCCCGCTGCGCCAGCGGTGGCTGCGCCTGCCCCAGTGCCGCAGGCTCCGCCCCCGGCGGTGGTGGCTGCACCAGCCGCCCCCGCTGCCCCCGCTGCCCCCGCTGTTGCCCCTGTTGCCCCTGTTGCGGCTTTACCGGCCGCTGAGGAGCCGCCGTGGCGCGTGGCCAGCGCCACCACACCTTTGGCCTACCGCCCTTATGGGGCCAATCACCTCTACGCGGCCTACCGCGATCGGGTCTTCAAAGGCAAGATGCCGCCCCTGCTTTATGCCATCGGAGTGCTCAATGTAGTGATCGACAACCGCGGTGCCGTGCGCCGGCTTGACTGGATGCGTGCTCCCGCGCATGCGCCGGAGGTGATCGCCGAGATCGAGCGTCTGGTGCGTAACGCCGCACCTTATCCGGCGCCGGTGCAGATGGGGGCTGTGGTCTACACCGACGTATGGCTTTGGGACAAAAGCGGCCGCTTTCAGCTCGACACGCTCACGGAAGGTCAGTCGTCGGTCTTGCCCGCAGCTGTCCCGACGCCACCACAACCACCCCGGCAAAGGCGCACCGCACCGGCCAACCGCGTGCCTGTCAAGCCCGTGGCCAGCCGCGGCCCTGCGCCCTGATCGATTTTGTGGGAGCGCCGCCATCGGGTGCGATGGCTACCGTGCGCAGCCGAGCCGGTGCTCAGTCGGTGGACTTGAACAGCGCCGCGACCTTGCGTTTGGTCTTGATGTTGGCCGACACGCGCGAGGGCACCTTCACGCTGGTTTCCCAGGCAGGTTGTTCAGGTGCATCCGGGCTGGGTTCGTAGGGGCGTTCGAAGAAGGGATCCACCGGTTTGGCCGGCGTGCGGCGTGCAGGCGGGCGTTCGCTGCGCTCGACCCGCTCGCCGCGCGCAGCGCGGCGCTCCTCATCGCGGTAGAGGCGCGATCCGTCGTTGATCCGCTCTCGGTTGGCGCTGCCTCGGCCGTCTTCAAGTTCGAACGGCTCGAGGTCCACCTTGGTGCGGATCAGCTTTTCAATGTCGGCCACCAAGCGCGCATCGCTCGAGGACACAAAGCTGATGGCCAGGCCTGAAGCGCCGGCGCGGCCGGTGCGACCGATGCGGTGCACGTAGTCCTCGGCATTGAAGGGTATGTCGAAATTGAACACCGCCGGCACATCCTTGATGTCCAGACCGCGGGCCGCCACGTCGGTGCACACCAGCAAATCGACCTCGCCCTTCTTGAAGGCTTCCAGCGCCTTAAGCCGCTCGTCCTGGCTCTTGTCGCCATGCAAGGCGGCGGTCTTCAGACCCTCGCGGTCAAGGGAGCGGGCCAGGCGCGCGCAGCCGAGCTTGCTGTTGACAAACACAAAGGCCTGGCTGATTTGGCGCTGCTGCACGATCTGTTTGAGCGCCGCCCGTTTGTCGTCGGTCTGAACGCTGAAAAAATGCTGCTCGACGGTTGACGCGGTGGCGTTTGAGCGGGCCACCTCAATGGTCACCGGGTCTTGCAGGTAGCTTGAAGCCAGCCGCTTGATTTCGGGCGAAAAAGTGGCTGAAAAAAGCAGGGTGGTGCGCTTTTTGGGCAGGTAGCTCAGGATGCGCTGCAGGTCCGGCAAAAAACCGATGTCGAGCATGCGGTCGGCCTCGTCGAGGACCACATATTCCACCTGATTGAGCACGGCGGTCTTGGCTTCGATGTGATCGAGCAGTCGTCCTGGCGTGGCAATGAGCACCTCCACGCCGGCCTTGAGCTCGGCCGTCTGCGGCTTCATGTCCATGCCGCCGAAGACCACCGCGCTGCGCAGCTTGGTGTACTTGGCGTACAGCTTAATTTGCTGGGCCACCTGGTCGGCCAGCTCGCGTGTGGGCAGCAGCACCAGGGCCCGCACCGGGTGGCGCGCCGGCGACGTGGAGGCATTTTCATGGGCCATCATGCGCTGCAGCAAGGGCAGTGAGAAGGCGGCGGTCTTGCCGGTGCCAGTTTGGGCTGCGCCCATCACATCCCGGCCTTGAAGCACCACCGGGATGGCCTGCGCCTGGATCGGCGTCATGGACTCGTAGCCCATTTCGGCCACGGCCTGGGCCAGGTGGGGATGCAGCTGCAGCTGCGAAAAGGATTCGGTCATAGAAAGCAGATTGTCTCATCCCCGGCCAGCCGGGCGCTTCAGTCCCCGGTACCGGCCCTGTTTTGACCCGATACAGCCACGCCGGTTTGCCCAGGGACGCTGATCAGTTCGTAGCTCCCGGGCTCGCTGCCCAGGCGCGCTGCCGTCAGTGGCCGACCCCACAGGCAGCCCGTGTCCAGCCCCAGAGTTTGCTCGATCCAGCCTGGGCGCTGGCCAGGGCGCTCGAGCGACAAGGTTGACCAATGGCCAAAAGCCACTGGCTGGCCCAGCGTACGCCGGCCGGGCACCTCAAACCAGGGCAAATAGCCCTCGGGCGCTCGCTCGCGCGGGCCGTTGGCAGCAAATTCCATGACGCCATCGGGAGTGCAAAAACGCAGCCGCGTCAGGGCATTGACGACCACGCGCAGCCGCTCCCAGCCGGTCAGATCAGACCGCCACCCGGCGGGCAGGTTGCCGTACATGTGGGTCAAAAAATCCTGCAATTGCGCGCTGCGCAGTACGGCCTGCACCTCGCCGGCCAAGTCCAGCGCCTGATGCGCATTCCAGCTGGGCAGCACGCCGGCATGGACCATCAGCCAACCGTGTTCGAGCCGGGCCAGTGGTTGTTGGCGCAGCCAGTCGATCAGCTGCGGGCGGTCGCGGGCCTGCAAAATCGCGCTCAGCGTGTCTTTCGAGCCGGCCTGCCGCACGCCGGCGGCGGCCGCCAGCAGGTGCAAATCGTGATTGCCCAGCACTGGCCGGGCCGCGTCTTGCAAGGCCATCAAATGCCGCAGCACGCCCAGTGAGTCGGGTCCGCGGTTGACCAGATCGCCCAGCGGGTAGATCGTGTCTCGGCTGGGCGAGAAGTCAACCGCCTCCAGCAGCCGCAGCAAAGGCTGCAAGCAGCCCTGCAAATCACCAATCAAGTACAGTGCCATGTCGTCGATTGTCGCCAAGACCTCAAGCCGGGCCCATGGAATTTTTGCTGATCGCCTTACTCACTCTGCTCAATGGCGCTTTTGCCATGTCAGAGATGGCCCTGGCCGCCAGCCGCAGGGTGCGACTCATGGCCGATGCCGAGGCCGGTGACAAGGGCGCCCGTGCTGCACTTGAATTGATGGACAAGCCCACGCAATTTCTGTCTTCGGTGCAAGTGGGCATCACCTCCATCGGCATGCTCAACGGCATTGTGGGTGAGGCTGCTTTCTCCGGGCAGCTCAGCCTGTGGCTACAGTCGCTGGGCTTGCCCGCAGGGGCTGCCAGCATCACGGCCACGGCCCTGGTGGTGGCCATCATTACTTACGTGACGATCGTCTTTGGTGAGTTGGTACCCAAACGCATCGGGCAGCTCTATCCGGAGACCGTGGCCCGCATCGCGGCTCGCCCTATGCTCGGCGTGGCTGCCGTCGCCCGGCCTTTTGTTCGGCTCCTGTCCTTCAGCACGCAAGCGGTACTGCGTCTGCTGCGCGTGGATGTGGATGCCAAGCGCGCCGTGACCGAGGAGGAGATCGCTGCCAGCCTGGAGGAGGGTGTTTCAGCCGGTGTGATCGAACAGCAGGAGCACCAGATGGTGCGCAATGTTTTTCACCTCGATGAGAGGGCACTGACCTCCATCATGCGGCCACGCGCTGAAGTCGAATGGCTCGACGCTGCCGACACGGTGGCTCAGGCTGTGAGCAAGGCGGCCGTCAGTGGTCATTCCTGGTACCCGGTTTGCCGTGGCGGCCTTGATGACGTGGTCGGTGTGGTCAAGATAGCCGCCCTGCTCAGCCACCAGGGGCACCTTGTGGGCGCGTCCGATCGCATGGATGCCCATGCTCAGCCCGCCGTATTTGTGCCCGAGACGCTCACCGGCATGGAGCTGCTTGAGCGTTTTCGTGCCGAATCGTCGCGCATCGTGATGGTGGTCGACGAATACGGAGTGGTTCAGGGCATGCTCACCCCGCTCGACCTGCTCGAGGCCATCACCGGTGAGCTCAAGCCGCAGACTCAGGTTGAAGCCTGGGCTGTGCAGCGTGCCGACGGCTCCTGGCTGCTCGAGGGTGTGATGCCGGTCTCTGAACTCAAGGCCCGGCTCGATATCCGATACCTGCCTGGTGAAGACAAGGGCCGATACAACACCCTGGCAGGCCTGTTGCTGGCCTGCAGCGGTCGGCTCATGCACACCGGTGAGCACATTGAATGCGCGGACTGGCGTTTTGAGGTGGTCGACCTCGATGGCCGGCGGATCGACAAAGTTTTGGCCACCGCCTTGCCTCGGCCACCCAGCCAGGACGTTACGGGTTAAGTTGGGCGTGCTGTCAGATTGATCACCAAAGCGGGTGCTGCGCCACCGCTCATGTGTTTCATGAGGTTAAAGGGCGCCGCTGCAAAAGACGACTGTGCGCGCGGCAGCCGCGCATCCTCGCCGAACGCGCTGGCCGACTCCTGAACCGCCGACGGGTCGCTGCCTGCGCCGATGGCAATGGCTCCTCTGGCGCATCGGTGGCCCCAGCCCTGCATGGCCGATTGCGCGATCGCGCATCGCCCCGCACCTATCTGAAGGTGCTTGGCCAAGCTGGGCGAGCCGGCCGGTTACGGTTTGTTACAAAGCGGTCGCGCCAAGTTCGGCGCTCGTCTTTATGCTGTGCAGCAGGAGACGTGACCCATGACCTCAGTTCTTTTCGACCCGGCGATCGAGCAAGTTACTCAAGCGGACCGCCTGCCCAGGCAAGACCTTGCCACCGTGCTCGCCCATGAGCTGCGCAACCCCTTGGCGCCGATTGCAGCGGCTGCAGAGATACTGCTTCGCCAGTCGCCCAACGAGCAGGTGCGCCAACTGGGATGCATCATCGAGCGCAATGCCGATCAATTGCGCCGCCTGATTGATGACCTGGTTCAGACCACCAGCGCAAGCGCGAGCCCCTTGTCTTTCTTCAGCCCGACCCTGGATCCGCCTGAGGCCGATGCGCAGTGCTTCGTTCAGCATGTGTTGCCCTTCGAGGCCGATGGCCGGGCCATGTCATCGCAGGTGCAAGCCAGCCGCGACGGTTTGCGGATCTTGGTGGTTGACGACAACCACGATGCGGCGCGCCTGCTGGGTCTGTTTTTGCAAAGCCTGGGTCATTGCGTGCGGGTGATGATCGAGCCACTTGCGGCCATCGAATTGGCCAGCAGCTTCGAGCCTCAGGTGGCCTTGCTCGACATCGGCCTGCCCGGCATCGACGGCCATGAATTGGCGCGGCGGCTGCGTCGTCTGCCCGGCATCCCGGGGCTGCGGCTGGCGGCCGTCACTGCCTACAGCCAAAGCCATGACCGTCAAGCGGCCGTCACTGCTGGTTTTGAGCAGTACTTCGTCAAACCCTTGGACGTGCAGGCCCTTCAAAGCTGGCTCGAGCAGGTGTCCCGCGATCTGCCCCTGGCGTGAGCAGGTTCGCTGGGCTCCCAACCGCCTGAGCCGCCCCACGGCCCCGGTGCGGTTTTTTTAATCCTAAAAACCTATTTGTCAGTAAAAGTCAGAAAATGTCTTACTAAGATTTATTTTTCAAGCGTTGGTCCAGATTATCCGATAAAAATTTGAACATTTAGTCCCTATTTTTTCCAAAAATCACTAGGCATTTGATAGACTTTTAACAAAGTCACCAAATTGTTTGGACTAATTTTGATTTTTGGATGTTTCATGACTTCTGCATCTCTGCCTGAATCTTCGCCCCCTGCCAATCCGGCAGCACCCTCGAGCGATGTGCCGCTGACCGGCCGCAGTGTGTTCATGGTTGAGACGGTTGCCGCTGGCGTGGCTGTGCGACCGGCTTTTTTGACGGAGGACGGGCGCTTTCTCGATCTGCCGGCGGTCTTCCCCGACTTGAGCTATGCCATGGCGCAAATCGATGAGCTCAGACGCTTGTTGGGCGCGCACTTTGCACAGGCCGCGCAGGTGGGTGCGCAGGTGATCGCCGCGCAAGCGGCGGCCAACCCGTCCGATGCGTCGCCTGCGGCCGATCGGGAATCCCTGGCAAAAGCCGCCTGAAGGGCCGGCAGTAGTCTTCGCGCCCCAACGCTACAACTGGCAGTCGCTCGCCATGTTTTTAGCCACCCGCCTGTTGAGCCTGCCGCGCGTCCTGCCGCTGGTCGCCGGGGCGGTGCTGGCTTTCACCTCGGCCAGCGTGCGCGGGCAGGCCGTCGCCACGCCCGACGCTGGCTCCATCTTGCGCGATACGCAGCGCGCATTGCCCGCACCTGCGCCCAAGTTGGCTCCGGCCCGCGTGGACAGCGGGCCTCGATCGGCCGGCGACATGCAGTTTGTGGTGCAGCGGTTTGAACTGCGCGGCATCACGCTGGTGGCGCCTGTGGATGTACAGGCGGTGCTCAGGCCCTGGCTCAACCGTGACCTTGTGTTTGCCGATCTCGAGCAAGCCACGCAGGCCATTGCCACGCTCTACCAGGAGCGCGGCTGGTACGTGCGGGCACAGGTGCCCGAGCAAGACGTGGTAGACGGTGTGGTTCGGATCGACATCATCGAGGCACAGCTCGGCGCCATTCGTTTTGCGCAGACCGAGCACTGGCCCGTCTCGCGCGAGCGCATCGAGCGCAGCTTTGCACAGCATCAAAAACCCGGGGAGCCGCTCAATCTGCTGGCCATGAATCGCTCGGTCAGTGTGCTCAACG
>JAJTGH010000201.1 GCA_021299555.1 Comamonadaceae bacterium
GGGCCGACCTCCTTGGCGAGCGCCAGGTTGAATGCGTCGATCGCACCCTTGGAGCCGGCATAGGCGCTGCCACCGGCCAGCCCGCCCAGGCGCGAGGCCACCGAGGACATGTTGACGATGACGCCGCCGTGGCCGCCGCGTGAACGGGCCATGCGCCGCACCGCCTCGCGCGCGCAGTAGTAGATGCTGAACACGTTAGCGCCGTACAGGCCGGCGACATTCGTCTCGTCCACCTCGGTGATGCGAAAGCTGGCGAGCACCCCCGCGTTGTTTACCAGGGCATCGATGCGCCCCAGCGAGGCGTCGAGTTCCTTGAACAGGCGTTCCACCTCGGGTAGGCGGCTCACGTCGGCTTGCAGGGCGACAGCCTCACCGCCAGCGTCGCGGATGCGGCGCACCACGTCCTGCGCGGCGTCCGCACTGCGGTGGTAGTTGACGGCCACGCGCCAGCCCTGTCGGGCTGCACCCACAGCGATCTCGGCGCCAATGCCGCGGCTCGCGCCGGTGACGAGCATGACTTTTCGGTGCATGGTCACTCCGGTTGCAGGTTGGCTTCCTTGACGAGGCGCACCCACTTGGTCACTTCCGCGCCGATGAAGGTCTTCATCTGGTCGGGCCTCATGGGCAAGGGCTGGATACCGATGGCGGCGAGCTTGTCCTTCACCTCGGTGCTGGCCAGGCCCTGGGCGATCGCCGCATGAAGGCGGTCGACCACGTCTTTGGGAAGGTTGGCCGGGCCGGCAATACCGAACCAGGCGGTGATGTCGAAGCCGGGCAAGCCTTCGGCCAGTGCGGGCCAATCGGGCACCAGCGGTGACCGCCTGGACGCGGTGATGCCCAGCGCGCGCATTCGGCCGCCCCTGGCCTGGGCCATTGCGTTGCCCAAGTCCACGAAGGTGAAGTCGAGCGAGCCCCCGAGCACGTCATTGACTGCCAACGGGATGCCCTTGTAGGGAACACCCACCGCATCGACGTTGCCCAGCTTGTTCAGGACGGCAATGCACACCTGCGAGCTGGACGAGCCATAGCCTGCGTTCACCTTGCCTGGTCGTTGCTTGATATACGCCAGAAGTTCGGCCGCCGTCTTGGCAGGATGGTCGGCACGCACCATCAGCACCAGCATGTTCTCACCGATGCCAGCGACGGGAGAGAAGTCCCGGTTCGGGTCGTACGGGATGGACTTGAGCAGGGCGACGTTGGATGCCAGCGCCGAGTTGGACGAGAACAACAAGGTGTTGCCGTCGGGGGCCGAGCGGATTACTTCCATCGCAGCGATCGAGCCAAAAGGGCACCACCATTCGTACCGGGCGCGCTGTGCTGGCGGTCTGGGCCCAGGCGCGGGTCATGCCGCCGGCGATCAGGCCGCAGGCGGCCAGGGTCTTGAGGAACTGGCGTGTTTTCATGGAGTCTCCTGAGTGTTGTGGGTGGTAGTGTGCGCCTCGATACACATCTCGAGCAGGTGAAAGGACAGCGATTTGCCGTGCATGTCCAGGTTCAGGGAATCGTTGACGCCGCCATCGAGCACGTCGTCCAGCACGAAATTGATGGCCCCGAGTCGGGGCAGCAGGTAGCGCCGCACCTGCGTGGGTTGGCGCGCGCCGAAGTGCTGCGCCACGCGCTCGCAGGTCGCCTGTTGAACGAGCAGCGGATAGTCTTCGGCGCGGTAGGCGATCAGGGAGATGTTGGCGTGGTTGCCCTTGTCGCCTGTACGTGCGTGGGCGAGGTCGTACAGGCGTGTCGATGTCATGGGCGGTGGTCTCAGGCCAAGGTGTAGCGCGCAGGTAGCTGCTCGCGCGCAATGAAGCAGGCGCGGTTGGACAGACGCTGGCGCTTGGCGGTGCGCACGCCACCGCCACCGCCAGGGCCACCCGTCCACAGGGCGGTGACCTCGCGCAGCAGCAGGTCGATCTCGCGCATATCCTCGTGGCGGGTGGCCACGCGCAGGCGCACATCGCGCGAGTCGCCGGCGGGCAGGGCCTGCAGTTGCCGGTTGTCGTCGTCCCCCAGGATGCTCAGAACGCCAATCAGGTCGAACCGCAGCGGCATTCGCGCGCCCACACGGCGTTGCATCACATCCATCGCCAGCCGCGCACGCGCTTCGGCGTGGGGGCCGGCGTAAGAGATCTCGGCCTCACCCAGCCAGCCGCCGTCGAAGTAGGCCAGCGCCTTGAGGGTGGGCGGCCGCGGATGCCCGCGTACGCCGGACAGGCGCACCCGGTCGGGTCCGAGCGGGGTCACGGTGGCCTCGGTGATGTCGGCCACCACGTCGGGGGTGAGGTAGGCCGCCGGATCGTGCACCTCGTACAGCAGTTGCTCCTTGACGGTGCGACAGTCCACCAGCCCGCCAGTGCCTGCGGCCTTGGTGATGATGCAACTGCCGTCGGCGGCAATCTCGGCGATGGGAAAGCCCACGTCCTCCAGGCCTGGAACGTCCTTGTAGCCGGGGTCGGCGAAGTAGCCGCCACTGACCTGCGCGCCGCATTCGAGCAAGTGGCCCGCCATGGTGGCGCCGGCCAGTGCGTCCCAGTCGGTGGTGCTCCAGCCGTAGTGCGCGATGGCGGGACCCAGTACCAGCGAGGGGTCGGCCACGCGGCCGGTCACCACCACCTGCGCGCCCGCGCGCAGGGCCTGCGCGATCTCGAAGGCGCCCTGGTAGGCGTTGGCGCAGACGAAGCGCGCTTCATCGAAGTCCTGTCCAAGTTGCTCACGCACGAGGGCGCGCCCGCGCGGGTCGGACAGGTCGTCGCCTTCGACGATGCCGATACGCGGGGCGGGCAGGCCCATTTCGGCAGCCAGGGCGCGGATGGCGCGGGCTGCGCCCTGCGGGTTGGCCGCGCCGAAGTTGCCGACGATGGCGATGCCATGGCGCAGGCAGTCGGCCAGGACCGGCCTCAGGTAGTCCAGCAGCAGCGGCTCGTAGCCGCGCGAGGCATCGGCGCGACGCGCCAGTTGCTGGTGGGCCAGCGTGCGCTCAGCGAGGTTTTCGAAGATCAGGGCGGCCGGGCCGCCGCGCTCGATCAGGGTGCGCACGACGGGCGGTGCGGCGTCGCAGCGGTCACCAGAAAAGCCGGCGCCGCAACCCACGGCAAGGGTCTGCATCTTCGTTCCTGCTTGTTTTGTCTTTGCACTGTGCGTCGGGTTGGATCGAAAGTAAACTGGAATTATTGAAATGATTGTTTGGATTTTTGAATGAGTTTGTCTGGCCGCCTGATTGATGCTTTCCTGGCCCTGGAGGAGACGCGCCGCTTCTCCTTGGCGGCGCAGCGTTGCCACATGTCGTCGCCGGCTTTCAGCCAGATGGTGGCGCGCCTGGAAGACCAGGTGGGCGTACGGTTGTTCGACCGAACTACCCGACATGTGACGCTCACGCCTGAGGGCGAAGTTTTCGCGCAGGGCGCGCGCCGCATCGCCAGCGAGATGCGCGCAGCGATCGACGACTTGCAAGACCGCGCACAGCGTCGAACCGGTCGCGTGAGCGTGGCAGGCCCCCCCTCGCTAGCGGCCGACTGGCTGCCGCAGCAGCTGGCGGTGTTTCACCGGCGTTATCCAGGCATCGAGTTGCGCTTGCGCGATGTGGTGTCCGATGTGTGCCTGGATACGGTGCGCCGGGGCGAGGCTGATTTCGGCCTGAACGCGTTACCGGGTAATTCGCTGGAGTTCGAGGCGGTGAAGCTGCTGGACGAGCCGCTGTACTTGATCTGCCGCGCAGATGACCCGTTGGCCTCGCGGCGCAAGGTACGTCTGTCCCACCTGCGTCAACGGGCGTTCATCCACACCTTGCGCTCGGGTAGCGTCTGGCAGCACCTGCAGCCCCTGCTGCGTGACCAGGATATTCAGGACACCGGCTTTGAGGTGGATCAACTGGGCACGCTGGCGGGGCTGGTGGCCCACGGTTTTGGTATCAGCATCGTCCCGCGTTCAGCGCTGCAACTGTGCCAGCGCGATTCGCTGGCAGCGGTGCCGCTCGAAGGCGCGCAGGCTTCGCGGCCGATTTACCTGGTGCGGCCGCGGCACCGCAGTCTGTCGACGGCGGCGGCCGGCTTGTGGGCGCTGCTGCTGCAGGGGGTTCCACAGCTGCGGCGGGCCCCCACATCGATCAGGCCCCAGTGACGCTCCCGCGAATGCGGTTGCTCACAAAAAATTGCCACAGGCTCAAACAAACCGCACCGTCATGCGCCCCAGCCAGCCGAAATCCGCATGTATGGCGTGCCCTGGCTCGACGGGGATGGGCGTGATGCAGGTACCTGTGGTGACAAAGTGGTGGGCTTCAATGCGTTGGCCCACAGCACTCATTTCATTAACGAACCAGCGCAGGGCCTCGACCGGATCGCCCAGCGCATTGCTACCGATGCCCTCGAGCCGGCGGCCATCGCGCATATTCGCAACCACGGCCAGGCTGGCCAGGGTGTTCAGGCGTGCGTCGGGCGTCATCGCAGCGCCTAGCACCATGTCGTTACAGCAGGCGCAGTCGGCAAGCAGCTGCGCTTCGCCGGCGCGTTCGAATTCCAGGAAGCGCGAGTCGGGCACCTCAATGCCAGGCAGCACCTGGGCGACTTGCGCGATGACCTCGTCTCGGCTCCAGGGCTGCGGGCGCGGGTCCAGGGCGCGCTTGAAGGTGAAGACGACCTCGCATTCGGCTACGCGCATGCGGTTGGCCACCAGCGAGATCGTCGCGCCGTTGGCGTGCAGCCTCTGCTCGAACACGGGGCCAGCCA
>JAJTGH010000038.1 GCA_021299555.1 Comamonadaceae bacterium
GATGATGGCGCGCAGGCCCCATGGCTCATGCACACCAGCTGCATTGAGCAGTGGTGGGTCTTGGATGGCGATGGGAGTGACGCGAACAGCAGATATCTTCAAGATCAAGACCTCGGTGGGATGAATGTCAGACGATCCGGTGCAGCAATTCAAGCTCCGCTGCCATCCGCCGGGTGTTGTCGATGGCCAGGTTCAGGGCGCGGTGGAACATGTCCTGCGTCAGCCAGGCCATGTGTGGCGTGGCGATCACGTCCGGGCGCTGCAGCAGGGGATGACCGGGAGGCATCGGCTCCTGCGCGAACACGTCTAGGCAGGCCATCGAAAGCTGCCCGCTGTCCAGGGCCTGACTCAGTGCGGCTTCGTCGACCAGTTCGCCCCGCGCGGTATTAACCAGGATGGCGCCGGGCTTGAAGCGCGAAAAGCGTTCGGCATTAAACAGGGCTTGGGTTTGAGGTGTCAAGGGGATATGCAGGCTCACCAGATCGGATTGCGCCAGCATGTCGTCCAGTGGCAGCACAGGGACATGCCAATCGGCAGGCGGATGCCGGCTGTGGCTGAGCACGCGCACACCCAGGGCCTGCAGCATGGGCGTGAGCAGGCGCGGCACGTGGCCTGTACCCACCAGCCCCACGGTCTTGCCATACAGCTCAAAAAGCTGGGCCTGCGTGTGTTCCGCGATTGGCCACTGGCCTTGGCGAAGCTGCCACGCAATTTGGTTGAGCCGCCGGGCAGCCATGAGCATCAGGCCCAGGCTCATTTCAGCCACCGCTCGACTGTTGACGCCGGGCATGTTGCAAACGGCCACCTTGTGTTTGGCCGCAGCCTCAAGGTCGATGGTGTTGACCCCGACGCCGATCTTCTGCACTAGACGCAGCGAGGGGTTAGCGGCGATGCGCTCGCCAGTCACGGGCTTGAGGACATGCCACAACACCTGGGTCCCAGGCCAGTGCCGCTCAAAGGCCAGCGCATCGCTTTCAGGACAGCACACCAGCTGCCAGTCGGAGGGGGCGCGCTCTCGCAGCCAGTCCATCAAGGCTGCACTGGCATTGAAGTGGAACAAAACTTTCATGGCTTAAGAACTGTGCTGCCAGGCAAACAGATGGGGATGCGGATAAGGCAGGGCGCGCCCCAGGTCCTCTTCGATGCGCAGGCCCTCGTTCCATTTGGCCATGCGCTCGGAGCGTGCAAAACTGCCCACCTTCAGCTGGGCCACGCCCCAGCCTACGGCCAGGTGAACAATGCTCACGTCCTCGGTCTCACCTGAGCGCGCGGAGACAATGCTGCCCAGACCCCGAGCCCGGCACGTCTCCAGGGCTTGCCGGGTTTCGCTCACCGTCCCCACCTGGTTGGGCTTGATCAGCACCGCGTTGCAGGCGCCCTGCCCAGCGCGTTCGGCAATGCGCGGAGCGTTGGTGACGAAGAAGTCGTCACCAATGATCTGCAGCTTATGCCCCAGGGCATGGGTCATGGCCTGCATGCCTTCGATGTCGTCCTCGGCAAAGCCGTCTTCCATGGAGACGATGGGGTAGTCCTGCACCCAGCGGGTGTAGAGCTGCAGCAGCTGGTCTTTGTCAAAGCGCCGGTTCTCACTGCGCCAATGGTAGAAGCCCTCGGCAAAGTATTGGGTGGAGGCCAGGTCCAATGCAATTGAGACATCCCGGCCCGGCCTCAAGCCGGCAGCCTCAATGGCTTTGACCAGGGCCTCGATGGCGCCCTCGTTGGAGCCGAACTGCGGCCAGAAGCCACCCTCATCGGCCACGCCCAGACTCTTGCCTTGGGCGCTCAAGGCCTTACCGGCCGCGTGGTAGACCTCGGCCACCCATTCAAGGGACTGGGCAAAGCTTTTGGCGCCGTGGGGAACGGCCAGGAAGTCCTGCACATCCACGCTGCCCTTGGCATGGGCGCCGCCGCCGAAGATCTGGATCTGCGGCAACGGTAGCCTTACCTCGTTGGTACCCGACAGATGGCGCCACAGGGGCAACCCGGCCTGGCGACTGGCGGCCCACAGGCAGGCAAGGGACACGGCGGTGATTGCGTTGGCGCCCAGGCGCGATTTGTCGGCCGTGCCGTCGGCGCTGCACATGGCCGCATCAATCCCGACTTGGTCCGTGATGTCCATGCCTTGCAGGCAAGGGCCAAGGACCTCGTTGACAGCGCGCACCGCACGGTCAACGCCCAGGCCCTTGAGTCGCTCGCCGCCATCGCGCAGTTCCCTGGCCTCGCCGGCCCCGGTCGAGGCACCTGCTGGCGCAATCGCCAGCCCGCGCGCGCCGCTGTCTAGCCGAACCTCGGCCTCGACGGTTGGACAGCCGCGCGAGTCCCAGACAGCGCGGGCGCGCACAGATTCGATGAAGCTCATGGCGACAGTTCCTTCAGGGTGATGTCCAACACTTCGCTCAGTTGTCGGGGCGGCTTCCGCAGTCCCTGCGTGGCAGCGCGGCGCACCATATCACGCCGGCTTTCGTCGGTGAGGTATTCCACGGGGGATTTACCGTCCACCCGCGCCAGCATCAGGGCCGGCAGCAACTGTGCAGTGCGCTGCTCGAAAGCGGCCGTCGGCTCCCAATCCACAGCGCCCAGGTAGGCCTGCACCAAGTGCATAAAGGACTGGCTGAGGGCGCTGGACTGGGCAGGCAGGTGCACCGCCTTGAGCAGCAGGTGGTTCAGACAAAAGGCCAGGTCGAAGGCGGGGTCGCCATACCAAGCGCATTCGGCGTCGAGGAACACCGGTCCCCGGGGACCGCAGAGGATGTTCTTGGGGCTGATGTCGCCATGCACCAGGGCCAGCTGGGTCTGGGCTGTCTGCGTGCACAGGCGCTGCAAACAATCGGCCAGGGCCGGATGGCGCTGCGCCGTGGCCAACAGGTAGGGCTCCAGTCGCAGGGAAAAGAACTCGGCATCCGTCTTGAATCGGCGTGCCAGGCGCTCCTGCCGGGCTGTGCGCCGGTGCATCCTGCCCAGGCAGTCGCCCACACCGCGTGCGAATGCCGGGCTGACCTGGCCCTGCAGCAGGAGATGCTTCCACACAGGATGCTGGGCCGGCTCCAGAAAGGACATGAAGAAGACGCCCGCCTCCTCGTCGCGGCCCAGCATGCGGGGCATGTGCTCGGCAAACTCGGCACTCAGCTCGTTGAACCAGGCGTACTCATAGGCATTGCGAGACAGTGGCGCTTCCCAATGGGCCGCTACCTTGAGCTGGCTCAGGGCCCGCTTGGCGCAGATGCTGTGGTCTTCAAAGTCGATGCGCCAAATGTCCGATGACACGCCGCCGGTCAATGGGCGCATGGCCCGTACGCCCTGCCCGCCGCCCAGACCGAGCCGGCGCACGATGGCCACGAGTTCGCTGTTCATGGCAGGCAATGTGCTTTCGGGCTGGGCCATGACTGTGTCTACCGGGGCTCGGCGACCACCGGGTTGCGCAGCACGCCAATGTCTTCGATCTCGATCTCGACCACATCGCCAGGCACCATGGGACCCACGCCCTGCGGCGTGCCGGTGATGATTACATCACCAGGTCGCAAGGTGATGGCCTGGCTGAGGTAGGACACAAGGTAGGCTACATCAAAGACAAGGTCGCCGGTGTTGCTGCTTTGGCGTACTTGACCATTGAGGCGGGTCTGGATCGCCAGGTTGCGGTGGTTCAGGCCGGTAGCGATCACCGGCCCCAGCGGGCAGAAGGTGTCAAAGCCCTTGCCAATCAGCAGACAGCCGGCCTCCATTTCGGGGAACTGGATGGAGCGTTCGCTGACATCGTTGGCGCAGGTAAAGCCCAGGATGTGCTGTTCGACATCGGCCGCAGCGATGCGCCTGCCCCCCTTGCCGATGACCACCGCCAGCTCGCATTCAAAGTCCAGGCGTTGGCCCTCATGCGGATAAATGATGGCCTGCTCGGGGCCGATGGCCGCGCTGTCGGGCTTCATGAAAGTGGCGGGTCGCTCAGGCAGCGGATGGCCCGTCTCCTTGGCATGGGCAGCGTAGTTGAAGCCTACGCCGAAGATGCGCGGCCGCTCCACCGGGCACAGCAGGCGCACTTGTGCGTCATCGTCAATCTGGTCCGTGGGTACGATCTGTTCGAAGGGCAGGCCCTTCAGGCGCCGCCACTGGGCGGAGGAAATTTTCTGGCCATAGTGGATGTCTGCGCCGACGGCATAGCGCCCGATGATCATGGGGTCTCCTTGGGAGGTGGTGGGATGGGTTCTCAGGCGCCCGATGGTGGATCGGTCAACCCCTGTGTGACCTGTGCATCGTCGAGCGGGCCGTCAAAGGCCAGCGCGCGGCACGACAGGCTCAGGGGCTGGCCACCGGGTTCGACGCGCAGGGCCTGATGCAGACAGGGGTTGGCCGTCATAACGCCCCAAGGGCTGACGTACCAGTCGGGATTGCCGGCGCCCGTGCAGGCGCTCAGGGCCAGCCCGGCCACATGACCGCCTCCCACCGCGCCCGTGGACACCTGCCAGGACGGCGCAGACTGTGGCGCGCTGGCAGGGGCGCTGCGGATTTGGCCGCCGTGGATGGGTGCCATGCCCGGCCCGATGCGCGCATTGAACCAGGCGTGTCGCGTGGGTCCGATGCTCACCGGATGGTTCACGGCAGACAACTCAGAACGCAGGGTTAGCTGGAAGGCGCGGCAGTCGGCCAGGTGACGCACCCGGATCAACCGGGTTTCGTCTAGAACATGCCGGCCCTGCGGTGCACCCCACTCGCGGGGGCCCAGCCACTGCAGCTGCTGGGTGATGAGCAGGCCATCACCATGCTCCTGCGCTTCAAGCTGGGTTTGCGCGATGCGTCCAGGAGCCCGCCCCTGGAACACATCGTTTACATAAAAGTTGTAGCTGTAGACCTCGGTGCGGTAGAGCGCGGGCACGTGCAGGTCCACATGGTCCGCAGCCACCCAGATGGAGTGGTGGTGGGGATGGTCGGAAGGGCTTTCGCTGGTGAGGGCAAAACCCGCCGGACTGAAGACCGGAAACAGATAGGCCCGGTGGGCGCCCTGGGTCAGTCCGAAGACGGTCTGACCGTTCCAGGTCACCAGCGTGCGGATGCCCGCAGCCGTAGCGCCCAGGGGCAGGGCGATGTCTTCGCTGCGAAGGGCAAAGCCCATCACGTGTCCCTCACCGGGCGGCCAGGATGCGGCCCACCATGGCTTTGGTGTCCGCGCTCTTGTTGCCAAATTCGTCGAACAGGGGCCGAGCCGCCGCAAACCACCTGCCCGATTCTTCGGCCGAAAGCTTGTGAACCGTGACCCCTGCCTTGACCAGATCGGCCAGTGCATCATCGGTCTTGGCGCGGTTATCCCTGCGCTGCTCGGCAAACACTTCCTTGGCGCTCTGGCGCACCAGAGCCTGTAGGTCGGGCGGCAGGCCATCCAGCCAGCGGGCGTTGACCCTCACCGCCTTGGGCAGGAACCAGTGGTAGCTCAGCGTCAGGTGCTTGGCCTGCTCAAACCACTTAAAGCCCCTGATGGAGAAAAAGTCGGCCTCCACAGCATCGATCACGCCGGTGGAAAGCGCAGTGTACTGTTCGGCATAAGGCAGGGGGGTGGGGTTGGCACCCAGCCGACGCCAGAAATCCACCCAGACTTTGATTTCTGGGACACGGATCTTCAGTCCCTTTAGGCTGTCGAGGTTGGTGACCGCACGTTTGGACAGGATGTGGCGAAAGCCGACCTCGGCATAAGCCACGAACTCTACGCCGGTCTTCCTACGCGCCACCGCAGACACCTCGTCACCCAGTGGGCCCTGCAAGATTTTGTCGACATGCACCTCATCCTTGAAGATAAAGCCGGGGGCCCCGCCGGTGGCGGCGATCTCAGGCGCGACCGATTCTTCCGTATCCGGCCCGCCCACGGTGCCCTGAATGGTGCTGATGCGGCTTTGCTCGATCAGCTGCGTGTAGCTGCCGAGCTGACTGCCTGGGAAGTGCTGAGCATCAATACGTCCACCGCTGCGACTGTTGAGAACATCGCACCACTTCTGTAGGGACAGCGTCAAGGGCGCGCCGATGGCCTCGGAGTGCGCCATGCGGAAAGTGAATTTTTGCTGAGCCGATGCTGTCCCCAGGGCCATCATCGGCACGGTGCCGACACCTGCGCGGATGAGTTGGCGGCGGCTGAGGCCTGAATTCTTCGGCGATGAATCTTGAAACATGCTTTCTCTCCTTTGAGTGATCAATGGTTCGGGTGGCAAATAGGTGCGCAAACGATAGCATCAGCAAACCCCATAAATATCGGGGTTTACTCTAATAAAACCAGCATTTATCCCATAAATAAGAGGAATTTTGAGTCTTCTGTTCATGATGTTGCGCAATCGTTTGCACGAATCGCACGATATTTGTTATCCTCGTCCGGTCAAGCCGCCCACCCCATGGTCACCATCAAACACATCGCGCAGCACCTGGGCGTCGCCGCCTCCACGGTCGCCCGAGCCCTCAAGCAAGACCCGCGAATAAGCGCATCTATGCGGGCCAAGGTGGAGCAAACTGCCCAGGAACTGGGGTATGTCGCTCATTCAGCCGCCCGCCAAATGCGCAGCCAGCGCAGCCGGCTGATCGGACTGGTTATCCCAGATGTCCTCAACGACTTCTACTCGACCGCAGCCCATGCCATTTCCCAAAGCTTCGATGAGGCCGGCTATCAGGTGGTGCTGTGCATCTCCGATGACAAGCCGGAGATGGAAATGCGGCAGGTCCGCAGCCTGGCCGAGGCCCGTGTGGACGGCATCGTATGGGTGGCGACCAGCAAGCCCCTGGCGCAAACGCTCATCTGGCTCCAATCGATTGCACATGTGCAGTTGATTCGCAAGTGCGAGTCACTCAAGTCCGACTGGTTTGGCATCGACGACAGCGCTGCGACCCGAATGGCTACGCAACACCTGCTCGACTTGGGGCACAGCCGTATTGCCTATCTGGGCGGGCCCAAAGCCTTGAGCACGGGTCTTGCCCGGCTGCAGGGCTACATGCAGGCCATGGAATCATCGGGTGCGCCTGTCGATCCGAGCCTGATTTTTTGCGAGGCGATAGACACCTTCCACGGTCAACAGGCCATGACAGCACTGTTGTCCCATCCCCAGCTCCCCACGGCCGTGGTGGTATCGACAGCCCGTGGCACGGAGGGTGCCCTGGAAGCCCTCAGGCTGCAGGGCATCTCCGTACCCGAGCGCTTGTCGGTGGTGGGCTTCAATGACTCTCCCGCCATGGCCTGGTGGGGGCCTGGGCTGAGCACCCTGCGCCTGCCGGTGGGTGAGGTGGCATGTGCCAGCGCCAGCCACTTGTTGCGATCCTTGAGCCAAGTGCCGGCCAAGTCGCCAACGGGGTGGGGTCTGGTGAGCCAATATCCGCCGACCCTGGTCGTTCGCGGATCCACGGCGCCACCGACTGCACACAAACACGCTCGAAACAGAAAGCCCGTATGAACACCTTGCACCGTACCTGGAACCACTTGCTCAACACTTTGGGGGTGTTGTGCGTGGCCATGCTCACCCTGACGGTCCTGCTGACCGTGCTGCAAGTGGTGTTCCGCTACGCGCTCGACAGTCCCCTGTCCTGGTCGGAAGAGTTAGCCCGCTGGCTGTTCGTCTGGGCGGTGTTCCTTGGCTGTGCGCTGCTGGTCCACCAAGGCAAGCATATGCGCATGGAATTCCTGGTCAACCGGGTGAACGAGGCCCGCGTTCGGCAGCTGGACCTGCTCAGCCAGGTCGTGGTCAGTGCCGCCTGCTGCGCCATGCTGGTCCACGGACTGGACTTCTGCGGCCGCGTCACCGGCACCAGCGGCTCCCTGGAGTGGCCATCAAAGTACCTTTACATGGCCGTGCCCGTGGGCGCTGGCCTGTCCCTTCTGTGCCTGGCGACCCAAAACCCCATGAAGTGGGCCTTTCCCGGGGCGAGTCTGGTCGGCTTGCTGGGGGGGGTGGCGGTGTTTCAAGTTTTCCTCAGCGCCACCCCCCTGCTCTCGTTGGACCTGAGCGTGGGCTGGACGCTGCACATCGTGGCGCTGAGTCTGATGTTCCTCGACGTGCCGATTGCCTACTGCCTGGTTTTTGCGGCCTACGCCTCCTTTGCCAAGCAGGGCGACCTGATGCTGCTGCCCATCTCCCAGAGCCTGGCCAGCTCCGTCAACTCGTTTTTGCTGCTGTCCATCCCCTTCTTCATCCTGGCTGCGCATGTGATGAATTCCAGCGGCATCACCCACCACCTGATCCGCTTTGCATCGGCTCTGGTGGGCCACATGCGCGGCGGCTTGGCCCAGGTCAACGTCGTCACCAACACCGTCATGGGGGGCTTGTCGGGCTCCTCATTGGCGGTCGCCGTGGGTACGGCCAAGGTGCTGGTGCCCGAGATGGAAAAGCGTGGCTACCCCCGACCTTTTGCGGCGGCAGTGACCAGCTGCGCATCGACCATCGACAATCTGATCCCGCCGAGCATCGGCATGATTATCTTTTCCGCCGCCGGCGCGGTGTCTGTGGGCGCTTTGTTCACGGCCGGGTTGCTTCCGGGCTTCCTGATGGCCGCCGCCTTGATGCTGACCGTGCATGTGCAGGCCCGGCGCCGCGGCCTGGAGCCGAGCTCGCGCCCCATGCCCTGGCCCGAGCGCATGCGGGCGTTCCGCGATGCCATCCCGGCCCTGCTGGTGCCCGTATTCGTGGTGCTGGGCATGCGCCTGGGCGCCTTTACTGCTTCTGAGGCCGGTGCCATCGCAGTGGTTTATGCCGTCATCATCGGCGTGACGGCATATCGCCAGCTGCAGTGGAAGCACATTCCAGTCATCCTTAAGGACGGGCTGGGCGACACCGTGGCCATCATTGCCATCGTGGCGGCCTCGGCCCCCTTCGGCTGGGCCCTGGGCATTGAGCGCATCCCGCAGCAGATCGCCCAATCCATGACCTTCCTGGCCGAGAATAAATGGGTGTTCCTGCTGGCCTTGAACGCCTTCCTGCTAGTGGTGGGACTGGCCATGGAATACATCGCCTCGCTGGTGATCCTGGTGCCCATCCTGATGCCCATTGCTCTGATCGCAGGCGTCGATCCCGTGCATCTGGGCATCATCATGGTCATGAACCTGGTGCTGGGCGCTCTGACCCCGCCGCTGGGGGTACTGGTGTTTGCCACGGCCAGCGTTGCCAAGGTCAAGATCAACGAGGTTTACAAGGAGGTCATGCCCTTTTTCTGGGCGCTCATGGTGGTGCTGGCCCTCGTGACCTACGTGCCCTGGATTTCTCTGGGGCTGACCCAATGGCTGGCACCATGACGGTGACGAACAGCCGCCTGCGCTTTGGCGTGATCGGCATCGATCATCGCCATGTTTACCATTTGGTGCAGGGCCTGTTGGACGCCGGCGCAGCCTGCGCAGGCTATGTCAGGCACGGCAGCGACCCCAAGGTGCAAGAGGGCATGCGGGAGCGCTTTCCCGATCTGCCTGCCCTGGAAAACGCCGAGATGCTGCTCGAGGACCCTCAGGTGCAGGTCATCGTCTGCGCGGGCATTCCGGCGCTGCGGGCCGATGTTGCGATGGCCGCTATGCGCCATGGCAAAGATGTGCTGCTCGACAAGCCTGGCGTCACCTCCGAAGAACAACTTCAACAGGTTCGTGCCATGTGCGCGCAAACCGGCCGGATTTTTTCCATCTGCTTTTCCGAAAGGCACATTGTCCCGGCGGTTGAACATGCGCTCAAGCTGGTGCGGGATGGGGCGATTGGCAGCCCCATCCAGACCCTGGGTATGGGTCCGCACCGCCTGAACGCCACCATCCGGCCGGGCTGGTTTTTCGATCAGCGCCAGTTCGGCGGCATCCTGGTGGACATTGCTTCGCACCAGATTGATCAGTTCCTGGTCTTCACCGACAGCACCGACGCGAAGGTCGCACACAGCCATGTCGGGCATTACGGGAGCGATCAGTCCCATCGGGATTTCGAGAACTTCGGCGAGATCATTCTGCAAACCCCCACGCACCGGGGCTATGTGAGGGTCGACTGGTTCACGCCCGACGGACTGCCCACCTGGGGCGATGGCCGTCTCTTCGTGATGGGCAGTCACGGCAGCATCGAAATCCGCAAGTATCTGGACATAGAGGGCCGGCCAGGCACCAACCACCTGTTCCTGGTCGACCGGCGGGGCACCCGGCACATCGATTGCAGCGCACAGCCCTTGCATTTTTTCCGTCAGTTTCTCCACGATGTGGACCATCGCAGCGAAACCTGTATGCGCCAGGAACATGTATTTAAGGTCTGCGAACTGGCCTTGATGGCCCAATCCCTGGCCATGACGGGAAAGGCTTGCCTATGAATCCCCTAGGAATCGCCCTGGTGGGAACGGGCCCTGGCGCCGTGCCGCACTTGCGCAGCCTGCACGATTTGCGTGTCATGGCGCCATTGCGCAGGGTGGTCACACGCCGCCCCGAGGCAGCCCAATTGGGGCCGTTTCATGGCGAACTGCGGCCCAGCAACGATTTCCAGGCCATGCTCACCGACCCGCAGGTGCAAGCGGTCGTCATTGCCACCCCACCGGCCACCCACCTGGAAATGGCTCAGGCCTGTTTTGCCCACGGCAAGCATGTGCTGCTGGAAAAACCCCTGGATGTGTCACTGGCTCGGGCACAGGCGATCGTCGAATCGGCCCAGAGGCACCAATGCCAGCTCGGCGTGGTGCTGCAGCACCGATTTCGACCCGCTGTGGAGCGATTGCAGGCCTTGCTCGATGCCCAGTCCCTAGGACGGGTGCAGGCGGCCTCAGTCAGCGTTCCCTGGTGGCGGCCACAAAGCTATTACGAACAGGCCGGGCGCGGTACCCGCGCGCGCGACGGCGGCGGCGTTCTCATTACGCAGGCCATCCACAGCGTGGATGTGTTCCGGGCGCTGGTGGGCGTCAGGCGCGTGGTGGCGGCGCAGGTCAGTCGCACCCGTCTGCACAGGATGGAAACCGAAGACCATGTGCAGGCGTTGCTGGAGTTGGGCCAAGGCGCTCCCGGCCGCTTGATGGCCACCACGGCGCAATATCCGGGGCATCCCGAATGCATCGAGATCATCGGCACCCAAGGCACAGCCATCCTGGAAGGCGGGCACCTGCGAGTCGACTTTGTCGGCGAAGAACCCGCCATTGAAATCAAGGCCGAAGGCGGCACCGGCGGTGGAGCCAACATCATGGACTTCCCGCATGACTGGCACCGCAGCCTGATCAGCGAATTTGTAGAGTCTGTGCAGAAGCAACGGCCCTCCAGAACCCATGGAGGGGAGGCTTTAAAGACACATCGGCTGATCGACAGCATCCTAGCCTGCGCTGGTGAGGTCGCCGATCTGTAAGGGGCGTACTCATCCTGCGCTCGCCAGGCGCGGAGTGTGGAGTGAAGGCCCTACTCCATGGTCGCACCCGACAGCTCTACGCCGCGCTTGTGGCTTACAAGGTGAAAAGTTCCACCATTCGTAAAGGTGATTGCCGGTGCACCGCAATCACCAAAAGCGGTTGCGCTTGCCTTTGAGCGGGTCGCCCGTACGGCAAAAATTCGACACGCGCAGGCAGTCGCGCAGCGCCGATGCACTCAATTTGAGCGCGGTGTGGGCCTCGGCTCCGGAGGCGTTGGGCCCGGCACTGGCAGTTCTCGTCCGAGCGCGTCGAGCAAGGCCGCTTCGCGTGGCTTGCCCAGGGGAGCGCCAGCCAAGCCTTTTTGCACTGCGGCCATGTCTTCTTGGCTCGGGTACTGGCCCAGCAGCAGGTAGTCAAACACCCGCCGCGCAATCGGTGCGGCGTGCGCGGCGCCAAAGCCTGCGTTTTCGACCACCACAGCCAGAGCCACCTTGGGCGCGTCCACCGGCGCGAAGGCCATGTAAAGCGAGTGATCTCTCTGGTGCTCTTCGAGTTTGGCCGCGTTGTATTTGTCTTTTTGGCCGATGGTCACCGCTTGGGCCGTACCGGTCTTGCCCGCACTCAGGTAACCGGCACCAGCAAAGACCCCGGCCGAGGTGCCTTGCTGCGTGACGGCGGCCAAAGCGCGCTTGATCGTCGCAACGTGGTCGGGCTTGAAGCCCAGATCGACCGGCTCGCGCACTGCCATGGGTTGGAGTTGCTGTGTCACGCTGTCTTGCGTGGCCATCACCAGGCGGGGCTTGTGTTGCACGCCGCCTTGGGCCAGCGTGGCCGTGGCCTGGGCCAGCTGCAGCATGGTGAAGGTGTTGTAACCCTGGCCTATGCCCAGCGAGATGGTTTCGCCGGCGAACCATTTTTGCTGCTCAGCTTTTTTGTATGCCTTGCGCTTCCATTCCTGGCTGGGCAGCACGCCGCGAACCTCGCCGTTGACATCAATGCCCGTGATCTGCCCGAAGCCCAGGGGCTTCATGAAGTCGTGGATCGCATCGACCCCCATCTCATTGGCCAGCGAGTAGTAGTAGACGTTGCTCGATTTGACGATGCTCAAGTGCATGTCCACCGGCCCCAGCCCGTCACCATGGCTGCGGAATTGGTGACCGCCGAAATTCCACACACCGGCGTCGTTGATCACCGTGTTCGGCCCGCGCTTGCCGGAGCTCAGCGCCGCCAGGGCCATAAAGGGCTTGTACGTGGACCCGGGTGGGTAGGTGCCGCGCAGGGCGCGGTTGAGCAGGGGCTTGTCGATCGACTCGCTGAGCGCAGCCCAGCTGTCGCTGTCGATCCCCTCGACAAACAAATTGGGGTCAAAGGTGGGCTTGCTCACAAAGGCCAGCACTTCGCCGCTGCGCGGATCGATGGCCACGAGTGCGCCACGTCGCTCGCCAAACATGTCTTCAATCAGTTTTTGCAGCTTGATGTCGATGGTCAGCTTGATTGCGTCGCCAGGGGTCGATGGGCTGCTGGCCAGGCGGCGCACGGCCCGTCCACCGGCTGAGGTTTCGACCTGCTCGAATCCCGTGGTGCCGTGCAACTGCTTTTCATAGCTTTGCTCGACTCCGAGCTTGCCGATGTAGTCGGTGCCACGGTAGTTGCCGGACTCGTCGTCTTCTTCGAGTTGCTCTTTTTCTCTTGGGTTGATGCGCCCGATGTAGCCCACCACGTGGCTGGCGGACTCCCCGAACGGGTAGCTGCGAAACAGCCTGGCCTTGATGTCCACGCCGGGGAAGCGAAAGCGCTGCGCCGCAAACCTGGCCACCTCTTGGTCACTGAGTTTGGTGCGGATCGGCAGGGATTCGAAGCTTTTGAATTCCTCGCGCAAACGTTTGAAGCGGCGCCGGTCGCGCGCACTGATTTCCACCACCTCAGCCAGCGCATCGATGGTCTGCTCCAGCCGTTCGACCTTGGCCGGCGTGATCTCCAGCGTGTAGGCCGAGTAGTTGGTGGCCAGCACCACGCCGTTGCGGTCGGTGATCAGCCCGCGGTTGGGCGGGATGGGCACAACGGCTGTTCTGTTGTTTTCGGCCTGCTCTAGGTAGTGTTCATGCTCAAACACCTGCAGGTAGATCAGGCGCATGCTCAGAAGAGAAAAGCAGATCACAATGGCCGCGCTGGCCGCCACGATGCGACCGCGAAAACGCGAGAGCTCGACGTCGATGTTGGGCAGGGCGGTCATGCGCAGCTCACAGCGGCCGGTTTTCGTCAGGGTCGGGTGCGCGCCGCTGCGGCATCAGGAGCAGCACGCTGGCCACCGGCCAAAGCAGCGCTTGCAGCAGCGGCGAAATCCAGAAAGGCCAGGCTGGCCAAGGATCGCCCGCAGCCAGCCGAAGTGCCAGACCGAGGATGTGCGCAGCCATCAGCAAGGGCAAGATCTGCAGCGCTTGCGTGGGCACGGGAAACCAGAGCAGTCGGCGGTGGATCATGATGCCCAGATAGCTCAGTGCGGTGTAGGACAGCGCGTGCTGGCCCAGCAACCCGGCCTGCTGCACGTCCATGATCAGACCAAAACAAAAAGCCGCCCCGATCCCCACGCGCAGCGGCTGGTGCACGGTCCAAAACACCAAAGTCAGTGCCAGCACATCGGGCAGCCAGGCCTGCTGGCCCAGCATGTTGAGCAACAGAGCCACCAGCAAACTGGCGCCGATGAACACGGGGCTCGCCGGCAGGAGCAGCTGCTGGCCGCTGCGCATGATCATGGCTTGGCCCCTTTGCTCTTGGTTGCGGCCTTTTTCGGGGGCTCGGCAGCGGGCGGCGGTGGCAACTGACCCTTGATCGGTTGCAGGATCAGCAGGTGCCGCGCCGCTGCAACCTGGGCCAAGGGCTGGCAATAAATGCGCGCAAAGGCTCCTGGATGTCGGCATTGCTGGCCATGAACCGCAGCTCCAGGCCGCCATTGGCAGGCTCGCCATAGGCCACACTGCGCATCCCATTGCGCGGATTGAGCACGGGAATGCTCAGTTCACGGTCGGTGATCAGCGTCACCTCGCTGACCAGCGGGTGGACCCGGGTGACTTGACCGATCACCCCGGTCGCATCGATCACCGGAGAGCCCATCGCGATGCCGGCCACCAGACCCTTGTCGATCACCACTTTGTAGGAGTAAGGGTCGGCCGCTTCGTAGATGACTTCGGCTGCCTGTGCGGGTGTGCCCAGGCGTTCGCGCAAGTCCAGCAATTGCCGCAGCTGGCGGTTCTCCAGCGTCAGTTGCTCCACCTGGCCGCTGCGCTGGAGCTGTCGAGTGAGCTCCTTGCGCGACTCCTGAGCGGCCGTTTGTGCGTCAGACAGGCTGTCGAAATGCTCGCGGATGCTGTCCAGGGCTCGCCCGGGCTGCAGGCTGATCCATTGCAGCGGGTGCAAGGCGGTGACCAGGGCCGAACGCAAAGGTCCTGTGATGCCCCAGCGGGCGTCGGCGACCATCAGAAAAATGCTCAGGGCGCTGCACAGAAACAGCTTGGACAGCGCCGACAGACCCTGCTTGAAAAACGGGGGCGGCGACCGGTCGAGCGTTCCGAGTGGCATGGATCAGGCAATCTGCGGGCCGCCGGCCGCGGCCATTGCGCTCACTCCGAGGTGAAGATGGGGCCCAAGCGCTCCATGCGCTCCAGCGCAATGCCACATCCGCGCACCACGCAGGTCAGCGGGTCTTCAGCCACCAGCACGGGCAGGCCGGTCTCCTCGCTGAGCAGGCGGTCAAGGTCGCGCAGCAGCGCGCCGCCGCCGGTGAGCATCATGCCGCGGTCGGCAATGTCTGCACCGAGCTCGGGCGGGGTTTGTTCCAGGGCGTTTTTGACGGCAGACACAATGTTCGGTCAGCGCTTCAAGAATTTCGTTGGAGCTGATGGTGAAGCTTCGCGGGACACCTTCGGACAGGTTGCGGCCCTTGACTTCCATTTCCCTGACCTCGCTGCCCGGGAAGGCCGAGCCGATGGTCTTTTTGATGGCCTCGGCCGTCGGCTCGCCGATGAGCATGCCGTAGTTTCGGCGGATGTAATTGATGATGGCGTCCTCAAAGCGGTCGCCGCCCACGCGCACGCTGCCCTTGTAGACCATGCCACCCAGGGAGATCACGCCGACCTCGGTGGTGCCCCCGCCGATGTCAACCACCATGGAGCCCGAGGCCTCGCTCACGGGCAGGCCTGCACCAATGGCCGCGGCCATGGGCTCTTCGATCAGGTAGACCTCTGAGGCGCCAGCGCCCAGGGCCGATTCGCGAATGGCGCGGCGCTCGACCTGGGTCGAGCCGCAGGGCACGCAGATGATGATGCGCGGGCTGGGCTTGAACACGCTGCGCGGGTGCACCATCTTGATGAACTGCTTGAGCATTTGCTCGGTGACGGTGAAGTCGGCAATCACGCCGTCTTTCATGGGCCGTATCGCCTCGATGTTGCCTGGCACCTTGCCCAACATGGCTTTGGCTTCGTGGCCCACCGCTTGAATGGTTTTTTTGCCTTGGGGTCCACCCTCGTGGCGTATGGAAACCACCGAAGGCTCGTCGAGCACGATACCGCGGTCGCGCACAAAGATCAGGGTGTTAGCCGTTCCCAGATCGATTGCCAGATCGGTGGAAAAGTACCGGCGGAAAGATTCAAACATGTCAGAGGTCCGTTGTAGGGCGGCCCGCCGTTTGCCCCGAGCGGCCGCGCCATCCGTTTGCTTTTTTGGCCACCCGCCCCACCAGACCCGGCAAAGGCCTCGACGCAGCAGGCAGCGCAGACGCTGTGCGTAAAGGCGAGATAATACCTGAAGGGCCAGCTTCAAGGGCACTCCCGGGGGGTGGCCGTGGCGTTGGCCAACACCTTGTTTCCAGAACGATCATGCGCTTTGCGCGGCCGACCGTTTTTGACCCTTTGCCCCAAAACCCATGGCACTGACCGCTCAAGACATTGAACGCGTGGCGACCCTCGCCCGACTCGAATTGCGCCCCGGGGAAACCGAACGGCACCTGGCCCAAATCAACGGGTTTTTCTCCATCGTCGAGGCCATGCAAGCCGTCGACACCCGTGGCATCGAACCCCTGGCACACCCGGTGGCCGCCATCGAGGACGTGCGACTGCGTCTGCGCGAAGACGTGGTCAGCGAGTCCGACAACCGGCAGGCCAACCAGCAAAGCGCTCCGGCCGTTGAGCGCGGACTGTTTCTGGTGCCCAAGGTGATCGAGTGAGGCAAAAAATGGGACCTTCATGCCATCGCCTTCGTGCCATCGCTGCCCACCGAGCGGGCGCGCGTCTGTCTTGGGGCGCCCCGGCGGGAGCCCTGTCATGACGACCGCATTGCACGACATGACCGTGGCCGAATTGGCCGCTGCGCTGAAGGCCAAACAGTTTTCTGCGGTTGAGTGCGCGCAGCACTTTTTGGCGCGCGCCCAGGCTGACCACAGCGGCAGCTTTTTGGCCCTCAACCCCGAAGCCACTTTGACGCAGGCCCGGGCCAGCGACGGGCGCATCGCCGCCGGGAAAGCGGGCCCGCTCGAGGGGGTTCCTTTGGGCCACAAGGACATCTTCGTCACCAAGGACTTCCCCACCACGGCCGGCTCGAAGATGCTCGAAGGCTACCGATCGCCCTTCGACGCCACGCTGGTGAGCCGTTTGGCGGGCGCTGGCATGCTCACGCTGGGAAAGCTCAACTGCGACGAATTCGCCATGGGCTCGGGCAACGAGAACAGCGCCTATGGCCCGGTAAAAAACCCATGGGACGCCGCGCGAGTGCCCGGTGGCTCCTCAGGCGGCAGCGCTGCCGCCATTGCGGCGCGCCTGGTGCCGGCAGCCACAGGCACCGACACGGGTGGCTCGATCCGTCAGCCGGCCAGCTTTTGCGGCATCACCGGCATCAAGCCCACCTACGGCCGCGCCAGCCGCTACGGCATGATTGCCTACGCATCGAGTTTGGACCAGGGCGGCCCGATGGCCCGCACCGCCGAGGACTGCGCGTTGCTGCTCAGCGCCATGTGCGGGCCTGATCCCGACCGCGACTCGACCTCGCTCGATCTGCCGGCTGAAGACTTCACGGCTTGCCTGGGCGCTGACCTCAAGGGCCTGCGCATCGGCATTGCCCAAGAGTTTTTCGGTGAGGGACTGGCCCCTGACGTACGCTCTGCGGTGGATGCCGCGCTGGCCGAGTTGACCAAACTTGGCGCCGTGCTGGTGCCCATCAGCCTGCCGCGCACCGAGCTGTCGATTCCGGTCTACTACATCATCGCCCCGGCTGAAGCCAGCTCCAACCTCAGCCGCTACGACGGCGTGAAGTTCGGTCACCGTGCCAAGGACTACACCGACCTCGAAAGCATGTACAAGAAGTCGCGTGCCGAAGGATTTGGCAGCGAGGTCAAGCGCCGCATCATGACCGGCACCTATGTCCTGAGTCACGGCTATTACGACGCCTACTATCTGCAAGCGCAAAAGATTCGCCGCATGATCGCCCAGGATTTCCAGCAGGCGTTCAAGCAATGTGACGTGATAGCCGGCCCCGTGGCGCCCAAGGTGGCCTGGAGGCTCGGCGAAAACGCGAACGATCCGGTGGCCGACTACCTGGCCGACATCTTCACCCTGCCCGCCTCGCTGGCCGGCCTGCCCGGCATGAGCGTGCCGGCCGGCTTTGGCGCGCACGGCATGCCCGTGGGCCTGCAACTGATCGGCAACTACTTCGCCGAGGCGCGTCTGCTCAACGTGGCGCACCGTCTACAGCAAGCCACCGATTTCCACCTGCGCAAGCCGGAGGGTGGGCAGTGACGCCCCCTCGTTCATCTCTTCGTGTATTCACTGCCCCCCAGGGGGGCGCTGGGCTGCTTTGGGGCGGCCCGGCAGGAGCCCAGACATGACCGCCAGACTCGTTCAAGGCTATGAAGTCGTGATCGGCTTTGAAACCCATGCCCAACTCTCGACCCACAGCAAGATCTTCAGCCGCGCCAGCGTGGCCTTTGGTGCAGAGCCGAACACGCAGGCCTGCGCCCTGGACATGGCCCTGCCTGGCACGCTGCCAGTGATGAACAAGGGTGCGGTGGAGCGCGCCATTGAGTTCGGCCTGGCCGTGAACTCGCACGTGGCCGAGCGCAGCATCTTTGCGCGCAAAAACTATTTTTATCCCGACCTTCCCAAGGGCTACCAGATCAGCCAGTTCGAGATTCCGGTGGTGCAAGGCGGTGAGGTGTCGTTCTTCATGGAAGAGGGCAAAGAGACCGTGCACAAAACCGTGCGCCTGGTGCGTGCTCACCTGGAAGAAGACGCGGGCAAATCGCTGCACGAAGACTTTATCGGGCAAAGTGGCATTGACCTCAACCGCGCCGGCACACCGCTGCTCGAGATCGTGACCGAGCCTGACATCCGCAGCAGCGAGGAGGCCGTGGCCTATGCCAAAGAGCTGCACAAGATCGTTACCTGGATCGGCATTTGTGACGGCAACATGCAGGAAGGCAGCTTTCGCTGCGATGCCAACGTGTCGGTGCGCAAGCCCGGTGCGCCGCTGGGCACGCGCCGCGAGATCAAGAATCTGAACAGCTTCAAGTTCATGCAGCAGGCCATCGACTTTGAGGTGCGCTGGCAGATCGAGCAGATCGAAGACGGCTACAAAATCGTTCAGGCCACCGTGCTGTTTGACCCCGAAACTGGCGAGACACGTGCCATGCGCACCAAGGAAGACTCGGCCGACTACCGCTACTTCCCCGACCCAGACCTGCCGCCGCTGGTGATCGAGCGCGAATGGGTGGAGCGTGTCAAGGCGCAGATGAGCGAGCTGCCGCGCGTGATGGCTGCGCGTTTTGTGGCCGACTACGGACTGCCTGAGTACGACGCCACCACCTTGACCCAAAGCAAGGCCATGGCCGCCTACTTCGAGGCCACCGCCAAGGCCTGCGGCCAGCCCAAGCTGGCCAGCAACTGGATCATGGGCGAGGTGTCACGCCGCTTGAATGCGGCCGACATCGGCATGGAGCAAGCACCGGTGAGCGCCGCGCAACTGGCCGCCCTGATCGGCCGCATTGCCGACAACACCATCAGCAACAACGCAGCGCGTCAGGTGTTCGAGGCCCTGTGGGCCGAAGGCGCAGAAGCAGAAGGCATCGCTGACGCGGCGCGGGTCGACGCCCTCATCGAGGCCAAAGGCCTCAAGCAGATGAACGACAGCAGCGAACTCGAAAAAATCATCGACGAAGTACTGGCCGCCAACCCCAAGAACGTGAGCGAATACAAAGCCGGCAACGCCAAGGCCTTAAACGGCCTGGTCGGCCCCATCATGAAAGCCAGCAAGGGCAAGGCCAACCCGGCGCAGGCCAACGCTTTGCTGCTCAAGAAGCTGGGGTGAGGATGCTGTTACCATGAAAATCGGTCATGGCATAACCGATTTTCATGGTGCGTGTTAGTATTGCGCCATGTACATCGACCGCGCACGCCTTAGCCGTCACCTCGGCACACTGCTTCAGGCCTTTCGCGCTGTGGAGTTGGTCGGCCCGCGCCAGGTGGGCAAAACCACCATCGCTCGTCAGTTCGTTGACGTCGACAGCGTCAACTACTTCGATCTGGAAGACCCGCTCTCACGGCAGCGCCTGGCCAACCCAATGACGGCTTTGGCGGCTTTGCAAGGCCTGGTGGTGATCGATGAAATTCAGCACCTGCCACAACTACCGGAAATGCTTCGCGTCCTGATGGATCGGCCCGAGCGTATCCACCAGAGCGGCCAGTTTTTATTGCTTGGCAGTGCCGCACCGCGTGTGATGCACAAGAGTGAATCGCTGTTGGGCCGCGCCGTCACCTTGGAGATTGCTGGCTTTGACATCAGCGAAACAGGCGTCGCCAGTCAAGACATGCATCGGCTTTGGCTCAGGGGCGGTTTCCCGGCTTCCTACTTGGCCAGCGACGACGCAGTCAGCCTGCAATGGCGTCAAGCCGCCATGCAAAGACACGTCAGTGGCGATTTGGCCTTGCTGGGCATCAATGTGCCAGCACCCATGATGATGCGCTTTTGGCAAATGCTGGCGCATTACCATGGACAAACTTGGAATGCGGCCGAACCGGCTCGGGCCTTGGGTGTCTCAGAGGCCACGGTGCGACGCTATCTGGACCACCTGACCCAAACCTTCATGATCAGGCAACTGCAGCCTTGGCATGAAAACCTGGCCAAGCGGCAGGTCAAAGCACCGAAGATTTACTTCCGGGACACCGGCCTGCTCCATGCCATGCTGGGTGTGCGGCAGTTGCCGCAACTGTTGGCCCATCCCTTGTCGGGCGCCAGTTGGGAAGGCTTTGCGCTCGAACAGGTGCTTCGTATTGCACAACCCGATCAGGCCTATTTCTGGGCCACCCACCAGGGCGCAGAGCTCGACTTGCTGATGTTCAAAGACCAACAACGCATAGGCGTGGAGTTCAAGCGCAGCGATGCGCCGGGCTTAACGCCCAGCATGCGCGTGGCGCTCAACGACCTGAAGCTCGATAAGCTGTATGTGGTGTATCCAGGCAGCCAGCGCTACGCATTGTCTGAGCATGTGGAAGTGGTTCCGCTGTCGGCGCTGGTGGCTTGAGCGTCTTTGGGCAGCTGCTTGCTGCTAAAGCCATGTCGCGTACCCGAGGTCGCGGCCTATGACGTCAGGCTGCAGCCGCGCGGTACGCCATGAACAGATCTGAGGGCAGTGGGTAAGTGAGCTTCCAAGTAATCTGCATCGGCATCTCAGCTTGGTGGCTAACGTAAGTGGCAGGCCCCAGAAAATAGAACGCGCGGTCGTCTGCATTGAGTCGCACAAAGATCATGATGCTCGTTCCCATTGCCGCGTGTCTCTGGTAACGCTGACCAGTGGGCGATTCAGCTGTGGTTCGTGACTGGCTTTCCCAATGGAAAAGACTCCTGCTGATGGCATAGGGTTGCCTGTGTCGCTTCTTCGCACCCCGTCCCAAAGGCTGTGCCGATGGCGTCGGCGTAAACCCTGATGCCCGGTGCGTCGAGTCGCCATGTCCTGTCCCGCGAAGGATTTGTTCTATTGACGGGACATTTCCGAGCATGGAGAATTTGGCGCAGGTCGGTCATGCCTCGTGGGTGGTCATCATCAGGACTGGGCATTGAGCCAAGGTCTCGGCCAGCGTCAATCAGGAATTTGCATGTTTTCATTTGAAGCGACGGTCGTCACCCAGCAAGGCAGCGTCAGTCAGCGCTTTCCTGTCAAGCGGATGTACAACCTGGGTTCGGCCACGCGCGAGGCGTCGGTGGCAGTGCATCATCAGGAAGAGGTGGCCCGTGCGGGCGTCACCATTGCGCTGCACGTGCCGGCACCGCGGATCTACCCGATCGACGCCTTTGCACTGACCACCGAAGAGGCCATTGGTGTGCATGGTTTGCGCAGCTCTGGCGAGGTGGAGATCGTGCTGGTCATGACAGACCGGCTTTATGTGGGTGTGGGCAGCGACCACACCGACCGTGACCTCGAGCGCGGCAGCATCGCTTGGTCCAAGCAGGTGAACCCCAACATTTTGGCGCCGACCCTCTGGGTCTATGAAGAGATTGCGGCGCATTGGGACGACTGCGTGATGCGCAGCCGCGTCGATGGCAGGCTCTACCAGGACGTGGGGGTCAATGCATTCCTGTCGCCCATGGATATTTTGAAGATTCTGAAGGAACGTGTGACTGGACTTCCAGCGCGCGACTTTGTGGTTTTTTGCAGCACCATCGTAGCCCTTGATAAAGAACTGGGCTTTGGGCAGCGCTGGCAGTTTGAGATGGAGGATCCCGTCTTGGGCCGAAAAATCAGCCACACCTATCAGGTCGAGCAGCTGCTCGACGAAATCGCCGAGCCTTACCGCGTCCCGGTCGTGACTGGCAAGCTCTGACGGGGCGTGCCAGCGGTTTATTTGTTTTCGCTTGTGAATCCGTTATCTCAGGAGAACTGTCATGTCCCGCTTCCTTTCCTTGCGCAAAGTCTGTTCTGTCGGAGCACTTTGCCTGACTTTGGCTGCGGCCGCAGTGCCGGTCAGCGCGGCCACCTTGGTGGTTGCGGCCACCAAGACGCCTGGCGGCTTTGATGGCGACGCGCTCAAGCCCAACACGCAAAACGTGGTGGTGCAGGTCTACGAAGGCCTGACCAAGTACGGCTACAAAAAGGACACCAAAACAGGACGCATGGTGGTGGACCCGAGCAACATCTTGCCCCATCTTGCGCAGAAGTGGACGGTTTCGCCCGATGGCAAGACCTACATCTTCGAATTGCGCAAGGGAGTCAAGAGTCCGTTTGGCAACGAACTGACTTCGGCCGACGTGGTGTGGGGTTGGGAAAAGTCGCAAGCGCAAAAACGCACCGGGGCCTTCATTGCCAGGGCGGCCAGCGTCAACAAGGTCGAAGCGGTGGACCGCTACAACGTCAGCTTCACCCTGGACGCGGCCAGTGCCATCTTCTTGCCGGCGCTCACGCTCTACACGCCCAGCCTGTATGACTCGACCGAGGTCAAGAAGTACGTCACGCCTGAAGACCCTTGGGCACTCAAGTGGATCGACCAGAACACCGCCGGTTTTGGTGCTTACCACCTGCAAAGCCTCAAGCCCGGTGAAGAGGCCGTGTTCGTTGCCAACCCCAACTACTTCGCCGGCAAGCCATATTACGACCGCGTGGTTTACAAAGAGGTGCCCAACGCCGGCACGCGCTTTACCCTGATGCGCACCGGCCAGGTGCAGTGGGTCGAGGAGTTGAACCTCAAGCAAATTGCTGAGCTCAAAAAAGACAAGCGGGTCAAGGTGGAGTCCGACGAGGGCTCGGGCCACGCCAGCGTGCGCATGAACCCGACCCTCAAGCCGTTTGACAATCCGCTGCTGCGCCAAGCCATCTCGTATGCCACCGACTACAAGGCAATCAATGGTGCGGTGTTTGAGGGCATAGGCACGCAGGCGCGCTCCATTGTTCCGCCCATCGTCCCTGGCGCCGATGTCAAGACCTGGCAGTTCAACACCAGTCTGGACAAGGCGCGTCAGCTGCTCAAGCAGGCGGGCTACCCCGATGGCGTCGATGTGACGCTGGAGTATGCCGCCATTTTCTGGTTCGAAGAGCAGCTGGCCATTCAGATGAAAGATCAGCTGGGCAAGGTGGGCATCCGGGTCAATCTGCAAAAGATCACCGACGCCAACATGCGCTCGCGCACGGCACCGAACAAGCGCGATCTGCCCTTCTTCACCTTCATGGACAACCCGATCGTGCTTGACCCGGTGTACGCGCTGTACCTCAACGCGCACTCCGAGGGCGCATCCAACCGCAACAACTACGCCAACCCGGAGTTCGACAAGCTGGTTGATGCGGCCCGCATCGAGCAAAACTCCAAGAAGCGGATGGATCTGGTCAACAAGGCCCAGCAGATGCACATCAAGGATGCCACCTGGATCATGACCATGTACCCGGGTGCCCACGAAGCCATGCCCCCGTGCATGAAGGGCTATGTGTGGCAGCCCGACTACCACGAGCGCTGGCGCGAGCTCAGCTGCAAGTAAGCGTTGGGCGCGGCCGGCGGGATGTGGGTTCAGTTAATTCGTTTTCTGCTGCGGCGTCTGGCGGTGTCCCTGCCGCTGGTGGTGGGGGTGGTGTTCGTCACCTTCATGCTGGTGCGCATCGGCGGCGGCGATCCGGTGGCCTTGCTGGCCGGGCCCACCGCGTCGGCGCAGGAGCATGCGGCCATCCGCAAGGACCTGGGACTGGACAAGCCACTGGTCGCTCAGTTTGGCATCTACATCACCAAGGCGGCTCAGGGAGACCTGGGCCAGTCCTGGCTGTCCAGCAAGCAAGTTGGTGATGAGATTGCCAAGCGCGCGCTGGTGACGCTTGAACTGCTCTTGTGGGGCGTGGCCATTGGCGCTTTGGTGGGCATACCCTTGGGTGCTCGCGCGGCGGCCCGCAGAGGCAGCCTGTTTGATCAGGTTGTGCGTGCGGTGTCACTGGCGGGCTTTTCCATACCGACCTACTGGCTCGGTCTGATTGCCATCCTGACCTTCTTCTATGCGCTGGGTCTGTCGCCCGCCCCCATGGGCCGGCTCGATGCCGCCATGATCACGCCCGATCGCATCACGGGCAGTTACTTCATCGATGCCTTGCTCAGGGGCCAGTGGGAAGTGGCCCGATCGGCATGGGCCCACCTGGTGCTGCCGGTCATGACGGTGGCCGTGGTCGCTTGTGCCCCGATCATGAAACACACGCGGGCGATTGCCGCTGAGATTGTGGACAGCGAATTCATCCGTTTTGCGCGATCCAGTGGCCTGGGTGAGCGGCGCATCCGGGGCATGGTGCTGCGCAACAGCATGGTCCCGGTGCTCACCTTCGTGGGCACCGAGATCGTGGGCCTGTTGGGCACCTCGTCGCTGATCGAGCTGATTTTCTCCTGGGGTGGCATCGGCCAGTGGGGCTTGCAGTCCATTTTGAATGGAGACTTTGCGGCCATCCAGGGCTATGTCTTGTTTGCAGCCCTGCTGTCGGTGGTGGTTTTCATCGTCATCGATGCGGCCAACTTCCTGCTTGAGCCGCGCGGAAGGGAGCGCACCTGATGGGCGCAACCCTGATGTCCTGGCTCAACGTCTTTCGCGGCTTTCCCAGCATCGCGGTGGGCTTGGTCATCGTGGCGGTGTACGCCGCGCTGGCTGTGTTGGCGCCCTGGATTGCGCCCATGGACCCGATCAAGGTGCACTCGGAGGCCGTGCTTTCGCCGCCTTCAGCGCAATTTTTGCTGGGCACCGACGGCAACGGCATGGACCTGCTTTCCCGCATCATTTATGGAGCCCGCTATGCCTTTGGCATTGCTGTGCCGGCCGTCCTGCTGTCCGTCGTGATCGGACTGCCGGTGGGTCTTTGGGCCGGTTATCGTGGCGGCTGGGTCGACGAGTTGCTGCTGCGCAGCATGGATCTGCTGCGCGTGTTTCCGTCGATCATCCTGGCGTTGACCATTGTGGCGGCCACGGGTCAATCGATCACCAACGTGATCCTGGTGATCGGCCTGCTCGATGCGCCGATTTTTGCGCGCGTTGTGCGCGCCGAGATCCTGGCCTTGCGCGGCGGCTTGCTGATCGAGTCGGCGCGCGCGATCGGCAACGGAACGTCTCGCCTGTTGTTTGTTCATGTGCTGCCCAACAGCATCTCAGGGGCGTTGACGCAAATATCGGTTCGCATGGCCTGGGCCATACGCGTGAGCGCCACTTTGGCTTTTGTGGGCGTTGGGATACAGCAACCCACGCCAGAGTGGGGTGCCATGATCCGGCAGGGCGCTGAGTTCATGGTCACGGGTGAGTGGTGGGTGGCTTTGTTCCCCGGCCTGGCGCTGGTGACGCTGATCTTTGGTCTGAACCTGGCGGCCGATGGCATCCAGGACTGGATGGGCCGGCGAAGGACGCACCGTTGAGCCAAGTCTTTCCCTCCTCCGCTGCCAAGGCTGCGGCGACCGGCGCTGGCGCGGTGCTGTCGATACGCGATCTGCACCTGTCTTTTGCGTCACGCGATGCACGCGGTGCGGTTCGCCATGCGCGGGTTTTAAATGGTGTTGATCTGGATGTCGGCCCGGGCCGCATCGTGGGCCTGATCGGTGAGACCGGGGCCGGCAAGTCGATGACCGCAACCGCCACCATAGGACTGCTGCCGGCATCGGCCGAGGTAAAAGGAAAAATATTTTTTGAAGCCACGGACTTGCTCACGCTGCGCGGTGCGGCCCTGGACAAGGTGCGCGGTGCCCGCATTGGTTTTGTGGCGCAAAACCCCCGAGCAGCGCTCGAGCCGGTCACGCGGGTGGGCGATCAGCTGGTTCGTTTGATTCAGGCGCACAGCAGCTTGAGCACCTCGGCAGCGCGCCAGCGGGCGATCGAGATTCTGGCGGCTGTGGGGATTCCTGATCCGCAGGCGCGTTACCGTGCTTACCCGCATGAGTTGTCGGGCGGCATGGCCCAGCGCGTGGTGATTGCCATGGCCTTGGTGAACCAGCCGCAATTGGTGATTGCCGACGAACCGACCACCGGTCTGGACGTCACCGTGCAGGCGCAGGTGCTCGATTTGCTGCAGCAGCTGGTGCGTGCGCAGGGTGCTGCATCGCTGATCATCACCCACGATCTGGGCATCGTGGCGCAGTACTGTGACGACATGGCCATCATGTTTGCTGGTCGGGTGGTCGAGCGCGGTCCCGTGACGCAGGTGTTTGCTGATCCCCGTCACCCGTACACCCGGCGCTTGATTGCAGCGTCGCGCGCGCGCATCGGCAATGCATTGACCAACCTTAAGTCCGACCCGCCCGATTTGTACCGACAGACCACAGCCTGCCTCTATGCAGACCGGTGTGAGCAGGTGCAGCCCGTTTGCCAGAGCGCACCCCTTGAGAGATCTTGCAGCACAGCAGCACCCGAGCACCGTGTGTTGTGTCATTTGACGCAAATTTCATGACCACTGCATCCGGCCAGCCTCTGTTGCAACTTGACCATGTGACCCGATCTTTCGACGTGGGCGGCAAACGCGCGTTGATGGCGGTGCGCAACCTGTCCTTGCATATCCAGCCGGGCGAAGTGGTGGGTCTGGTGGGGGAAAGCGGCTCCGGCAAGTCCACGATTGGTCGCATGGCCATTGCGCTGCTGCCCCCCACCGAAGGGCAGGTCCGCTTTGACGGCAGCGACCTGGCCAGCATGGCCCCGGCCGATTTGCGCCGGCTGCGCCAGAGGATGCAAATCATTTTCCAGGACCCTTGGGGAGCGCTCAATCCGCGTCACACCATCGGCCGGCTGATGGAAGAGCCTTTGCTGCTGCACACGTCCTTGACCGCGCAGCAGCGGCGCGAGGAAGTGGTGGCTATGGCGCAGCGCATGCAGCTGGGCCTGCCGCTGCTCGAACGTTATCCGGCGCAACTCTCCGGCGGGCAGTTGCAGCGGGTTTGCATTGGCCGTGCACTGGCCACCAAGCCAGACCTGCTGGTGCTCGACGAGCCGACCAGCTCACTGGACGTGTCGGTGCGTGCCGGCATCTTGCAATTGCTCGATACGCTGCGTCGTGAAACCGGTGTGGCCATGTTGTTCATTTCGCACGACCTTGAGACCATCCATGCGCTGTGTGACCGTGTGGTGGTCTTGTATCTGGGCTGCGAGGTGGAGTCCGGCCCGGTCGAGTCGGTGTTCAAGAGCCCTGCACACCCCTACACCCAGGCCCTGCTGTCGGCCCAGTTGTTTGCCGACCCTGCGGTTAAGACCGAGCGTCAACACTTGCGAGGCGAAATTCCCAGTCCGCTGGCCGCGCCGCCGGGCTGCCCGTTTTCGACCCGCTGCCCGATGTATGAGACGCGCTGTGATGCAGGTCTGCCCGCCATGCGGCTCGACAGCGCCGGGATGCATGGCGCGCGTTGCATACGCCTTGCTCCTGATCGATTTCAAATAACCACCGGAGCGAATTGATGTCCACCCTGTATCCGCGCCTTTTGGGACCTGCCAAGCTCGGCCGGCATGAGACCAAAAACCGGGTTTGGATGACCAGCCACGCGACTTTGCTGGTCAAGGATCACTTGTTCACCGACGCGCATGTCGACTATTACGTCGAGCGTGCAAAGGGCGGCGCCGCGGTGATCACCATGGAAGCGATGGCGGTGCATGAGTCGACGCAGCCCTATCCGGGCAAGGCGTTTGCTTTTGACCCGCGCATGATCGGCGAATTTCGAAAGATCGCTGCTGCCGTGCACAACCACGGCACTCTGATCTTGGCCCAGGCGTGGCATCGGGGTCGGCAGACCAACAGTGTGACGAGCCGCGTGCCGGTTTGGGCGCCTTCGGCGATTCCTTGCTCGGTCTACCGCGAAATGCCCAAGGTCATGGAGATTGAAGACATTGAGCAGATCATCCACGGCTACCGCTTGACGGCCCGCCATGCGATCGAAGGAGACCTCGATGGCATCGAGTTGGGTGCGGCATCGCACGGCTATCTGCTCAACCAGTTCCTGTCGCCGGCCACCAACCACCGCCAGGATGAATACGGTGGCTCGCTGGAAAACCGCATGCGCATCGTCATGCGCATCATTGATGCGGCGCGCGAGGAGGTGGGCGCTGATGCCCTCGTCGGCCTGCGCCTGAACAGCGATGACGGCATGCAA
>JAJTGH010000202.1 GCA_021299555.1 Comamonadaceae bacterium
TCGCCGGGCCGCCCGGTCATGTAGGCCAAGCCGCCCATCATCTGCACCACCTCGTCCAGCGCCAATCTGTTTTCATAAGGCCCGGGCAAAAAGCCTTTGTGGCTGACATAGATCAGCCGTTCATTGGCATCCTTGAGGCTGGCATAGTCCAGGCCGTACTTGGCCAAGGCGCCAGGCTTGAAGTTCTCTATCACCACGTCGGCCGATCGGCACAGCCGCGCCGCCACCGCCTGTCCACTGCGCTGGTGCAAATCGAGTGCCAGGCTTTTCTTGTTGCGGTTGAACAGAGGAAAAAACCCCGTGCCGGCCCCGAGCAGTTGCCGCGTGCGATCACCGCCCAGGGGCTCCACCTTGATCACTTCGGCCCCAAGATCGGCCAGGATCATGCCGCAGGCCGGTCCCATGACCATGTGGCTAAATTCGATCACCCGCAGACCGCGCAGGGGCAATGCCGCCGCCGGATCGGTCATGGCAGACTGGGCCGAGGTGGCAGATCCACCTTGAAGTGGCGCTTGAGAATGTCGGCAATGTTCTCGAAGCAAGAGCCGTAGCGGATGACCTCCAGGGTCTCGCAGTTGATCAGCGTGGAAGAAGCTTGCCAGGGGTGGTACTTCATCAAGCCATAGTCGATGACCACATCGGCAATGGCGGTGATCTCTGGCTCCATGTCTTCGACACGGAATTTGGTGCCGTGCAGTGACAGGTTGGCCGAGGAACCAAAGAGCAAGGTTTCGCGCTCCAGGCTCAGCCGGGTGATTTCGCGGTGAAAAGGCCCCGCATTGAGCAGCATGAGCAGGGTGTTTTCACGCGTGCTGCGTGCATAGATGTCTGGATCGAGCTTGGCCAGCAGGGGGTGATCGACGCGGCACGGGGCAACCAGACCCAGCGGCAGGTCATAGTCGTGCACGATGGCCTGCACAATCTCGCGACCGCGGGGACTGACCTGATGCAACTCACGGTGCAGGGCATCGTTGCCCAGCATCGCATTGAGCTTGCTTGGCGCTCGCCGCTTGGTGGCAAATATGCGGTGCAAGGCTGGCGCGGTGGCCCCGATGAGCGAATAGCCCACATCGTTGGGCAAGATGGCCACGCCACCTTGCTCCATGACCTGCATGGCGCGCATCGCATCGCTTCGGGGATCGATAACTGTCATGATGTCCTAGTCGCTTGAAGGCGATTTTCGACGCGCTGGCTTGCGCGTCTTCGATGGGGTCGGCTGTACCCTCGTCTGGGCGTCGTCGGCAGCCAGCTGGCCGCCAAAGATCACCCGCTTGCCGGCCAAAATATGGGCACGCATGACGGCCTGAGCCAAAACGCTGTCCCGTGCTTCGATGGCCTTCACGATTTCCTGATGATGGGCGGCACTTCGCTCCAAGGCTGCCTGGTCATACAGCGCAAAGGTCTGCGAGACCATGGGCACCTGCACCACAGCAGTCAACAAACTGGCCAGATGCCGGTTCTTGCTGGCCTCCAGAATCGCACGGTGCAATCTGTTGTTCGACTCGGCAATCGCGTTCATATGCCGCCGGTTTGCCTTGGCCACCCATTCACTGAACTGGTCGGCCTCGGCACGCAATGTCAACAAATCCTCGGAGGTCGCATGGGTGGCAGCCAGTTCGCAGCCGTAGGCCTCGAGCATGACGCGAAGGTCAAAGACCTGAAGCAGGTTCTCCCGGCTCCAGTCGATGACCATCGCCCCCCGGTTGGGATGCAACTCGACAAAACCTTCTGCGGCCAGCACGTTGAGCGCTTGCCTTACCGAAGTTCGCGAGACCGAAGCGCGCTCGGCCACCGCCACCTCGCGGATCCACGATCCGCCCGGGTATTGCCCGCTGCGTATCGCTTCGCGGATGGCTAGGCAGGCCTTGTCGACGCTGCTGGTCAGGCCAGTCATGGTCTGGCCGTTCAGCGCCAGTATTCAGGCCGTCGTCACGGGCCACCAAGATGATGCGGTACTGTGGCGCCGGATCTTCAAGAACCAGGGCCGACGACAGCGCCATACCGGCGGCGATCACATGGTTGCCCAAGATGGCCGAGGCGTCCATTTCAGACAGCGTGCGCGGCATCTGGGGCGCATCAATGAGCACCAACTGAAGGTTCTTGGGGTTGCCCGTCACGTTCTTTTCGGTGGCACGGCCCGGCGTTGCGGCTGGGTCCAGAGTGATCAGGCCCTGACTTTGCAAGAAGGCCAGCGCACGGCCCAGTGAGGTGGGGTCATTGGGCACGGAAATTCGCGCACCATTGGGCAGCGACTTCAGGTCCTTGTGCTTGGTCGAATAAATGCCCAGGGGCGCGCTGGGCACCTGCAGCACTTCCACCAGCCTGGCTTTTTGCTGGGTATTGAAAGTGTCCATGAAGGCGCGGTTCTGGAACACGTTGGCGTCGAGCGCACCGTCCATCAGGGCCGAATTGAGTTGGATGATGTTGGAAAACTCGGTGGCCTGAACCTTGATGCCCTGGCTTTCAAGATAGGGTTGCACACCGCGCTTGAACTGGTCGGCATAGGGACCCGGGAAGAAGCCGATGCGAAGCACCTGCTGCTGCGCCCAGGAGGCCGAGACAGTAACGGACATGGCCACCATCGCGGCCAGAAGATGACGTTTTTTCATGACAAGCTCCTCAGGTTAAAAAAAGAAAATCAACGCTTATCGGTGCGTCGCACCAGCCAGTCACCCAGCAACTGCGTGCACTGAACCAACACAAACATGATGACCACGCACCAGATCATTACCGAGGTTTCAAAACGGTAATAACCGTAGCGTATGGCCAGGTCGCCCAGACCACCGGCGCCCACGGCACCCGCCACCGCCGAATAAGCAATGAAACCGGTGGCCGTGACGGTCAGGCTGCCCAGCAGGGCCGGCAAGGCCTCAGGGATCAGCACTTTGAGCACCGTCTGCAACGGTGTGGCGCCGCAGGCCCTTGCCATTTCCACCATGCCCTTAGGAACATCGCGCAGGTTTTGTTCCACCAAGCGGGCGAAGTAGGGAATCACCGCAAAAGACAAGGCCACTGCAGCGGCTTTGGGGCCTATGCTCGTGCCCACCACCACGCGGGAAAACGGGATGAGCAGCACCAGCAAAATGATGAAGGGAAACGAGCGCAGCACGTTGACCAGGTAGGCCGCCACGCGGTTCAAAATCGGCCGCGGGTACAGGCCGTGGTCGGACGTTGCAAACAAAAACACGCCCAACGGCGTTCCCAGCAAAACGGCGCTGACCATGGTCACGCCCACCATCAAGAAGGTATCGGTCGTGGCTTTCCACAGGTCGGGCCCGAATGCGGTGAAGGCATTGAAAAACTCGTTCATGCATCCTCCTGGGGCAATTCGGTCTGATCGGTCCAGCCCCGGGCTGTTTCAAAGAAGAACTTGCCCAGGCGGCTGACCGGCTGCGGATGACGCATGTCGATGCGATCGACCACTGCGCCGCGCTCCAGAACCACGGACTGTTCGCACAGATAACTGGCCACCTTGATGTCGTGCGTGACCACCACCATGGTCATGCCGCGCTCGCGGTTGAGCTGCTTGAGCAGGCGCAGAATCGACAAGGCGGTGTGTGGATCGAGCGCCGAAGTGGCCTCGTCGCTGAGCAAAATCTTCGGGCGCATGGCCAGGGCCCGGGCAATGGCCACCCGCTGTTTCTGCCCGCCCGACAACTGGGCCGGAAAAGCGGCCTCTTTGTCGCTCAGCCCGACCGCCGCCAGCGCCTCGCGCGAGCGCTCGCGCCGCTGCGCCGAAGACACACCCGCGACCTCGAGCGCAAAGGCCACGTTTTCGATCGCAGTTCTGCTGCTGAGCAGGTTGAACTGCTGAAAAATCATCCCCACCTGCTGGCGCGCCTGACGCAAATCGGCCGGCGCAAGCCCCGTCAGATCCTGCCCATCCAAAATCACCCGCCCGCTGCTCGGAGCCTCGAGCAGATTGATCAAGCGCAGCAAGGTGCTTTTGCCAGCACCCGAAAAGCCAAGCAGGCCGTAGACCTGCCCCGATGCAAGCGCAAGATCCGTGGGGCGCAATGCATGCACCGGATCGCTGGCCGACCCGTAGGTTTTTGAGACGCCTTGTAAATCGATCATGGATAGGTTCAGACAATCAAGATGAAGGGGCCAGCTGAGGTTTATCGGGGTGGCAAGGTCGCTTGCCAGGCGTCGACCACTTCGCCCAGCCGAGGCATCCAGACCTGATCGGGCGACTGAGCGACGTGCAAGATGCGTTCAAACATGGCAATGCGCGCCGACGTGCCCATGACCCAGGGGCGAACGCAAAAGTGAAACAACCTGGCCGATCTGCGCGCGTCTTCGTTGAGCTGGCGCAAGGCCTTGCCAAAGTGGTCTTCCAGGATGCCCGGGTCACACATCCGATTGATGAGTACGGTCTGGTCATCAAAGTCGGCCCACAAGGGCGTGGCCACCAGGTGGCCCGGAGTGGTCATGCGGTAGGGCTGCTCGTCATTGGCCCAATCGGACAGGTACCCGACGCCCTGCTCTCCGAGCAATTGTGGCGTGAGCGTCGACTCGCTGTAATCGGCGCCAAACCAGCCCCGGGTGTGCACACCGCAAGCCGCCAGCCGGTCGAGCGACTCACGGATGTAGGCACGCTCTTGCGCCACGCTCATTCGACTGGTTTGGGGGCGCGTCACGGAAATCCCGTGGGCCACAAACTCGGCACCGGCGGCCGTGAGGGCGTCGAGCAAATCGGGGTACAACTCGGCGGTCAGTGCATCCAGGGCGACGGTGGGCCGAATGCCGCGCACACGCAGGGCATCGAGCAGACGAAAAATCCCCACCCGGTGGCCGTATTCGCGGGTCGAGACTCTGGAGATGTTGGGAAAATCGCGAACCAGACCGCCACCCACGCTGTGAATTTGCGGCCAGTCGGCCGGCAACGGGTCTTCATACGCTTCAAGAACCAGCAGCGGCACCACGGCCAGCTGACCAGGTGCCTGCCACTTCAAGGGCGCGCGCTCTGGCCAGGGAAGCCAGTCGCAATGCGGATGGTCGTAGCCCTGGCGCCGCTGCGCCGGCCAGGGGCCGGGCTGCATCGACACACTGCTCGGTGCCTGGGCATTGACCACCACCTGCTTGGGTCTGGCCCGCCGACGCTCCTCGATCTCGCGGGCATGGGCCACGTGTTCATCATGGTGGTGCTGCAGAAAATGCTGAGCAATTTCGTTGCCGGTGGCCCACCAGATGCCGTCATGGCCGGGCATGTGATCAAGCACCTCGCGCAAATGCCCGACATGGTGCGGCTGGCCAATTTGATAGGGGTGCA
>JAJTGH010000039.1 GCA_021299555.1 Comamonadaceae bacterium
GGCCACCAAAGTGATCTTGTTCAATAGCCACCCTGCCCCCTGCGCGCCTGTTCGGCCTCTCGCTGGCGTTTCTGATTCTCGCGCTCCCTTTGCAGCGCATCTTTTTGACGGTCCACATTGGCCTTCAATTGCGTAATTCGCATCTGCTCAGGTGTGGGTGGCTTAAAGGGTTTGACGGTCTTGGGTTTGGGGGGCTTAGAGGCCTGAGGGTTGATGCTGGGGGGGTGACTCGGCAATGAGCTCATCTAGCATTGGGTAGCCCTACCCTTCGCTGTGAATTTGGGTGGGGGCCACCTGCACGCAGTCCATGCCAAACTGGTATTGGCAAAGCAGCCTTGCGTGAGTGGCTGAGTTGGCATGCACAGCAGTCTTGATCAACTGCCCGTTAATGCGGAGGGTGACGAGGTATTTGTTCATACCCATATTTATCGTCACGCTCCACGAGTGGTTTTATTTCACAAAGCCAGCGCGCAGTTTGACCGCAGCGGCTTCGATCTGAGCGTCCAACTCGCCAGCTTCCACGGCCTGCTTGATCAGCTCCAGAGTGGGCACCAAGTCAGCCACTGCGGCCATCTCCACTGCACTTTTGCCCTTGCTGATTTCCAGCTTGCGTGCGCCATAGCGGATATTTAGTGCCAGCCGGTTTGTCTCTGTGGACCACTACCATGCACGAACACGACGGGGCGTTTCAACACTACGGCGAACGCCATCAGGATCAACAACTGAGCGGAACTTGGTAAGCGTAAAAGTGGTGCCCTCTGCTTGGCTTTTGGCCAACTGGATTTGCTCCCACAGTTTGCGGGCCATTTTCATACGGCGCAGCACTTGGGGGTTGTTGCTGACGGTTTTCTTGGCCGCTGTGACCTTCAGGGATTGCAAGAACGCGATGGGTGTTGTTGATGCTGTGGACATGTGCTTTTCCTTTCAAATGTTTGTAAAGCACAGACAATTGTGTGATCGACCACGGGGTCTGAGCAACCACCGTGGCTTGGTATCCCTAGCACTTGGCGGGACATTGGAAAACCTATCAAAAACAGCCACTTTTATTAGCCACTTTTGTCTAGGTGATAAATAAACATAGCGGGTGAATCGAAGAACAGTTGAAGCCCGCAATCTCTACCGAGAAACAAGAGCTGCGTCACTCAGTTGCAATGACGCCCAAAACCTGGACAGTGGTGTTCGCAGGTGTGCAGCGTGAGCGGTCATCGGGTCATATGTGCTGTCGGACAGACGTTTGCCATCAACAGATATTAAAAATTCGTTATGGACAAGCCGCTACCAGTTTCACTTGCAGACTCCGCTTGTAGATCAAGCAAGTCGGCAAGCAACAGATGACGCATCTCGGAATGTGGAAACAGACGTTGCAGATAAATTGGAAGATTCTCAGAAAGATCAGGAAAGATTTTTTTCTCCGCTTGTAGATCAAGCAAGTCGGCAAGCAACAGATGACGCATCTCGGAATGTGGAAACAGACGTTGCAGATAAATTGGAAGATTCTCAGAAAGATCAGGAAAGATTTTTTTCAAGGCACTGAACGTCTTCAGCGCAGCAGGGTGCTTACCTTGTCGAGCTTGAATGGCTGCAAAAAACAGCAGACTTTGCGGAAATGTCTGTGGATTGACCTTGGAAAGGTAATCTAGCGATTTGTCCAAGTTCCCTTGGCGATATTCGTTGGCGTAATACGGGAGCCAGTACCAATCTGGATGCAAAGGGGTGAGTTCACGGGCGCGGTCCATGAGTACTAGGCCACCCTCCCAGTCCCCATTGCATGCAGTGAACACCCCGATCCCTGCCACGATGTCTGATCTGTAAGGCGCCAGCTCCAATACTTTGCTTGAATATTCTTTAAAAAGCGATTTTTCGCCTCTTTGATAATGCGATGACGCCAATGCATAGATGGCTGTAACACAGTCCGGGGCCAACGTCAAAGCATGCATGGCGCAACGGATGGATTCGTCCAAGGCCTTACTGTCCGTAAGAGCCTTTTCAAAACCGAAGACATACTCGTTCCAGTAAATACCAGACAGGCAAGCCCAGGCTTCTGCGTACAGCGGTGCATTTTGGACTGCTGACAGCAAAGACGCTTTGGCAATCGCATGCGAATGGGGTGTGTACTTTTCAGTGTGGGCATAAAAGTGGAGAACGGCCGCGTAAGCCGACCCGTCTGAGGGCTTGTTTTGAACCAGGCGTGAAATGACCCCTGAAGGCGTAGCCAGCGAAGCTGCAATCTTGAGCGCGATTTCATATTGAAACTCGAACAAGTGAGTTGAATCGATTGGGAGCTCGAATTTTTGTGACCACATCACTTGGCAAGTCTTCACATCCGTCAGTTTGGACAAGATTTCATACCCTCCGGGTTTAAACCGGATGGAGCCATCCAAGACGTAATCGGCGTTCTCATTCGCGGCCGATAAAAACTTGGCCCGCGAGGCTTGTGAATAGTCCATTTGATGGGTTATAGAAATCAGCCTCAGCGTACGGGTCTGCGCCAACATGTGAATCAAGTCATGCGCCATACCGATGCATATCTCCTGCTGCGAAGAGTCTCCCCCCAGGTTCTGAAACGGAATGATGGCCAGACGCGGCGAAAAATTGGATTGGTCGTCCGCACTGGGCACCAAATCAAGGCCGTAACAACCTGCAAGGATGCTCAATTGCCAGCTTTGGTTGCGTCCCTCTTGCCGGTAGAAGTCAGTTAGTAGCGTCTTGAGGCGACTAATTTGGACACGGTGAATGGAGGACTTCTCGGCTTGTTGCGCAGTGAGCTGAAAGAACGCGGTTGCCACCAATTGAGCGGTGACGTTCTCTGACCCTAAAGCAGCAGTTCTGTCTGCCAAGAATTCGAGCAGTTTGCGGATTTTTGAAGCCCGCTTGAAGGTCTCGGAACCCAAAACCGCTTTGACTGAGCTATCGAATTGGAGGAAATCGTGCTTCATGAGAAAAAAGGAGCATTAAAAATGAGGGCTGACAACTAAAAGGCATAGGTGACTGTGAAGGCCTTAAAAACAATCTTGAATGTAACGCGTTACATTCACTAACTTGGATTACTTGATCAGAATGATAAAGGTTGTCTCTGTTTGCTAATCATTGCCCATCAAAATGACTTCACCCAGTACCAGCAAATCTCAAATCTGGTCAGCAGACTATGCGCGTTTGCTGGTGGAGGGGCGCCAGGCGGCCGGTCTTGAGCAAACTACCTTAGCCATGGAGAACACGCTGAGTTTGAAACAGCTGCAAGAGCTAGAAACGGGTGGTTGCTCGGCCTTTTATTCGGAAAGCATCAAGTACACGACTGGGGTCAAACTCCTGCGCAAACTCGGACTGGCATTCAACCACCTAGAGCTCGCCAATGAGAAGTTTCTTACGGATGCAGCGGAAGCGGCACAGGTTGCTCCGAACAAAGATGAGCCAATCCGGGCTACCTCAGAGCCTGTGACATTGTTGAATTCCGGCCTCAACTCCCTAGCAAGCGCGTGGCGAATCCTTGCCAGTCTGGCAATGTTCATCGCACTTGCCTATTTCCTATTTCCTATTTCCTGAATTAAGCATCTAGTTAAATTAAGTACTAAATGAAAATAATCATTATGAAGTCCATCTGCAACCTCACCCTCTTAGTCACTGTAGCGCTTGCTGTAACCGCCTGTTCTGGTGGTTCCGATGCTCCAACGGCTGACGCACTGCCCCCTAGGGATCTCAGTGTCATTCCAGCCATAACAATAACTCGGCAGTGGGTACGACTGTGCCCGCTGCCTCAGGTACGCCGGTGGCGCACACGCCTCTGCCGGCGGAATTGTTCGGCTCCCTAGCGCTGGTTGCTCAAAGCGGCGGCGCCACGCGCCTGGGCGAGATCTATCAGTTTGACGGCAGCGGTTCCAAAGTGGTCAAGACCTTCACCGGCAGACCATTCATGAGGAACACCAGCCCGAACGAGCATTCTTTCGCCTTCAACGAAGTTGACGGTCGCTTCTACGGGTTCTTGAGCAACTCGTCCTTGCCTTCTGAGAACCAAATCGTTCTCATGCGTTTCGATCCGGTCACCGACAAACTGGAGCTCCTCAAGACATTGGACACGAGGGGCGCAGGAAAGACCGCAGGTCCCGGCATCACCGTCTCAGATCTGCGACCGAACAACACCATTCGCACCCCGCTTGTAAGCAAAGATGGCAAGTCGCTGATGGTCATGGTCGACGGTGGCCGCGCTGGCCGCGGGCTGCTCTTGCATGTGGTGCTCGACCAAGGAAGCGCAAACTACCTGAAAGAAACCGTGGTCTATGACTTTTTCTCACGCGATGTGGAAGAAGGTCTTTGCAGTGGACTCGTCGGTGAGAAGACGGAGATGGTGTGGTCACGCGACCGCACCAAGATCTTGCTGGGCACGCAGGGTTCGCGCTACATCTTGAACGCTGCAGATCCCACGGCTGTAGCCTGCGCGCCTGCTGGTTCAGTGGGCGGCGCGGCCACCTACACCAAAAACGGGCGGATCTTCAGCCTGGCACCGCCCGTGGGAAATGACCTGTCACGGCCTTGGACCTTCACCGCGATCAGCCAGTTCAATCCCGTAGGCAAGCGACTGGGGCGCTACCTGTTCGAAGACGCGAGTGGTACCGTGCGCTGGACAGTCGAGGACATACAAACCCGCGAGGCTCAGATTTTTGGCCCAGCCGGGAGCAATACCGCGATTTACAGGCTGGCCGAGATCGACTGCCACCGCATCGAGGGGGTGTTGCCCATATCCTTTAGCAACGAATCGCTGGTTGCCTGCAGCGGCCTCGACGCCGAAACCAGTTTGCAGATTTCGGCACCCAAGCTGCTGTCGCAGGCAGCAAGCCTCAACCTGAGTAACGCCAGCACGATGTCGGCCTGGATCAGAGACGAGCCCAACGGTTACTTCGGCAGCTACTTTGCCGGGCTCACATCGTCACCGGCGTCGGGGCTGTTATTTGCTGCCTCAACCGACGTTGCTGCCGGCATCTGCGATGAGAGGCCCAATTCAGTTTTGCCGTGCACGCCTTCGCAGTTGTTGGAACTGGATCCCAGCCGACTTTTCTTCAGAAAGACCCTGGCAACCGGTTCGGCCACTTTGGGGAAATATTTTCACGGTAATCCGGCAACGGGCAGTTCGGCCAGCGACGGCGTTCTCGACCGCTACGTCGTGTGGTTGGCCAGTGCTGCGAACGAGGCATCACACGTGGTGAACAAGTATGACCGTTTCAACGGAAAGATTACCTCGGTGCCCATCGACCCAGACCGCGGAGCCTATCCCTACGGCAAGCTTCAGCCGCTCGGGCCTGACCATCTCATCGGCCTGATTTCGCTGACGTCCCCAAGCTACGATTCTGGGCGTCTCGGCGGTCATCGTGGTTTGAGAGACAGGGCCGGCGGTGGCCTGGGCGTGGTGGTCTACCAGCGCAGCACCATGGAGCCCGTCCGGATGGCCGAGGTGACAGACATAGCCTACCTGGGAGCAGAACTCGTGCTTGGGCAAGGCGATTCAGCTTGGCTCACAGCAATTGCTGACGAGTCAGGCGTCTCAAGCGGAGACGGTGGCTACTATCGACAAAAGCTGCTGCATGTGGACACGAAGACGTTGAAGGCCACCGAGTGGGTGCGGGTTCTCGTATCCCGCCTGCCTGCCGAGAACGACTGGAAACCGGCGATCCGTGGCGACGCGGTCTACTATGCGGCAGAAGGCGATATCTCAGTGGGTGCTCCCATTTACACCGTCGCTTGCGCACGGATCAGCGACCCCAAGATCTCGATCAAATCACTTACCTTTGGCCCAAACAGCGCGTTCCGGCCAGCCAGCGAGGGGCTTCCGGTCGGAGGCCCAGTGTTTGTGGCAGCACAGAACGCCATGTACATGGCCATGGCACTACGGGCCGATGGCAACCCGGGTGGGTCGATCTGGACCATTGATCGAGGCTTAGGCCCAGACGACCTGTGCCGCAGCGCACCGGTGTTGACCAAGGTGGTCGGCGACTTGCCCGATGTGCCATCAACAGGCTTCTTGTCGGCCAGTGACGGTGCCTTGTACTACGGCACAACGAACGGCAAACTCATGCGCTTCAATCCCGCCGACGGAGCCGTGACACCCGTTGCCAACTTGGCGGCGGGCGGCACTTCTACATCGTCGGTCAGGGGCTTCCTGACCGAGGTCACCACCGGATCCATCAGCGCTGTGGTCTACGACAACGACGCCCAGGGCAAGAACGTTGCTCGACGAGTTTCCGTGGTGACTTTGGGGGGCCGTGTGACCGCCAATCACGACGTGACCCGTGCGCTGTCAGCAAGCGAACGCTATCCCGGTGTCAGCCGATTACAGTGAGGGGCAATGCGCGGCTGGGCTTGTTGGTGATGTTTGCGCTGTCGAATCGGTGGATTCAGCGCAAGCGAATCTTGCAGGGGCCGAATGCATAAGCGTGCCCGCAGCGAGAGGGTGCGAAGGCCCCAAACAGGCCCATAAAGGTGAAAGCGCCCATTTGATTAGGCCGCATGCTATCCGCTGTTCCACCTAAACACGGCGTAATGTTGTCCGCGAAATGACCACCTGGGCGGAAAGAGCAAAAGCCTGCGGTGGGCGGAATTGCAGCTCTCGTATCTGCTTGCCTCACACACCCGGATAGGCTCACCTTTCCTGCAGCGAGTGGGCCTCTAGCTCCTCGCGCAGCTTGTTGCTGACGCATACAGGTAGGCATAGAAACTTAATCCGGCGATTGCTTTTCCTCTGCGTCGCCGTTCGTCGGCTAATTGCTCTGCCTTTTTGACTGCAGCATTAGGCTGGAAATTTAGCTTTTTCGAAGACGAATTGTCCCCAATCAGCCATCAGCGCCCGACGCTTCTCCAGATAGTCGCCGCGCTGATAGGCTGCCTCAGTCTGATCTGCCAGTGAGTGAGCTAGGGCGTGTTCGATGACTTCGCGAGAGTGACTGCTTGTTTCGCCGGCCCAGTCCCTGAACGATGACCTGAAGCCGTGAACGGTAAGGCTCTTGTGCCCCAGGGTTTTCTGAAGGTAGTTCAGCATCGCCATGTTGGACAACGGCTGTATCTCACTCGTCTTTCGACTCTGGCCAGTGAACACCCATGGCGATCCCTCCGCCCTCGTGATCGACCTGAGCACAGCGATCGCCTGATCTGACAGTGGCACGCGGTGCTCAATGCTGCGTTTCATCCGCTCCTTCGGGATGATCCACAGCTGGTTTTCTAGGTCGAACTCGTCCCACTTTGCCTCTATCGTCTCGGTCGTTCGTGTCGCAGTCAGAACACACAGTGTGAGTGCTCGGGCCGAAAGCACTGGGTTCATAGCAATGCCCTGGATCGATGCTGGGACCTGGGCATAGGGCATGGCCTCGTGATGCTTGACCCGTACACGCTTGCTGATCGTGGGCAGCAAGTGTTCGAGCTTGCCGCGCCAGCGGGCCTCCGCACTAGCCCCCTGCCCTCACCTAGCAGCGACAGCGCACACCTGGGCGAAGTGGAGTGCGCCAACATCCGAAAGATCTACCGTCCCGGCCACGAATGCGCCAAGGCCGGCGTGATGTTGATGGGTCTGCAGCCCTACACAACCGAGCAGCTATCCTGGCCAATATGTGTGTAACTTGTTGGGATTCAAAAAATGCGCCCTGCGATGGGAGCCCCTCGCGAAGCTATCCCCCCACCCCCTTCGGCTTGGGGGTCCTGTAGGGGTAGGTGCAGCTACTATCAGCCGCTACTATCATGCAGACCTACTATCAGGTGTGGCTACTATCACCTGCGACACGACGTCTACTATCACCTATGGCGAGCCTACTATCAAGCGAAGGTTAGGTAGCGGCTCCCACCAATAGCTGACGGTTAGCCCGAATCGAGGGGGCTACCCAAGTAGACCGATAGTGTCGACCTGAAGTTTCACCCGGTCAATTTTGCAAGGCACCCAGGATTGAATCCCGTACTTTTCCCGTACAAGCAAGAAAAAAGCACCTAGCGTTTCCGCTAAGTGCTTGATTTCCTTACCGAATTTGGTAGGCGCAATTGGACTCGAACCAACGACCCCCACCATGTCAAGGTGGTGCTCTAACCAGCTGAGCTATGCGCCTGTAATCGTTGAGCCAAGATTGTAGCACCCATGGCCATGGCAAACCCCGGGCTTGCGCGCGACCGGCCAGCACCGATTTGAGCCGGCCGGCCATCTTGGCCCTGCTCACCGCCTTCTGGCCAGACGCACGCCGCTGACTTGGGCGACCGCAGCCAGAACACGCTGCAGGGCCCGGGAGTCGGCCACTTCGACGGTGAAGGTCATGCGGGCGCTGTCGCCATGGTGGTCGCGCAGTGACTGGGTCTGCACGCCAACGACGTTGACCTTCTCGCGCGAAAACACCTCTGAAATATCGCGCAGCAAACCTTGACGGTCGGCCGCCTCAATGGCGATGTCCACCGGATAGAGAGCCGGCGCGCTGTCATTCCACTTGACCTCGATCACCCGCTCGGGGCTGGCGCCGGCCATGTTGCGAAAATTGCTGCAGTCGCTTCGGTGAATGCTCACGCCCTTGCCGCGCGTGACAAAACCACGGATCGCGTCCGGCGGCGCGGGCTTGCAGCACTTGGCCAATTGAGTGAGCAAAGAATCGACGCCGACGACGAGCACACCGCCCTGGGTCGAACGCTGGCCGACAGAGCGCATGCGGGCCAGCGCCAGGTCGTCGGCCGAGGGCGCAGGCTCGCTCGGTCGCAGCATGTTTTCGATGGTGCGCAGAGAAAACTCGTCTTTGCCGACCACTTCAAACAGGTCTTCGGCGGCCTTGAAGCCCAGTTGGACGGCCAACTCGTCGAGTCCGACCGCAGTCTTGCCTTCGCGCTGCAGCAACTTTTCAACCGCCTCGCGCCCGCGAGCAACCGTCTCCTGCAAGGCCAAGGCATTGAACCAGGCCCGAACCTTGGCCCGTGCGCGCGGGCTGGCCAGAAAACCGAGTTCGGGGTTGAGCCAGTCGCGCGAGGGTCCGCCTTCTTTGGCCGCAATGATCTCCACCGTCTGCCCGTTGCGCAGCACCGTGTTGAGCGGGACCATGACTGCGTCAACCCGGGCGCCTCTGCAGCGGTGGCCCAATGTGGTGTGCAGGCTGTAGGCAAAGTCCACCGCAGTGGAGCCGCGGGCCAGTTCAACCACGGCCGCTTCCGGGGTGAGCACGTAGATGCGGTCATCGAGCAAACCGTGGCCGCCCTGGTCTCGGGCAGACAGCGGCTCGGACATCTCGCGCTCCCAGGCCAGAAGTTGCCGCAGCACCGCAATCTTGGCGTCATAAGGCCCGGCAGCGCTGACTCCTGCATAGCCCTTGCTGCCCGCTTCTTTATAGGCCCAATGGGCGGCCACGCCACTTTCAGCGTGCTCATGCATGGCTGGCGTGCGTATCTGAATCTCGATGGCTTTGCCGTCGTGGTCGCGCACCACCGTGTGCAAAGACTGGTAGCCGTTGGCCTTGGGTCGGGCAATATAGTCGTCAAACTCACCCTCGACCTGCGAAAAGCGCTCATGCACATGGGCAAGTACGGCATAGCAGGCTTTGACGTCGGGCGCGATCACGCGCAGGGCCCGCACATCGAAAACCTGGTCAAAGCCCAGAGCCTTGCCGCGCATCTTGCGCACGATGCTGTAGATGTGCTTGGGTCGGCCCTGCACCGTGACCTCCAGGCCCTGCGGACGCAATTGGGCCTGCAGTTGAGCACACAGCGCTTGCATGTAGCCTTCTCGCTGAAGACGTTTTTCATCCAGCAGTTTGGCGATGTCGCGGTAGGTCTGGGGCTCGGTGAAACGAAAGGCCAGATCTTCAAGTTCCCACTTGATTTGCCAGATGCCCAGCCGATTGGCCAGGGGCGCAAACACGTGCATGGACTCCTGCGCCATGGCCGAGCTTGGCTCGCGCCTGGTGCTGGCGTAGTAACGCAGCGTTTGCAGTCTCGAGGCCAGACGCAACATGACAACACGCAGATCACGCGAGAAAGCCAATAGCATCTTGCGCACGGTCTCTGTCTGTGCGGCCTGCTCGTCCACGCGACCGGTTTTTGCCTGAGCCAACCTGGCTTGCCGCTGCACATTGACCAACTTCGTGGTGGCCACGGCCAGATCGGCATGGCTCTGTCCGAAGGCTGCAGCAATCACCTCGGCTGGCTTGTTCAAATGCTCGCAGGCGTACACCAGGTAGCTGGCCGCCTGCATGGCTTGCGAGCCACCCAGGCCGTCCAGGATGGCCGCCACAGCATCGGCATGCGCCAAGATGGGCTCGCCGGTGTCAAGCACACGTCCGGCAACCAGAGGCTGGGCAAACGCGCGCGCCCGCGCCAGAACTTGGGGATCGCTGGGCAGGCCCTGCGAGGCGACGGCCAGGATCCCGCCCGCGTCGGCAGACTCCGAGCCGTCTGCATGAATGGCGCTTTTCATGAAGGCAGGATAGGCTCAGACTGGCAGCAAAAAATCAAGCACAGCTCGTACCTGATCGGCTGCCATCAAAGTGGGGGCGTGACCGACTCCAGCAAACTCAAGAAGCCGCGCACGCGGCCCGCATTGCGTCATCGCTTGCGCATCTTCACGCGTGAGCAGGTCAGAATCGGCGCCGCGCAGCAGCAAGGTCTGTGCAGTGATACGCTCATAGAGGGCCTGCATGACCTGGGACGATTGGTCATTGATGGCCTCAGTCAGCGGCTGCAGCGGCTGGGCGATGGCCGGGTCGTAATGCAAGGCCCAACTACCGTCGGCGGTGGGCTTGAACATCGGCGTGTTCAACTGCTGCCACTGCGCGTCGGTGTGCGGACCAAAGCTGGCCATGTTCTGGCGCATGACATCCAGTGCGTCCTGCATCGAGGCAAAAGGCCCGCCTCGACCCACGTATTGCTTGATACGCGACAGGCCCACCCAGCTCAGCCGTGGGCCCACATCGTTGAGCACGAGACGGCGAATCGGCTGCGGCAGGCTCTGCGGCTGCGCTGCTGCAATCATGCCGATGATGCCACCCATGCTGGTGCCTACCCAGTCGAGCTGTATAACTGGCGCCTGCACATGCAGGTGCGCCAGCAGGGCCTGCATGTCGGCCGCATAGGTTGTGGGGTGATACTGGGCAGGATCGCCGAGCCAGGCGCTGGCTCCCCGGCCAACCACGTCAGGGCAGATCACACGCAGGCTCTGGCCATGGGCGCTGGCGCGATCGATCAGGGCACGGGCCAGAACGTCAAAGTCGCGCCCCTGGCGGGTCAGCCCATGCACACACAACACCACAGCAGCGCTGTCGCTCTGGCCCCACTGCCAATAGGCCATGCGATGGCCGCCGGCGGCGTCAGGGCACTCAAGTTGATGCAGTTGCGGCTCGGTCATGCGTGTTTGGCACCGTACAGGCGCCCCATAATCGTGGGTTGGAATCTTGGACGCCCGCGGAGCGGGCTACCGAATTGTCACCTCAATTGCACAGGAGAATTTCATGCTCAAAGGCAAGACAGCACTCGTGACCGGGTCGACCAGTGGCATTGGCCTGGGGCTGGCCAAGGCCCTGGCGGCCCAAGGCGCCAATGTGGTGCTCAACGGCTTTGGCGACGCATCTGGCCCTCAAGCAGAGGTCGCGGCCCTGGGTGTTCAGGTGGCCTTCCACGGCGCCGACATGAGCCGGCCTGCAGAGATCGAGGCCATGATGAAATTTGCCGCAGGGCGCTTTGGCCGGGTGGATATTTTGGTCAACAACGCGGGCATACAGCATGTGGCCAGGATCGAAGACTTTCCAATCGAGCGATGGGACGCAGTGATCGCCATCAACTTATCGAGCGCATTTCACGCCACGCGGCTGGCCTTGCCGGCCATGAAAGCTGCCAACTGGGGGCGCATCATCAACGTGGCCTCGGTGCACGGGCTGGTTGCATCGGCCGAGAAGTCGGCCTATGTGGCCGCCAAGCACGGCATTGTGGGACTGACCAAGGTCACCGCACTGGAGACGGCCACCACAGGTGTGACCTGCAACGCGATTTGCCCGGGCTGGGTGCTCACCCCGCTTGTACAAAAGCAGGTCGACGCCCGAGCGCAGGCCCTGGGTATTTCCAACGAAGAGGCCAAGCGGGTTCTGCTGGGTGAGAAAGAGCCTTCCATGCAGTTCACCACCCCCGAGGAACTGGGTGCGCTGGCGGTGTTTTTCTGCTCGGCCGCTGGCAACAATGTGCGGGGCGCCGCATGGAACATGGACGGGGGTTGGGCCGCCCAGTGAGCCCAATCGGGCAAGTGAGCCGGCCTTGAGAAAGTGCCGACGGGCCTGCCGGTAAACCCGCAAGCCTCTTTAGCGCGGCGTACGGGCCGAGAGTGTGAGTCCCTCTGGAGGAGGCAGCTCGGGCGGCACGGGCAACTCCAGGCGCTGGAGCATAGGACCTTTGCGATCGGCCGCCAGCTCCGCGTGCCGTGGACCGACGGCGCGCAGCATCACGCCGTCCTCGATGACTGTGCCCACCAGATAGGGTCTGGGGGCCTGCCCGTCCACCGCAAGCAAAGCCACGCCGCTGCGGCCCTGCGCGATGATGCCCAGCAATTCATAACGCCGAGGTCCCGAAGCGGGGCTGTGGTCTTCAGTCACGCCGCCGGCACCCAGCCATGCTGAAATGGCCGAGGGCTTGATTTGCGGCACCACCGGCGCATCCGGCAGACGGTCCCGGGGGGGCGGCTCGGTCAAAGCAAAAACCCAATAGACCGCACTGACGCCGAGCAAACCCCAAACCAAGACGGTACAGACCAGCGAAAAAATTGACAAACGCTTGCGCATGCGCGGATTATGATCGAGTCCATGCAAGAAAACGATCGCAATCTCATCAAGAAAAGCGCCTGCCGTTTGCGGCAGCGGGGCTTTACCCTGATCGAGTTGATGGTGGTGCTGGTGATCATCGGTGTGCTCGCAGCGCTGATCGTGCCCAACGTGCTCGACCGCGCCGATGACGCCCGCGTCACGGCCGCCCGCACAGACATCGCCAGTATTGGCCAGGCGCTTAAGCTCTACAAACTCGATAACCAGCGCTACCCCAGCGCAGAGCAGGGTTTGCAGGCGCTGGTCAGCCGCCCAAGCGCTGGCCCCCTGCCGCCGAACTGGCGCGCCACGCTCGACAAACTGCCCAACGACCCGTGGGGGCGGCCATATCAATACATGAACCCAGGCCTCAAGGGCGAGGTCGACGTGCTCTCGCTGGGCGCGGACGGGCAGCCCGGCGGCGAAGGCAAGAACGCCGATATTGGATCCTGGCAATAAAGGACGGGCGGCCGCTCGAGAGCCTCGCATCATGGCCAGCCCCTCAACAAGACCGGGCACCGCGCTGCATGCAAGTGCGGCAACCCAAAAGGGTCTGACGCTGCTCGAATTGCTGGTGGTGATCACCATCGCAGCACTTGCCAGCGCAGCGGTGGCCTTGTCGATGCGAGGCGGCGACGAACAGGCTTTGCAGCGTGAAGCCCAGCGACTGGTGGGCTTGCTTGAAAGCGGCCGTGCCTGGTCGCGAAGCAGCGGGCAGGTGCTGCGCTGGACCAGCGTCAACGACGGCTTTGTCTTCCAGGGTTATGTGCCGGCCCAGGCCGAGCAGCGATGGCTCAGCTCAGGCATCGAGGTGCAGTCGATTGAGCCAGCAGGGCAGCGTGCGCTGGTGCTGGGGCCCGAGCCCATCATTGCTCCTCAGGCGGTGGTGCTGCGTCTGGGTCAACAAATGCTGCGCCTGAGTACCGACGGACTGGCGCCCTTTGAAGCGCGACGACCATGACCGGCAACAAGCGGGCATCGCAATACGGTTTCACACTGGTGGAGGTTCTGGTGGCGCTGGCCATCGTGGCGGTGGCGCTGGCTGCGGGACTGCGCTCAAGCGGCGCCCTACTGAACCACGCCCAGCGTCAGGCCGACCAGTTGCTGGCTCAGTTGTGCGCAGAAAACGAATTGGTGCGTCTGCGCCTGGCCCGACAGCTGCCGGCCATTGGTCAAAGTCGTTCATCCTGTGAACAAGGCGGTCAGGCCTTGGACGTTGATCTGGTGGTCAATGCGACGCCCAATCCCAACTTCAGGCGGGTGGAGGCCCGCGTGATCAGTGCCGACAGCCGCCCGCTGCTCAGCCTGGTCACCGTGATGGGGAGATACTGAGTTGAGGCATCTACGCGGCTTCACTCTGGTGGAGGTGATGGTGGCCATCAGCGTGTTGTCATTGCTCGCGCTCATGGGCTGGCGTGGACTCGACACACAGCTGCGCACGCGCGAGCGGGTGGCGCAACAAATGAACGGGGTTGCCCAGCTGCAGACGGCGTTGGCACAATGGAACACCGACCTGCAGGCGATGACCGACATGGGTACGGTACGTTCGGTACCTGCTCTGGATTACGACGGACTGGTGCTGCGCATCACGCGCATTGATGCGAGCCTTGCGGGCCAGCCCCTGCGCGTGGTGGCCTGGAGCCGACGCGTGATCAGCGATCAGCATGGCGGCAAGGGCAGCTGGGTGCGCTGGCAATCGCCAGCGCTTTATCGACGCGCCGACCTGGACCTGGCATGGGCACAGGCCCAGCGCTGGGCCCGCAACCCGAGCCAGGCAGACATCGCCAACGAGGTGGCGATCGCTGGCATCACGGGCTGGAAACTGCTTTACTTTCGCAAGGACAGTTGGAGCCATCCGCTGTCGGCCACGGACAGCGCTTCAGACGCCGGCGCCAAGCCCAATGAACATGTTGCACCCGAGGCCGTGCGGCTTGTGCTCGATCTGAGCGCGGATCAGGGCGTGGCCGGACAGCTGGTCAGCGACTGGATCCGCTTGGTGGGCAGTGGAGAGACGTCACCATGAGCGCGGTGGGGCGAACAGCACATGCTCAGCGTGCATCGGTGCCGCCGGGTTGGCAGTCCAGGCAAGGTGGCGCCGCCTTGCTCACCGCCTTGCTGATGGTGACCCTGATCGCGGCACTTGCTTCGACGGCGCTGTGGCAGCAGTGGCGCCTGACCGAGGTAGAGCGCCAGGAGAGAACGCGCCAGCAAGCGCAGGGGGTGCTCAACGGGGCCTTGGACTGGGCCCGGCTGATCTTGCGAGAAGACGCACGCAGCGCCGGCACCGATCACCTCGGCGAGCCCTGGGCTTTGGCGCTGCAGGACGCGCGCCTGTCTAGCTTTTTGGCCAGCGATGGCAACGCCAGCGGGCAAAACGATCTCACCGGTGTGTTTTTATCCGGCCGCATCGAAGACCTGCAAGGACGGCTCAATCTGAGCAACTTGGTTGACGAGAGCAAATTGTCAGAGCCCGACGTCGAGATGGCCGAGCGATTGTTCGCGCTGATCGACGTGCCCGTGCCCTGGGCGCGTCAAATGGCCCTGGCCTTGCGCGATGCGATGGCCGGCAAGAGTGCGCCGGGAGATCAGCAGCCGCCCTTTTTGCCCAGGCAAGTCGAACAACTGGTCTGGCTGGGCGTGCCCAGCGACGTGCTACAGCGGTTGGCGCCGCACGTCAGCCTGCTTCCCCTGCGCACGCCACTCAATCTCAACACCGCCAGCGCAGAAGTGATCAGCGCCAGCGTCAAGGGCTTGTCCTTGGGCCAAGCCCGCCGCCTGCTCCAAGAACGCGAACGCCAGCACTGGCGCGATCTGGCAGCGGCCAACGCCGCCCTGGGAGGTTCACAGCCTTTTGACGCCAGTCGGCATGGGCTCAATTCCCGGTTTTTCCTGATCACCGGCCGCTTGCGCCAAGATGATCTGCAGGTCAGCCAGCAAGCCCTGGTACGGCGCGACGGTCTGGATGTGCGGGTTTTATGGCGGCGCACCAACAGCCAGACCCTCGAGCCCACGACGAATCCAGTCAAGCCCTGACTGGCCCGCCCGGGTCAGTTTGAGCGCCTGAGCACCAGTCACTTCCTCTTGACAAGCGGTTGTGTCATGTTAAATTGACACATAGAGATGTCCCGATTTGGCGACATCCAGCCACCAAGGGGGTCTTATGAGCATGAGCGAACGCATCGAGCGGGCACTGGAACAGCAGTTTTCCAGGGTCCAAACGGCCAGCGCGCCGCCAAGACTGCTGGCGGCCATGCGCCACGCGGTCTTCCCAGGTGGCGCCAGAATTCGGCCGCAACTGTGCCTGGCCGTGGCCTCGGCCTGCGGTGACGATGCTCCAGCGCTGGGCGATGCGGCAGCCATCAGCATCGAGATGTTGCACTGCGCCTCTCTGGTGCACGACGACATGCCCTGCTTTGACGACGCCGACATTCGGCGGGGGCTGCCCACGGTGCACAAGCAGTTTGGCGAGCCGCTGGCCCTGCTGACGGGTGACGCCTTGATCGTGCTGGCCTATCAGGCCCTGGCCCAGGGCGGCATGCGCTGGCCGCAGCGGCTGGCCCCCTTGCTGCAAATCGTCTGTGAAGGCACGGGAGCGCCCGAAGGCATCGTGGCCGGCCAGGCCTGGGAGTGCGAGCCCAAGGTCGCCCTGAGCCAATACCAGCGCGCCAAGACCGGGGCACTGTTTGTCGCTTCCACCTGCGCCGGTGCGATTGCAGCTGGCCACGATCCCAAGCCCTGGAGGCGGCTGGGCGACTGCCTGGGAGAGGCCTATCAGGTGGCCGACGACATCCGCGACGTGATGGGCCAGGCTCTGGCCATCGGCAAGCCCCAGGGCCAAGACGCACAGCACGGCCGACCGAGTTCGGCGGCTGATTTGGGTCTGGTGGGCGCAGTCGAGTACTTCCGGGAACTGATGCAAGCGGCCATCGATTCGGTGCCGGCCTGCCCGGCACGCTCTGCCATGCAAAAGCTGGTGCTGGCCGAGTCAGAGCGGCTGCTGCCTCAGCATGCCCGCGAGCAAATTGCACGCGGCGTGGTCGAGACCGGACTGGCATGAGCGCGGGCAGCGCGGCCGTGGCCACGCAAGGGGCAGCCAGCTGGCGCGAGCGCTGGCTCATGCGCTGGGACCAGTGGCTCAGCAGCCCCGCCCTCTACCGCTGGGCCTTGGGCAACCCGGTCGGCCGGCTGGTCATGCGCCGGCGAGCGCAGCAACTGTTCGACCTGATGGCCGGCTTTGTGCACAGCCAGGTGCTGCTCGCATGCGTGCGCCTGGGCTGGTTTGAAAGTTTGCTCAAGCGGCCCCAAACCTTGGCCGAATTGCAGCAGCAAAGCGCCCTGCCGGCCGACAGCCTGCAGCGCCTGCTGCGCTCGGCAGTGAGCCTGGGTCTGCTCGAGTGCCGGGGCGAGCGCTATGGGCTGGGCCCACTGGGCGCGCCGGTGGCCAGCCATGCCGGCCTGCGCGCCATGATCGAGCACAACGCGCTGCTCAATGCCGACTTGGTCGACCCCCTGAATTTGCTCAATCACCCCGAGCGCTCGGGCATGCACGCCTACTGGCCTTACCCGACCGGCGGTACGCAGGACGCCCCGCTCGAGCCTGTCACGGCGGCGGGATCGCCGGCACACCTGACTGCCCAGCCCAGGGAGCTTGCTGAGCGTGATTTCAGTCAGCCCAGGCCCGATGCACTGCAGGTGGCCCGCTACTCCGAGCTGATGGCGCGCTCGCAGCGCTTCCTGATCGAGGAACTGCTGGTGGCCTACGACTTCGGCCAGCACCGCATGGTGCTTGACGTCGGCGGCGGCCAAGGCGGCTGGGTCATGGCGCTGGCCCGCCACGCCCCCG
>JAJTGH010000203.1 GCA_021299555.1 Comamonadaceae bacterium
CTTTGGGCGCTTGGTAATCCCGAATCACCCCGAAATCACGCTGCAGTTCAGACAGCCTGTAGTACCAATGCACCGGCATGGCCAGCGCGTCGCCGATCATCATGCCCCAGAGGGCGCCGCGAATTCGGTCGCTGGTGCTCGGTGAGCCGGAAGTTGGAGCAAGGGTCATAGTAGGACTGTGGGCGCCGTGATCGCTTACCCCCAGGGTACCTGAGTGTGCCTGAATTTAGATATTGGGTTCCTTCGGCGGGCCTTGAGCGCACCGACCTTCTGACCGAGACTTGAGCCGTGATCAATGCCCGACCATCGACTTGAAACTTGTGAGTGTCATTTTTAAGGGCACTGGCGCCGACACGGATCAAAGCCTGCCTCGGTCCAGGAGCCCTGTGGATGTCGACGGCGCAGCGTATTCTTGGCGACCGAAGTGCCCACTGAACCCGTCAAATGAATTGACTTGATCGGAGGTTTGCTTGTCAACCTTGCCTTCTGACCCGGCGCTGGCAAGCAGATCTCGCCCGGTGTTGAGCACTCCTGGGGGCTGCCGCGGGCTCTTGGAGCGGTCGGATTGCTGCGCTTAGATTGCCACCAGCTGGCGCACGCCGTTTTCCTGCATGTGACTGCCCAGGCCCTGTGCAATGAACTGGCCGCGCTCCATCACCAGGTAGTCGTCGGCCAGTTCTTCTGCGAAGTCGTAGTACTGTTCAACCAGCAAGATCGCCATGTCACCGCGGTCGGCCAGCATGCGGATCACCCTGCCGATGTCTTTGATGATGCTCGGCTGTATGCCCTCCGTGGGTTCATCGAGGATCAGCAGCTTGGGCTTGGCCGCCAGTGCCCTGGCGATGGCCAGTTGCTGCTGCTGGCCGCCTGAGAGGTCGCCACCGCGCCGACCCAGCATCTGCTTGAGAACGGGAAACAACTCGAAGAGCTCGGCCGGTATCGGCTCACTGGCACTCTTGTAGGCCAGGCCCATGCACAAATTTTCCTCAACGCTCAGGCGAGCAAAGATTTCGCGGCCCTGTGGCACGTAGCCGATACCGGCGCGGGCGCGATCGTAGGGTTTGGCCCGGCTGATGTCCGCGCCCGCAAAGCCGATGGAGCCGCTGCGGATCGGGATCAATCCCATCAGGCTCTTGAGGAGGGTGGTCTTGCCCACACCGTTGCGGCCGAGCAGCACCGTGACCTTGCCCAGCTGTGTTTTAAGGCTGACATCTCGCAGGATGTGCGAGCCGCCGTAGTACTGCTGAATATTGCGGACGTCAAGCATAGGGTGATCGTTGGTGTGTGGGCTGCTCATCGGCCGAGATAGACCTCGATCACCCGCTCGTCAGCTTGCACCTGCTCAAGAGAGCCCTGGGCCAGTACCGACCCATCGCACAGCACGGTGACGATATCACTGATGGACTTGATGAAATTCATGTCATGCTCGACCACCATCAGCGAGTGCTTGCCCTTGAGGCTCAGAAAGAGTTCTGCGGTGCGTGCCGTCTCCTCATCGGTCATACCGGCCACAGGCTCATCGAGGAGCAGCAGCTTGGGATCTTGCATCAGGAGCATGCCGATTTCCAGCCACTGCTTCTGACCGTGACTGAGCGTGCCGGCCTGGCGCATGAGGTCTTGCGACAGGTGGATGGTGCGCAGCACTTCGGCCAGCCGATCGCTTTGCTCGCTGTTGAGCCTGAAGAACATCGAAGAAGCCACGCCCCTTGGGGTCTTGAGCGCAAGTTCCAGGTTTTCAAACACCGTCAGATGTTCGAACACGGTGGGCTTTTGGAATTTGCGACCTATGCCCATTTGCGCGATATCGGCTTCGCGGTGGCGCAGCAGGTCGATGGTGCTGCCGAAGAACACGCTGCCCTCGTCGGGCCGGGTCTTACCGGTGATGATGTCCATCATCGTGGTCTTGCCAGCGCCATTGGGACCGATGATGCAGCGCAGCTCGCCTGCTGCGATATCGAGGCTGAGTTTGTTGATGGCCTTGAAGCCGTCGAAACTCACGCTGACGTCTTCCAGGTAAAGAATCGCGCCGTGGGTGGTATCGACCTCACCGTCCTGAGCAATGCGCGCAAAGCCTGGGTTTCGACCGCCCGACTCGGTTTGCCCCGGCGCGCCACGCTCCATATGCTGCGCCAGTCGACGCGCTCCAAACTCTTGCAGGTCGGGCGTCATTTCATCGGCCCTTTCTGAAATCGCGCAGTGTGCGGATCAGCGAACCCGGATCGCGCAGCAAGCCCATGATGCCCGTGGGCAGGAACAAGGTCACCGCGATGAAGAGCGCACCTAGAAAATAGAGCCAAAATTCCGGCGCACTGACCGTCAGCCAGCTCTTGGCCCCGTTGACCACAAAGGCGCCGACGATCGGACCGATCAGGGTGCCACGACCTCCTACAGCGGCCCAAATCGCCATTTCGATGGATTGCGCGGGGCTCATCTCGCTGGGATTGATGATGCCCACCTGCGGTACATAAAGCGCTCCGGCCACGCCACACATGACGGCCGATATCACCCAGATCGTCAGCTTGTAGCCGATCGGGTTGTAGCCACTGAACATGACGCGTCCTTCCGCATCGCGGATCGCTTGCAGTACTCGACCGAACTTGCTGCTGACCAGCCAGCGGGCGAACAAGAAAAATCCCAGCAAGGTCAATCCTGTCAGAACAAACAGCACCATGCGCATCGACGGGGTGGCCAGCGGAATACCCAGGATCCGCTTGAAGTCGGTAAAGCCGTTGTTGCCGCCAAAACCGGTCTCATTGCGGAAAAACAGCAGCATGGCCGCAAAAGTCATGGCTTGGGTGATGATGGAAAAATACACCCCCTTGATTCGTGAGCGAAATGCGAAGTAGCCAAAGATGAAGGCCACCAGACCAGGGATGGCCACAATGAAAATCAAAGTGGCCACAAAGCTATCACTCAAGCTCCAATGCCAAGGCAAGGCCTTCCAGTCGAGAAACACCATGAAGTCGGGCAGGTCGCTTTTGTAGTTGCCGTCTCGGCCAATCTGGCGCATCAGGTACATGCCCATGGCGTAGCCACCGAGCGCAAAGAACAGCCCGTGGCCCAGGCTCAGGATGCCGGTGTAGCCCCAGATCAGGTCCATCGCCAGCGCGCAGATGGCATAGCACATGATTTTTCCGAGCAGCGCCACCATGTAGTCGCTCAAGTGCAAAGCGCTGCTGGGTTCCACCATCAGGTTGAGCAGTGGGGCGATCGCGCACACGGCGATGAGCGCCATCAAGAAGGCAGCCCAACCGCTGCGGCTGAGCAGCGCGGGCGAGCCGGGTAAGTCGAGCTTGCAGTCTTTCATCTCATGCCTCCGCGCTGCGACCCTTCATTGCAAAGATGCCCTGTGGTCGCTTTTGGATGAATATGACGATCAGCACCAACACCGCGATTTTGGCCAGCACTGCGCCAGCCCAGCCTTCCAGAAATTGTTTTGGGTCACTCCCCGCACAAACAGCCCCAGCCGGGTTTTGCTGATCAGAAAGGCCATTGTCAGCAGCACTGCCAAGGCAAAGCCGATGATGAGAATGCGGTTCCATGGCAATTGCAGGTTGTCCATCAGCGTGATTCCTCCGCTCATCCAACTGGGGTTTTCCACGCCCACGTTTTGTGCACCAAACAAGGTACGCACCAGTTGCTGAAGAATCAGGCTGATTCCCCAGGTGGCCAACAACGTCTCCAGGGGACGCCCGTAGAGGAATCGGATCACGCTGCGCTCGAGCACTGCGCCCATGAGGGCCGATGCGACAAAGGCCGCGGGCAGGGCCGCCAGCAGATACCAGTCGAAGGCGTTGGGGAAAAATTTTTGAAACAGCCCCTGCACCACGAAGGTGGCATAGGCACCGATCATCATCAGCTCGCCATGGGCCATATTAATCACACCCATCAGGCCGTAGGTGATGGCCAGACCCAGAGCCACCAGCAGCAAGATCGATCCCAGACTGATGCCCGTGAAAACAACCGCCAGCCGCTCGCCGAGCCGCAGTGATGAATCGACGGCGCTCAGGGCGGATTGCAGGGCGGCTTTGACCTGCCCGTCTTCTTCAATCTTGATGCGTTCGAGCAGCAACGTCTTGGTCGCTGGATTGCGGCTGCTCGACAGCTGTTTGGCCGCCTCCAGCCTCTTGGCCCTGTCATCGCTGCCCAGCACGATGCCGGCTCGCAACAGGGCGATTTGCTCTTTGAGGGTGGGATCGACTTCGGCCTGTAGGGCTTTGTCCAGCAGCGGCAGTTTGCCGGCATCGGCGTCTCCCTGAAGCGCCTTGACGGCCTCACGTCGGACTTTGATGTCTGGGGAAAACAGCTTGAGCGAGGCCAGGGCGGCATCAATTTCGCCGCGCATGCGGTTGTTGCTGATCACGTCCTCTGCGCTGTCGGACAGCGCAGCGTCGGCGCCGGAGACTGGATCGATGGCCTTGCCATCACGCACGATCAATACCTTGCCAGATTCCAAAGATCTGCCCAGGCTAGGGTTTGGGGTGTGTTTGCGCGAGGACCCGCTTGTGGGCAACCCTCGGTGCCAGTGCACGGGGGCAAGCCCCGTGCACTGCTTATGGCTTACTTCTTCTCGGGCTCGTCCTTCTTCTTGTCGTTGCCTTCGATGTACGGCGACCATGGCTTGGCCTTGACCGGCCCTGGTGTCTTCCAGACCACGCTGAACTGACCGTCGGCCTTGATCTCGCCGATGAAGACCGACTTGTGCAGGTGGTGGTTCTTCTCATCCATCTTCGATGTGATGCCCGACGGCGCCTTGAAGGTTTGACCTGCCATGGCTGCAATCACCTTGTCCACGTCGGTCGTCTTGGCTTTTTCAACCGCCTGCTTCCACATGTTGATACCAATGTAGGTGGCCTCCATGGGATCGTTGGTCAGTGGCTTGTCCTTGTGGCCCGCAATGTTCTTGGCCTTGGCGTAGGCGGCCCACTTCTTGGTGAACTCGGTGTTGGCCGGGTTCTTGATGCTCATGAAGTAGTTCCAAGCAGCCAGGTGACCGACCAGAGGCTTGGTGTCCACGCCGCGAAGCTCTTCTTCCCCGACCGAGAAGGCAACCACAGGCACGTCT
>JAJTGH010000204.1 GCA_021299555.1 Comamonadaceae bacterium
GTGGGGTCAGATCCCACCGGTGCGCCTGCAAGCGCGCCGGTGGCAGGCTGCGGTTTGGGTGACTCGCCAAGGCTGCCCTTGAGTTGGGCCAGCGCCTGGAAGGCGCCCCGAGCTTTGCCGCCCCATTCGGCCTTGAGCGCGCCCAGGTTACGACCCATGCCCAGTTGGCGACCGTGTTCGTCAACCACACGCAGATTCATGAACAGGTGGGCGCTGAGCATGTCGAGCTTGAAATCGGCGCGCTTGACGTCCAGGCTGGTCTCGTCACGCACTTTCTTGAGCAGTGCATCGGTGAGCGAGCCGTTGCCAAAGACCTCGCTTGCGGACAGTTCGGCGGCCAGACGCGCAGCACTTTCGGGCAGGGGCACGAAGCGGCTGCGCGGCTTTTGCGGCAGGCTTTTGAGCAGGGCCTGGATTTTCTCCTTGAGCATGCCAGGCACCAGCCATTCACAGCGCTCCTGACTGACCTGATTGAGCACGAACAAGGGCACATCGACGCTCACGCCGTCTCGGGGGTCGCCGGGCTCGTGCAAGTAGCTCGCCGGGCAGTCCACGCCGCCCAGGCGCAGGGTTTTGGGAAAGGCCTGCGTGGTGATGCCTGCCGCCTCATGACGCATGAGTTCTTCGCGGCTTAAAAACAGCAGGCGAGGATTGCCGCGCGAGGTGTCTTTCCACCAGCGCTCAAGGGCAGCGCCGTTGTGGATGTCGGCAGGCACCTGACTGTCATAGAAGGCATAGATCAGCTCGTCGTCCACCAGGACGTCTTGCCGGCGCTGCTTGTGCTCGAGTTCTTCGACCTGCGCCAGGAGTTTGTGGTTGGCGGCAAGAAAAGGCAGCTTGGTATCCCAGTGCCCGGCCACCAGGGCCTCGCGTAGAAAAATTTCGCGGGCACCTTCAGGGTCCACCAGGCCAAAGTCGGCGCGGCGGTTGTTGTAGATCACCAGGCCATAAAGCGTTGCACGCTCAAGCGCCGAAACCCGGGCCGCTTTTTTCTCCCAGTGCGGATCGAGCAGTTGCTTTTTGATCAGATGGCCGCCCACTTGTTCGATCCATTGCGCCTCAATATTGGCCATGCAACGGCCAAACAGGCGGGTGGTCTCCACCAACTCGGCCGCGACGATCCATCGGCCCGGTCGCTTTGAAAGACGCGAGCCCGGATGGCGGTGAAACTTGATGCCACGCGCGCCCATGTAAAAGTCTTCCTCGTCGCTCTTGCAACCGATATTGCCCAGCAGCCCGCAGAGCATGGACAGATGCAACTGCTCGTAGCTCGCCGGCTCTTTGTTGAGTTTCCAGCCCTGTTCGGCCACCACACTGAGCAATTGCGAATGGATGTCTCGCCACTCGCGCACGCGTCGCACATTGATGTAGTTCTCGCGCAGCAGGTTTTCATACTGGCGGTTGGAGAGTTTGTGCTGCGCGGGGATGGCTTGAGCTTGCATTGGGCGGCTGCTGCCCCCTCCCCTGCCCTCGCCCAGAGGGGGAGGGTTAGATCGGCTCTCCCCTTCTTTGGAAGAGGGCCGGGGTGCGGGCATGCGCCCCGTCACGGGCCCTTGCGACAAAGGCTGGGCAGGCCTGCCCAAATGCCCGCCCCGCGCGTCATGGATCCAGTTCCACAGCTTGAGGTACGAGACGAACTCGCTCTTGTCGTCGTCAAACTTGGCGTGCTGCTGGTCGGCCTGGGCTTGTTTGTCCAGCGGGCGGTCACGCACGTCCTGCACGCTCAGGGCACTGGCGATGACCAGCACCTCCTCAAGGGCGCGGCGCTCCCGCGCCTCCAAAAGCATGCGGCCCACGCGGGGGTCCAGCGGCAGTTTGGCCAGAATCTGCCCGATGGGCGTGAGTTCATTGAAGTCATCGACCGCACCGATCTCGCCAAGCAGTTGGTAGCCATCGGTGATCGCGCGGCGCTGCGGCGGTTCAATGAATGCAAAGTCTTCCACGCTGCCAAGCCGCAACGCCTTCATCCGCAAAATCACCGACGCCAAAGAACTGCGCAAAATTTCCGGATCGGTAAAAGGGGGGCGGCTCTGAAAGTCTTGCTCTGCATAGAGCCGGATGCATATGCCGTCGGCCACGCGACCGCACCGCCCAGCGCGCTGGTTGGCTGCTGCCTGAGACACGGGTTCAACCAGCAGTTGTTCGACCTTGCTGCGAAAGCTGTAGCGCTTGACGCGGGCGGTACCGGTGTCGATGACGTAGCGAATGCCGGGTACGGTCAGCGACGTTTCAGCCACATTGGTGGCCAACACGATGCGCCGCCCGCTGTGCGATTCAAAGATTCGGTCTTGTTCGGCTTGAGACAGGCGCGAGAACAGGGGCAGCACCTCCGTGTCGCGCAAAACAGGCTGGTGCGAAAGGTGTTTGCGCAGGTGATCGGCGGCTTCACGAATTTCGCGCTCACCCGGCAAAAACACCAATATGTCGCCAGCGACATTGCCCCTCCATAGCTCGTCAACCGCGTCGGCCATCGCGTCATTGAGATCATGGTCCCGCGACTCCTCGAAGGGTCGGTAACGCAGCTCCACCGGGAAGGTGCGGCCCGAGACCATGATCACCGGCGCCGCAATCATGGGCCCCCACGCTCCGCCGCTGGGCGGGTCGCTGCCCTCAGAGGGGGCGCGCTCCGCCTTGGGGCGGCCCGGCGGCAGAGCAGGCGACGCAAAGTAGTCGGCAAAGCGCTGCGCATCGATCGTTGCCGAGGTGATGATCAGCTTCAAATCGGGCCGGCGTGGCAGGAGTTGGCGCAGGTAGCCGAGCAGGAAGTCGATGTTCAGGCTGCGCTCGTGCGCCTCGTCAATGATCAGGGTGTCGTAGGCCCGCAGCAGCGGATCGGTCTGGGTTTCAGCCAGCAAGATGCCGTCGGTCATGAGCTTGACCGAGGCACCCGGCGCGAGCCGGTCCTGAAAACGCACTTTGTAGCCCACCACCTCGCCCAGCGGCGTTTTGAGCTCATCGGCAATGCGTCTGGCCACGCTGGATGCGGCAACGCGGCGCGGCTGGGTGTGGCCGATCAGATGGCCACGCTGTCCAGGATGGTTGACGCTGCCCCGGCCCATGCCGATCAATATTTTTGGCAACTGCGTGGTCTTGCCCGAGCCGGTTTCGCCACACACAATGACCACCTGATGCTCAGAGATGGCGCGGGCAATGTCCTCGCGCCTGGCCGAGACGGGCAGGCTTTGAGGAAACTCCAGTTGCAGCGGGGCAGAGAGCGCAGGTGTGGCAGCCAAGGAACAAATGCCGGAGCAAGGCGGCAGGCAAGAGAGAGCGGGGGGCCAGGCGGGTGGAACTTCGGTCAAAATCGGTGGCATCAACCCCGGACCCACTGATGTCAGCCGTATTCAATTTTACCTTCGCAAAACCTTCGTGGTGGGCATGGCCGGCGAGGCCATCGCAGCGGGCAAGTTACCGCACATTGCCCAAGACCTGGCGCTCATTCAGAGCATGGGCGTCAAGATCGTGCTGGTGCACGGCTTTCGGCCCCAGGTCAATGAACAACTGGCGGCCAAGGGCCACGCGCCGCAATACGCCCAGGGCATGCGCGTCACCGACAGTGTGGCTCTTGACTGCGCTCAAGAGGCCGCCGGCCAGTTGCGCTACGAGATCGAAGCGGCCTTCAGCCAAGGCTTGCCCAACACACCCATGGCTGGCTCGACCGTGCGTGTGATCTCAGGCAATTTCATCACGGCGCGGCCCGTAGGCATCGTTGACGGGGTCGATTTCAAGCATTCGGGCCTGGTGCGCAAGGTCGACGTGCAGGGGATCCGGCAAACCCTGGACATGGGTGCCATGGTGCTGCTTTCACCCTTCGGTTTCTCCATCACGGGCGAGGCCTTCAACCTGAGCATGGAAGAGGTGGCCACGCGCGTGGCCAGCGAATTGCAAGCCGACAAACTGATCTTCCTGACCGAGATACCGGGCATCCGCGTCCAGCCGGGCGGGCCTGAGAGCGAAGACAACCCGATTGATACCGAAATGCCGCTCGATCTGGCCGAAAAGCTGCTGGCCGAACTGCCCGCGCCCATGGAGCCCACCGACACCGCTTTTTACCTGCGCCATTGTGTGAGCGCATGCAAGGCGGGGGTCGAGCGGACCCACATCCTGCCTTTTTCGACCGACGGCGCCTTGCTGCTTGAGGTGTATGTGCACGACGGCATAGGCACCATGGTCATCGACGAAAAACTCGAGAGCCTGCGCGAGGCCACGGTCGACGACGTCGGTGGCATCTTGCAGCTGATCGAGCCCTTCGAGAAAGACGGCACCCTGGTCAAGCGCGACCGCACAGAGATTGAACGCGACGCCGGACAGTACACCGTGATCGAACACGATGGGGTGATCTTTGGCTGCGCTGCGCTCTACCCCTACCCGGAAGCGAAGACCGCGGAAATGGCGGCCCTGACCATCTCGCCGCAAAGCCAAAGTCAGGGCGACGGCGAGCGCATCCTTAAGCGGGTTGAGCAAAGGGCGCGGGCCCAGGGCTTGAGCAGCATCTTCGTGCTGACCACCCGCACCATGCACTGGTTTCTCAAGCGTGGCTTTCAGCCGGTGGACATTGACTGGCTGCCCGATGCCAGAAAGCGCAAGTACAACGTCAACCGAAAGAGCCAGGTGCTGGTCAAGCACCTGTAATGGCACGGCTGCGCCTGGCGATCAGTGCCAGTTGCGCATTGCAATAAGCCGTGCGATGGCATAGCCGGCCAAGATCGACACCAGCACGGTTGGCACCGGGTGGTCTACTACCGCGCTGCGGGTGTAGGTCCAGGCGCGCTGTGGACTCAAGTTGAGGCCCTGGGTCTTGTCATCGATGCGATCGACCCAACCGCTGGCGCCAGAGGCCAAGCGATCGACGGCCTCGTGGGCTGCGCTTCGCGCCCGGCCCAGCGAAGCACGGGCACTGTCAACGGCCGGCCAATGGGTGCCTGATGCGCCCGACGGGGCCTGCTCAGAAGAGCCAGCAGGTTGGACAGAAGAGCTGTGGGAAAAAGTCGAGTTGTCCATGGGTTGCTCCAGTTGTGCGGATCAAGAAGCCCTCGCTTCACATGCAAGCGGCCTGGACTCACTTTAGGCACTGGCTTGCAACGCTCGGTCAGGTGCGTTCGACAAGGTCTGTAGGACGGTAGATGCGGGCTCGGGCTGACGGCCCCTGGGGCACCGTCCTACAGGGCCTGCGGTCATGCGAGCACAGACGTGAATCGGACATCGGCCTAGATTGGAGGACCCAAGGATGTCCATCATGCTCCCCCTGCCTCAGTCCAGCCCCCAACCCGCGCACCGCTGGCATCGGCCTGAAGTGCCAGGTCATAGCCAGTCGCGCGAGGTTCGCATCCCGGTGGGACCGCTGTGGCTGCAAGGTGACCTGGTCCTGCCCAGCCTCATGAAGGGACTGGTGCTGTTTGCACATGGCAGCGGCAGCGGGCGACACAGCTCACGCAACCGGCTGGTGGCGGCGGCATTGCACCAGGCAGGCATCGGCACGCTGCTCGTCGATTTGTTGACCGCACAGGAAGAACAGGTCGACATGCAAACGAGCGAACACCGCTTCAACATAGCCCTGCTCACCGACCGCATGCTGGCGGCCACCCTGTGGGTGTTGCAACAGCCGGGACTGTGGGAGTGGCCGATGGGCTACTTCGGCTCCAGCACAGGCTGTGCGGCAGCACTGATCGCGGCGGCACGCTTGGACGGACGGATAGGGGCGGTGGTCTCGCGCGGCGGCCGCCCCGACCTGGCTGGCGACGTGACGCTCGCTGGCGTGACCGCGCCA
>JAJTGH010000205.1 GCA_021299555.1 Comamonadaceae bacterium
CACCTTGATGGGGCTGCTGTCGGCCTTGGCCATCTGGGTTTCGGGCCGGTCGGGGCTGAGAATGGCGCTGCTTTGAAAGTCAGGCAAGTCCACCTTCACAATGGCCCGGTGTAAGTTGTCCTGCGCAAAGATCAGGCTGTAGCCAAGCTTGATGCGCGCTTGCGACACATCGACAAGGCCCGGGCAGTTGGCCGGCCATTCGGCGCTGAGGTAGGTGCCGTCTGCATGCACGCTGGCCTGCAGATCGAGCGGGCCCAGCGTGCAGGCATTACCCGATTCACTCAAGGCGATGCCCTGGCGCAGCCAGGCGTCAAGCTCGCTGCTGCGGGCCTGAGTTTCTCCCCAGGTGACGCGGCCGTCACGGTTTTCGTCCAGGTCAAAAATCAGGTCCAGGTCGCGCAGGTTGATGTCGGCGCGCAGCATCAGTTGCTGGGCGGGCGCGCTCAGGCTCAGGTAGCTGTTGCTGCTCGAATGCGCCAGCGCGCTGCCCGTCATCAGGATTGCAGCCGTTGCCAGGGCCAGCTGCCGCAAAGTGGTTAGAAAAAATGCGCGCATTATTTGGCACCGCCGGTCCAGCGCGGATGCGCTTTGAGTTGTCCGATCAGCAGCTTGAGTTGCGGTTCGGTGTAGGCGGTTTTTTCGGCCCAGCTGACCACCGGCTCGGCGGTACGCGGCTGGTTGGCTGCCAGCGCTGCCTGGGCGAACAGCACTGCGTCCGGCGGCTCTTTTTGCAGCTTCCAGTTGTCTACAGACAGTGCCAGTCCGGCGGCCGGATCTTTGCCGTAGCCTATGAGGTAAACCAATCTGGGGCGCTCGATCAGCGATTCTTGTCGCAAGGCCTGCGACTGAAAGCGTGCGTCGACAAGCGCGGCCAGTTTGGCTTGCTCGCCGTCTTGCAGCCCGCGGCTGGCCAGCAGGGCTTGCATGAGCAGCGCGTCGCTTGGCTCCGGGGTGCTGGCAATCAGTTTGGCCTGCCGGAACTGGCCTTGCTGGTTCAACAACTCGGCCAGTGACAAGCGCAGCAGATGTGATTGCGGGCTGGCTTTGAGCTGCTTGTCCCACACAGCGATGGCCCGCTGCGGCTGGCCGGCTACGCGCAAAGCTTCACCCAGGTGAAAGCCAAGCCAGTCCTGCGATGAGGCGTTTTGCATCTCAGGTGCCCGTACCAGCGTTTGCAGCATCTCAGCCGCTGCCTGCCCCTGACCGGTGCGGTAAAGCAGGATGGCGCGGTACACGCCGGCTTCTTGCGGGCCGAACAATCGCGCCATTTCTTCGCAGTCCTGCCGGGCCGCCGTCATATCGGCTTGCAGCAAGTGCAAGGCAAAGCGCCAGGACCAGAACTCAGGGCGTGCCGGCTCTTTGGCAATGGCCGCATTAATGTCCTGCAAGCCGCCCTCAAAATCATGAAAGCCTTGTTTGACCAGACCCCGCAGAAATAAGCCTTCGGCGGGCAGGTCTGTCGCTAGCCACCAGGGCGCCAATGCCGCTTTGGCCGAGCCGAACCAGCGCAGGTCACCTTCGCGTACACCGGTCGAGAAAACCGCTCTGGCATAGGCCAATGAGGCGTCGAGGTCCTTGGGTTGGGCGCGCCAGGCTTTGTCCAGCGCGCGCAGCGAGCCGTCCCGCGCACCCTGTGCATGCACCGAGGAGGGCAGAACCACTTGCGCCTCATTTGGCTTGAAGCGCTCCTGTGCCGCAGACCCTGACAAAAAAGGTCGTTTCTTTGAAACGTAAATTCATTTTAAAAATGTGAAAAGTCGTAGTTTCCAGTAAGCTACGGCCGGGGTTTGAGTCAAGCACTTATTCTCCACGTTTTTAAAAACATATTCAATTCCAAGGTAACACTATGAAATTCATTCTCACTGCCATCGTTTCCGCATTCATGCTGGTTAGCGCTCCATCTTTTGCTGGCAGCCATGCTGGCGGCAAAATGGACGACAAGAAAGTTGATTGCTCCAAGAAAGAAAACGCAAACGACAAGGCTTGCGCCAAGAAAGACGAAAAGAAGAAGTAATCCTTCTTTTTCCTTCCAAAAAAGCCCCTTTCGAGGGGCTTTTTTTTGCCCGTTCAAACCAAGCCTGTCACTGCTTGCAGCACGGCAGCCCGTAGAATTCAGACATGAAAATTCTCATTTGCAATGACGACGGCTACCAGGCCCCGGGCATCGTGGCCCTGTATGAAGCCCTCAAAACGGTTGCAGATGTGGAGGTTGTGGCACCTGAGATCAACAACAGCGCCAAAAGCAATGCGCTGACCCTGCATTCCCCCTTGTACGTGCATACCGCTGCCAACGGCTTTCGTTTCGTCAATGGCACGCCTGCGGACTGTGTGCACATCGCGCTGACCGGCTTGCTCGGTTACCGGCCGGACCTGGTGGTTTCGGGCATCAACAACGGCGCCAACATGGGCGACGACACTATTTACTCCGGCACGGTGGGCGCGGCCATGGAGGGTTATCTCTTCGGCATCCCCGCTTTGGCTTTCTCGCAAACCGAAAAAGGCTGGGCGCACATTGAGGTGGCAGCCCGTCGTGCCCGTGAGCTGGTGATGCAACTGGCGACTTCGATGGAGATGCTGCATGAGGGGCAAAGGCCCGCGCAAGCACCCTGGTTGCTCAATGTGAATATTCCAAACCTGCCGGATGAGCAGATCAAGGGCGTGAAAGTCGCACGTCTGGGGCGCCGGCATGCCGCTGAACGCGTCATCACCCAGACCAGCCCGCGCGGCGAAACCATGTATTGGATAGGCAGTGCCGGCCCGGCCAAGGATGACGGTGAGGGCACCGATTTCCATGCGGCGCAGCAGGGCTACATGGCCATCACGCCGCTGCAGGTGGACTTGACGGACCATGAGCGCTTGCCTTTCTGGACGCAGTCCGCCGCCCGTCTGTCGCAAGCCAAGTCATGAGCGAAGGCCCTCGCGCCAAGCGCCCGGGCTTTCCGGTCAAGCTGGCAGCCAATTCGGGCGTACCTTCTGCCAACAAGAGCATCAACCCTGCACGGATTGGGCAGACCAACGCCGCGCAAGCCCGCAACGCTCAGATCGGATTGCAAAAGCCGCTGCCCTCCGGTGTCGGGCTGGACTCTCAAACTGTTCGCAGCCGCATGGTGGACAAACTGGCCAAGCAAGGCTTGCAAGACGCCGAGGTGCTGGCGGCCATGGGCCTGGTGGAGCGGCATCGCTTTGTAGACACCGCGCTGGCCAACCAGGCTTATGAAGACACCAGCTTGCCGATCGGCCTGGGGCAGACGATCTCCAAGCCCAATGTGGTGGCGCGCATGCTCGAGTTATTGCGTGAAGGCCGCAGCGGCCGCCTGGGCCGCGTGCTGGAGGTCGGCACCGGCTGCGGCTACCAGGCGGCGGTGCTCAGCCACCTGGCCGTTGAGGTCTACAGCATTGAGCGCTTGCGCGGTTTGCATGAGAAGGCGCGTGAAAACCTGCGTTACTTCCGGCTGCCCAATGTGCACCTGCTGTTTGGTGACGGCATGGAGGGTTTTGCCAAGGGTGCGCCCTATGCCGCCATCATTGCGGCTGCCGGCGGCGAAGCCATTCCGCAGGCCTGGATTGAGCAACTTGCCGTGGGCGGGCGCTTGGTGGCGCCTATGCAAACCGCCAAAGGTCAGCAGGCCTTGGTGGTGATTGACAAGTCAGCGCAGGGCGTGCGTCAGACTGTCTTGGAAGCCGTTCATTTTGTGCCCCTAAAATCAGGCACTGACTGACAGTCGCTTTTTACCGTGCCCATGCGGGCCTTGAAGATTGAGGACACGAACCGATGAACCATCCCGCCCTTCAAAGCAAGCACACTGCGCTGCGCACCGCTTGGGTGCTGTCTCTGTCGCTGATGCTTTGCTTGCTGGCCGCCTGCACATCGCGCTCTTTGACCAGTGCCCCCGTTGAAAGCCGTGGTACGGCGCGTTCTACTACCCCTGCAACTTCTTCTGCACCTGCTGCAAGCGCTTCAGCCAGCAGAGTCGCGCCGCCTGTGCGCCCGATGGCGGTCTTGCCCGGTGCAGAAAATGAAGGCAAGCCGGGTTACTACACCGTCAAACCCGGCGACACGCTGATTCGCATCGGTTTGGATTCAGGTCAAAACTGGCGTGACATCAACCGCTGGAACAACATCGATAACCCGAACCAGATTGAAGTCGGCCAGGTCTTGCGTGTATCCCCGCCAGCCGGTGATGTGGCGGTAACGCGCCCGGTGGCCAACCCGCCGTCCACTGCGGTCTCCACGCCCCTGCCTGCCCAAGGCCAGGCCGCAGCCAAGCCTGCTGCGGCCAGCCCGGCGCCAAGCCCTGTCACTCAAGCTCAGGCTCCGGCCTCAGCCGGCGGTGAGGAAGAAATCGCCTGGTTGTGGCCCGCCCAGGGCACGCCCATTGCCGGCTTTGATGAAGTCAAAAACAAAGGCATCGACATTGCAGGCAATGCCGGCGAGCCCGTGCTGGCCTCGGCCGACGGCCGCGTGGTGTATGCGGGAGCCGGTCTGCGTGGTTACGGCAACTTGGTCATCTTGAAGCACAACAACACCTACCTGACCGCCTATGCCCACAACCAGAACCTGCTGGTCAAAGAAGACCAGTCTGTACGCAGGGGCCAGAAAATCGCAGAAATGGGCAACAGCGACGCAGACCGCGTGAAGTTGCACTTTGAGATCCGCCGCCAGGGCAAGCCGGTTGATCCCATCAAGTACCTGCCTGCACGCTGAGTCGCTTTTGTTATCGCCCGCATCCAGGTGCAGCCCCGTGCACGCACCTGAGACAATCGCGGCATGACAGAAGAAAAAAAACCACTGGCTTGGACCCTGGCACCCGAATACCCGCCTGACTTTCTGGACGTAGAGTCCCTGGACATGGAGGCTCAGGGCATTGCTCACCGGGCTGACGGCAAGGTGGTTTTCATCGAAGGCGCCTTGCCATTCGAGCGCGTCACCGCCAATGTGTTCCGCAAAAAAACCAGTTTTGAAAAAGCTACGCTGAGCACCA
>JAJTGH010000040.1 GCA_021299555.1 Comamonadaceae bacterium
TGCTGGCGCTGCTGCCGCTGCCCTGGCGGTTTTCATATTCGAAGCCGGACATCCACATCAGTGAATCGCGCGCGCCGGTGAGTTTGGATTTGAGTTGCCAGGTCGACTCGACCCGGTCTTCTCGGTAGATCGGTCCCGCAGTGCCAAGCCGCTCCATTTCATCGCCCTGGCGGTTGCCCGAAAAACTGGTCTCGAGTTTTCCAATGCTCAGACGCCGCGTCCAGTCTCCCCCCAGCTGCCAGGAGTTGCGTTGAGTTTGCGAGCTCTCTGAGCGCAGCAGGGTTCCCAGCGACTCCTGGCGATAGCTGCCTTCGTTGCTCGATCCGCTGATGTTGCCACGCAGCGAGATCTGGTCGCGCCCGATGCGGCCGCTCAGGCGCGGGATCAGCATCCAGTCGTCGCGCCGACTGCGGCTGCGGCTGTGGGTTTCGGTGATCACGCCAGCGCTTTGGCTTTCGCGCTCTTGGTCACTGCCGCCGTATCCCCGGGCCACCCAGGTCCCTAGAAACAAAGACCACGGCGAGCCGCTGGCACCCGGCTGAGGCTCGCCGCCAATGGGGCCATTGCGCATGGCCCACAGCCGGGGGCCGTGCTGACCCCAGGCGATGCTGTCGGTCAGGCGAAACATGGCGCTGCGCTGGGGGCTGGCCTGGCGCAGCACGATGTTGATGGTTCCGCCGCTGGAGCCGGAATACTCGGCGCTGGGCGAGCGAACAATCTCGATGCGCTCGATCAAATCGGCCGGCAGCTGGTCGATGGGCAACTGGGCTCGCCCAGCCGAGCGCTGACCGTCGATCATCACGCGGGTGGCGCTGCCGTCGAGCCCGCGCATGCGAATTTCAATGCCGCCGTTGGCACCGGTGGTCACCTGCAGACCGGGCAGTTGACGCAGCACATCGACCGTGGTGTCCACGCCCATCTGCTCGATGTCCTGTCGATCCACCACCACCAGTGAGCCTGCCGATTGAAAACGCTCCTCGATCGATCGTCGTGAGGTGATCACCACTTCGCGGATCGTCTGGCCGCTGGCCGTGGGCCCGCCCGGCCCCTCTTCGGGACCCATCTGAGCCTGCGTCGTGGCCGCGGCCAAGGCGCTGGCCAGTACGAGCGAGCGGGCCGTGTGGCTGGCCGCATTGCACAAGAGGGTTTGGTGGTCGAGCGTCATGTCGATTTGTAGAAAGCGGCGTGGTTCGATCAGAGCATTATCGAGGAGCGCAGTGCATTGTGCTTTGGAACCGGCTCTATGCCTTCCTCATCGCAGCCGCGTGGGACCGATTTCGACCGTATCGTGGCCGTTGCCGATCCAGATGCTGCCATCTTGAACCGTGATCTGAAGTTGCATGCTGCGCTCGCTCAGGCCGGCCAAGGCCTGACTTTGCGATGCATCGATTTGCCAGACCGCGATGTTGTCGGCCCGGCTGATTTTGTTTTCCAGACCCTTCCACCAAACGGCTGTGCTGCTGGCGTGGCTGTATACGCTTACCCGTGCCGCCCTGCCTGCGGCGCGCATCAGACGCTTGTCGTCGGGTTGGCCCACGTCGATCCAATGCTGCAGGGCTTCGGTGTAGTCGCGGTGCCAGAGGGCCGCTTCATCGACGTCCCACAGATCTTTGGCAAATTCGAGCTGCCCGGCGTGATCGTCGGGCGCGACGTTCAGTGCAAAGGCCAGCAGCCGCACCATCATCCGTTCATCGGTTTCCGATGGGTGACGGGCAAGCGTCACTGCGTGATCGGCGTAGAGGTGGCGATCCATGTCCGCAATTTGCAGTTGGGCTTTGTAGATGATGGCTTTGAGTGCCATGGGGCTCGCTCCGGTGGGGCAAAAGCTCCATTGGAACAGGATCGCGACACAGTCGTATCTGGGCCTGGCTCAAGCGCTGGTTTGCGCCGTCGCCAGGCTTAAAAAGGTGGCTCGCTTTCAAACCGCATGACCTGACCGTGGGTCGGATGTGCCAGGGTCAGCCCACTGGCGTGCAGCATCAGTCGTTCGGCGCTGTCGGCCTCAGGGCCGTAAAGCGCATCGCCCACGATGGGGTGACCGATGGCCTGCAGATGCACCCGAATCTGGTGCGAGCGGCCGGTCACGGGCTCTAGCGCAAGCCGCGTGGTTGCCGGGCCTCGCGAGAGCGTTCGCCAGCGGGTCTGGCTGGGCTTGCCATGTTGGATGTCGACCTTTTGCAGCGGGCGCCGGGGCCAATCGACCCTCAGCGGCAGATCGATCGTTTGCCACGGATCGCCGGTTGGGCTGGCCGGCTGGCCATGCACCACGGCAACATATCGCTTTTCAATGGCGCGTCTTTCAAAAGCGGCACTGAGCAGGCGCTGGCTCATCGGGTGGCGGGCCATGATCATCAGTCCGGAGGTGGCCATGTCCAGGCGGTGAACGATGAGCGCGCCGCACACCTGAGCCTGCACGCGCGCGCTCACGCTGTCGTGCTTGTCGGGCCCGCGTCCTGGCACGCTCAGCAAGCCGGCTGGCTTTTCAATCACCAGCAGATCTTCGTCCATGTGGAGCAGGCGTGGCTGCGTCATGTCGCCGCATTATCGTCAGCTCTGATTGCGGGTGAGCGCTGTTACAGTTGTTCGCTTATGTCCAGTCATACGGGTCTGCGTGAACTGTTTGCGCTTCGTGATTACATGCGCATGTGGGCTGCACGTCTGTCAAGCACGGCGGCACAACAAATGCTTATGGTGGCCGTGGGCTGGCAGATGTATGAACTGACCAACAGCGCCTGGGACCTGGGGCTGGTTGGCTTGTATCAATTTGCTCCAGCCTTGTTGTTTACTTTGGTGGCTGGACATGCGGCCGACCGTTGGCACCGTGGCCTGATCGTCGCTCTGTGTCTGCTGGCTCAGGCGGTCGCGGCCCTGGTTTTGGTGGCGGCCACCGCCGGTTGGGGGCAGGCCAGCGCTTGGCTCAGCCGCGAATTGCTGCTCGGCGTGTCTGTCTTGCTGGGTCTGGCGCGGGCCTTTCAGATGCCGGCCCAGCAGGCGCTTGCTCCTTTGTTGGTTCCGGCGTCACTGCTGCCGCGCGCCACGGCGTTCAATTCGGCGGGCACCGAGGTGGCCGTCATTGGCGGCCCAGCGCTTGGCGGCCTGGTTTTTGTGGCAGGCGCCAGCGCGGTGTACGGCCTGTGCCTGGCTTTGCTGCTGCTGGCCAGTGCGATGGCCCTGCGCCTGCAATACCGCCACACGCCGCCGGCCCATGAGCCGGTGACTCTCGCCAGCGTCTTTGCGGGCCTGACCTTTGTCTGGCGCAGCAAACTTTTATTGGGTGCGGTGTCGCTGGATCTTTTCGCTGTGTTGCTCGGTGGCGCAACCGCATTGCTGCCGATCTTTGCCAAAGACATCTTGCAGGTGGGGCCCTGGGGACTGGGTTTGCTGCGCGCCGCGCCGGCGGTGGGCGCTTTGATCATGTCCCTGGTGCTCACGCGCTGGTCGATTGAGCGGCGTGTGGGGCACAAGTTGCTGGCTGCTGTGGCGGTCTATGGCCTGTGCATGCTGGTCTTTGGCGTGTCGACGAGTTTCCTGTTGTCGCTTTTTGTGCTGGCTGTCTCTGGTGCGGCCGACATGGCCAGTGTGGTCATTCGCATGACCCTGGTTCAACTGGAGACGCCAGATGACATGCGCGGGCGGGTCAGTGCGGTCAATTCGATTTTCATTGGCGCCTCCAATCAGCTCGGTGAATTTGAGTCCGGTGCCACGGCGGCCTGGCTCGGGCCAGTGGGTTCGGTCGTGCTCGGCGGCGTGGGCACTTTGCTGGTGGCCGCCGCCTGGCTGCGCTTGTTTCCCTCGCTGGCCCAGCGCGATCGCATGGAGCGCTGAGCGGGCGCCCTTTAGCGCAGATGGCGGCTGCGGGCCGTGTGCACGTCCACGGCGCTGACGGCGGTGGCCCCATGCCCCCAGCTGCCGCGCAAGTGGGTCAGCAAGTCCGCAATTTCTGGGTCGCTCAGGTCCACGATGTAGGGCGGCATGCCGAAGGGCTGTGGGTTGCCGGCGGTGGCCGGCGGATACCCGCCATGAAGAACCATCTGCACCAGGTTGACCGGCGAAGCCATCGTGACGGCGCGGTTGCCCGCCAGTGCTGGGTAGGCCCCCGGCACGCCCTGGCCTTGATCCCCATGGCATTGGACGCAGTATTTGTCGTACAGGGCCGCTCCTGCCGCGTTGGGAGCCGCTTTGCGCCCAGACACTGCCGTGTTCGCGTGCTCGGGCAGACTTTTTAAAAGCAGAGCGACCGCGTTGAGGTCGGACTCGTTGAGGTGCTGTGTGCTGTGCAAAACCACCTCAGCCATTGGACCTTGCGCCGATCCACGCGGCGAGACGCCTGTTTTGAGCAGTGCCACGATGTCCGCTGCAGGCCAATGCATGACGCCCGCTTCCTGGGCGCTGTTGAGTGATGGCGCGTACCAGTTTTGCATGGGAATCAGGCCGCCGGCCAGGTCCAGCGGGCTGCTGGCTCCCAGCGCATTGCGTGCCGAGTGGCAGGCCGAGCAATGGCCCAGGCCCTGCACCAGATAAGCCCCGCGTTTGAGTGCCGGGCTGGCGTTTTCTGGCGGCGCCGTTTCCCCTGGCTTGAAATACAGGGCTCGCCAGACAGCCAAGGCCGCCTGCGTGTTGAAGGGCCAGCGCAGATCATGGGGACGGTTGGCCTGTGCCACTGGTGGCAGGCTGCGCAGATAGGCATAAATGGCCTGGGCGTCTTCCCGCTCGATCAGGCTGTAGTTTGGGTAAGGGAAGGCGGGGTAAAGCAGCCGACCGTCGCGCGAGCGTCCGTTGCGCAGAGCACGCCAAAAATCATCGGCACTCCAGCGGCCAATGCCAGTGTCGGGATCGGCGGTCAGATTGCCGGCGTAGACGGTGCCAAAGGGCGTGTCAATGCCACGCCCGCCGGCGTAGGCCGCCCCGCCTGCGCTTGTGTGACAGCCCATGCAGTTTCCGGCTCGAGCCAGATACGCGCCGCGCTCAATCGCTTGCGCACCACCGGGCGATGGAAGATGGTCGATCGGCGGGTCGCCACGGACATTGAGCCAGAGCACTGCGGCGGCACCGACGAGCAGCAAGGCGGCGGTGATCCAGATCAGCCTGAGGCGGACTGAACGGGGTCGGACGCGGCTCATGGCCGAGCCGCCATCCGGTCGGCTGTGCCGCAGGTGGGCACCGATCCTGGCTTGAGTCCGTCCCGGTTGGAGTTTGGTGCGACCGGCTTGCTGTCGACCGGCACCGGCTGGGCGGCCAGCCAATGGGCCAGCGACTCGATGTCCTGGGGCTGCAGAGCTTTGGCAATGTCAGCCATACAGTCGGGCGCGTGCGCCCTGCGCTTGCCGCTTCGCCAAGCGCCCAGCTGGGCATTGAGGTAGTCGCGCGGCAGACCGAGCAAGCCTGGAACATTGGGCAATACGCCCGTCATGCGTTGGCCGTGACATTGGGCGCAGGCCGGCACTTGGCGCGACGCATCGCCTTGCTGCACCAGCTGGCGGCCGCGCTCAAGAACGGCCGCTGGCGCTGCGCTGCCCACCGGCGCAGGGTAGGGAACTTGCAGGCTGGAAAAGTGGGTGGCGATTGCCATCAGATAGTCATCGCTGAGTGTGGTCAGCAGTTGGGTCATGGGCCCGTAGTGGCGCCGTTCGTCCCGAAAATTGAGCAATTGGTTGTAGATATAGCCAGCTGGCTTGCCCGCGATGCGTGGGTAGTAGCCGTCAGGCGCCGCCCGGCCCTGGGAGCCATGGCAGTGGGTGCAGGCCAGAGCACGCTGCGCCATGGAGTTTTCAAAGCTCGGCGGACCCGCGCGTTGCGCATTGGCCATGGAAGTGCCAAGAAGCAGGGCAGCCGTCATCGCCAATGAGCTCAGCACTCGCATGGATGCGTCAAACCTCAGCATCGAGGATCAGGTCGGACTGGGCATGGGCCACGCAGGGCAAGATGTAGCCTTCGGCCTTTTCTTCGGCGCTCAGGCCCGGCCATTCGATCCGATAGCGCACCTGACCGCTGAGCAGGCGCCGTATGCAGGCGCGGCAAGTGCCGTTGCGACACGAAGCACGCATTTCAAAGCCAGCCTGCATTGCGCACTGCATTACCGATTGATCGCTGGTCGCGGCGATCGGCTGGGCGTCTGGCCGCAGGCGCAACTGGTAAATCGACGGCGCTTGGCCGATGCAGGGCTCGGTATTGCGTGACATGAACTCGGGAATTTAACCGATGCAGCCTTCAACATGCTGACAGGCATACTTGGAGCGGGTGCCATGCCTGCCAGGGGCGCCAAACCCGCCTGCGTCGGGGGCTGTCGATCTGCGACGACAATCTGAGCTTTTGTTTATGGAAAACTCTGTTCGAATGACCACCCATACCGTCCGGCCCGCCACTGTGCGCGACGCCAAGGCCATTGCCCGCGTGCACGCCAGCGTGACCCAGGCCATTTACCGCGATGTCTTGTCCATTGACAAACTCAGTGGCCCTTCCATGGATGAGCGTCAGTCTTACTGGCGTGAGGCCATCGAATACAGCGAGCCCCAGGTGCAGGTGGCCATAGAGGGTGAAGCCATGGTCGGATTTGTCGGCTTTGACCGCTCGCGCGACAAGGGCACGCCCTCGACCACCGGTGAGATTTGGGCCTTGTGCGTCATGCCCGAGCAATGGCAGCATGGGGTGGGAACCGCCTTGTGGGATGCCGCCAACGATGGGCTCAAGGAAGAGGGCTGCACCAAAGTCACTGTTTGGGTTGCGCTGCGCGATGAGCGCGCCCTGCGTTTTTTCGAGCATGCTGGCTTCAAGCGCGAGATGAATACGATCCGGACAGTCAGCATTGGCGTGGCCAAGATCGAGGAAATCCGCTTGCGCCGCGATTTGCTGTGACCTGGCGGCGGCGCCCCTTGGCTTTTTGGCGCCTTCTTCGCCCTTTGGCCTGCATGCGGCCATGACGGCCGCACCCACGGCTTGCGCGCACGGGCCGGCACCGCAACTGTTGCTCGCCCCGATGGAGGGGCTGCTTGATTTTGTGTTGCGCGATGTGCTCACTCGGGTCGGCGGCTATGACCGTTGCGTCTCTGAATTCATTCGTGTGACCGATCAGTTGCTGCCGGCGCGAGTGTTTGTTCGCGTCATTCCCGAGCTGATGAACGGCAGTCTAACGGCCGCAGGTGTGCCTGTGCGCGGCCAGTTGCTCGGATCTGATCCGGCCTGCATGGCCGACAACGCAGCGCGCCTGGCTGAGCTGGGATCACACGGGGTGGATCTGAATTTTGGTTGCCCGGCCAAGGTGGTCAATCGCCATGGCGGCGGGGCTTTTCTTTTGCAAGATCCTGAGCAGCTGCAGCGCATTGTCGAAGCGGTCAGGCGAGCCGTACCCGCGGCAACCATGGTGTCGGCCAAGATGCGGCTTGGATATGAGCATGACCGGCATGCCGAGCTGTGCGCGCAGGCCATCGAGGCAGGAGGTGCGGGTGAACTGGTGGTCCATGCGCGGACCAAGGCGCATGGCTACCGGCCGCCGGCGTATTGGGAGCGTGTGGCCGATGTGCGCGCAGCAGTGCGTGTGCCAGTGGTAGCCAATGGCGAGGTGTGGTCTGTCGATGATGCGCGCCGCTGCCTGCGGCAATCGGGCGCGCATGCTCTGATGCTTGGGCGCGGTGCCGTGGTCGATCCGGCCTTGGCCGGCAAGCTGCGGCATGCGCTGCGCTGGCCCGCTGCGGCCAACGGCTCTCTTGGACCCATTGAATTGCAATGGAGCGAAATGCTGGAGCACTTGGAATGGTTTTGGCTGCGGGTGCGCGAGCGCATTGATCCGAGAGCGCAGGCAGGACGACTCAAACAGTGGCTCAATTTCCTGCGCCGTCAATCGGCACAGGCCGAAGAGGCGTATCAGCAGCTGCGCTGTGTCACGAACCCTTCGGGCATCAGCCAGTGGTTGGCGCTGCATCGGACATTGCCAGCTAAGATCGTTGCCCATGAATGGCGTGGTTCTTGATTCCCTGGCTCCCGTGGTGCTGCTGATTGGTTCGGGCTACTTGGCGGGCCGCTTGGGCTGGATGGGTCAGGCCAGTGTGAAAGATCTCACAAACCTGATTTTTTTCCTGCTCACACCGGCCCTGCTTTTTCGCACCATGAGTCGGGTGCATGTTGAGCAGCTCGAGTTCATGCCGGTTGCTGCTTATTTTTTGGCGGCTGGCCTGCTTTTCGGTGCCACCTTGTTGCTGCAGGGCTTCAGCCGCCGATCAGCGGTCTTGGCGCTGGCGGGTACTTTTTCCAATACGGTGATGATCGGCATCGCGCTGATCAATCTTTTGTTTGGCGCGCAGGGCTTGGTCACTTTGCTGACCCTGGTGTCGATTCATGCCTTGGTTCTCCTGACGCTGTCCACTTTGGTGCTCGAGGTGGCGCAGCGGCGCGATCAGGCGGGGACCACGGATGCTGGGGCCAGCAAAAGCTCGACGATGCGGATCGTCATGCAGTCCTTCAAGTCCACCGTCTTTCACCCCGTGCCGTTGCCGATCTTGCTCGGGCTTTTGTATGCGCAAACCGGTTGGGGCATTGCTTCGGTGATCGACAAGCCCCTGGCCTTGCTCGGCTCAGCCCTCTCGCCCCTGGCTTTGGTGTTGGTCGGTGTTTCCCTGGCCTACACCTCGGTTGGCCAGCACTGGCGCGGCGCTCTGGCCCTGGCCGGGGTCAAGAACCTGGTGCACCCGCTGCTTGTCTGGGCACTGTGCTTGCTCATGGGGGTCGATGGGCTGCCCATGACTGTGATGGTGGTGACGGCAGCCCTGCCGATCGGCGCCAATGTGTTTTTATTTTCTCAGCGCTACCAGGTGGCGCAGGAATTGGTCACGGCCAGCGTGGCCATGTCGTCCATGCTGGCCATGGTCACCCTCACCGCAACACTGGCGATCATGATCTGATGAATGAAGGGCCAAAAGTGGCTTGCGGCTTGGGTTGACGGTTCCATGGACGCTGCGAACCATCGCCACATCAGCCCGCTTGTCAAGCCAGGCCCTGCGCAAGTGACCGACTCATCACTGTGAGATTTGCCGGGCCAATTCAATCTGCCATTCGAAGTAGCGCTGAAAGCTGTATGCCAGTGATGCCATCAAGGCGGTGGCGCCGACCATCAGCGCGGCGATCACTCCAATGATGGTCAGCCAGTTGCTGCGGCCGCCCGCGCCGTCCTGCGGTTGTGCAAGGTCTGCGCTGTTGAAGCGGGCGTTCCATGCCGCCTCGCTCATCAAGCCATAGACGATGGCATTGAGGCAGCAAGCGGCCAAGGTGAATCCGAGCAGCGGGATGAGCAACCAACTGATGTGATCGTCCAAACCCAGTCCACGCGCTCGCATCATTCCGTACAGGCCCAGTGCCGTGGGGATGGGCAGCGCCCAGCCGATCAGGTCTGAGCGTCCGAACAAATAAAACCGGTGCAGGCCCAGAGGACCAAGACCAAGGGTCAACCAGGTGGCCAGAGTTTTGTTTTTCATGGGGGACGCAAGTCAGGCGCAAGAGCGGCGAACCAGTGAGTATGCTTCAAGGTGGAGTGGTATCACCGGCACCGAGGGATTTTTCCATCAGGACAACGTCTAGCCAGCGGTCGAACTTCCAGCCGCAGGACTGCAGGACGCCCACCTGCGTAAACCCCACTGCGCGGTGTACGCCGATGGAGCCGGCATTTGCCGAGTCGCCGATCACGGCAATGAGCTTGCGCACGCCCGCGGTCTCGGCTTGAGCCGCCAATTCTGAGAGCAGCATTCGACCCACGCCGCGTCCGTGCGCTTCGGTGGACAGGTAAATCGAGTCTTCAGCCGAATAGCGATAGGCCGGTCGAGGTTTGAACCAATTGCAGTAGGCAAAGCCGATTACCTGACCGGCCTCTTGAGTCACCAGATAGGGCAAGCCTTTGCCCAGGACGTCTGCGCGCCTTAGGCCCATTTCAATCTCGCTGGGCGGCTCGGTTTCGAAGGTGCCCGTGCCATGAAGGACATGGTGGGCATAAATGCGAGTGATGTGGGGGACGTCTTTTTCGTCGCTGGCGCGGACAAGGAGGGTCATGGGCTGCAATTGGCTTGGGGCCGCCTGTTTCAAATGGATTTTGGCTATAATGGAGGGCTTTGCAGCGTTTCGCTGGCCGGGTGGCCATGTCGTGTGTCTCAAGTGCTGCAAGATTTAAGGGGCCGGTTCACGCGTTCCGGCTCCACCACCCGAAGGATAAATCATGGTCGTGATTCGACTTTCCCGCGGCGGTTCCAAGCACCGTCCGTTTTTCAACATCGTCGTGGCCGACAAGCGCGACCGCCGTGATGGTCGCTTTATCGAGCGCATCGGCTTTTACAACCCTTTGGCCAAAGCTGGCGAGGAGGGGTTGCGCGTGGCCATGGACCGTCTGAGCCACTGGCAGGGAGTTGGCGCTCAGGCCTCGCCCACCGTGGTGCGCCTGGTCAAGCAGCAGGTTGCTGCGACCGCCTGAAGGCGGTGACGGTGTCCGTTTTCCAGCCCTCGTCCTTGCCGGACGAAGCTGTGGAAGTCGGGCGCGTGCTCGATGCCTGGGGCATCAAGGGCTGGGTCAAGGTTTTGCCCCACAGCGCTGATCCTCAAGCCCTTTTGCAAGCAACGGCCTGGTTTGCTCAGGCCCCTGAAGCCCGGCTGCGTCCGGGCTTTTCGGCTTTCAAAGGGGTGGTGAACCTGCCGGTCGAGCAATGCAAACTGCATTCGGATGCGATGGTGGCCAAATTTGAGGGCTTGGACGATCGAAGCGGCGCCGAAAGCCTCAAGGGCGCCCGCATCTTTTTGCCGCGATCGGCTTTTCCGCCGGCCAGTGCGGATGAGTACTACTGGGTCGACCTGATTGGCTTGGAGGTCATCAACCGCGAAGGTCAGGTGCTCGGTCAGGTGCGCGACCTGATGGCCACCGGCCCGACCTCGGTTCTGGTGGTTGCATACGAACTGGCTGAGGGCCAGGACGGTAAGCGGCAGGCCGAGCGCATGATCCCCTTTGTCTCGGCCTATGTCGATGCGGTGGACCTGCCAGGCCATCGCATCACGGTCGATTGGCAGGTCGACTATTGAGGCCTTGGCGCAAATGACCATGCGCTTTGACATCATCACCTTGTTCCCTGAATTGTTCGCGGCCTTGCTGAGCAGCGGGGTGACGCGGCGCGCCTATGAGTCTGGGCAGGTCCAGGTGCAGCTGTGGAATTTGCGCGACCATGGCGAAGGCCCTTACCGGCGGGTCGACGACCGACCTTACGGAGGGGGGCCGGGCATGGTCATGATGGCCGACCCCCTGTTCAACTGCCTTCAGAGCGTTCGAAGCGACCGCGTCGAGCCGGCTCCTGTGGTGCTGTTTTCGCCGGCCGGCCAAGTGCTCGATCACTCCGCCGTGAGCCACTGGGCGGGCAGCGCGGGCGCGATTTTGATCTGTGGCCGCTACGAGGGTGTGGATCAGCGCTTCATCGACGCGCACGTCGATCAGCAGATCAGCCTGGGCGATTTCGTGCTCTCGGGCGGTGAAATCGCGGCCATGGCTTTGCTCGACGCCGTGGCCCGCCTGCAGCCGGGCGTTTTGCATGACGAGGGCAGCCACCAGCAAGACAGCTTCAACAGCGCCCTCGATGGCTTGCTCGATTGCCCGCATTACAGCCGCCCCGAGATCTGGCAGGGGCAGTCGGTGCCGGCGCCCCTCATGTCCGGCCACCATGCGCAGATTGCTCAATGGCGCCGCCAGCAAAGCCTGGAGTTGACGGCCCGCGTGCGGCCCGATCTGCTGCATCAGGCCCAGGCCTGTGGCCGATTGACCCCCGCCGACCTCGACCGGGCGGCTGCGGCGCAGGCAGCGCCCGCCCCGCCCATCGAAAAGCCATAAATTTGGCTATAATGGAGGGCTTTTCGGTCCTCTGGCGGCCACTGCAACCGACGCCGGGTTCAGCCCGGCGTGTCCTTTAACCAGGACTTCGGATTTGCGGTCTTTAGTGCAGCGCGTGCATGAACGAAAAAGAAAATTGAGGAATCCTCATGAATCTGATCCAGACCCTCGAGCAAGAAGAAATCGCTCGCCTGAACAAGACCATCCCGGCCTATGCGCCCGGCGACACTGTTGTTGTCAGCGTCAACGTGGTTGAAGGCAACCGCAAGCGCGTCCAGGCCTTTGAAGGCGTGGTCATTGCCAAGCGCAATCGTGGCTTGAACTCCAGCTTCATCGTGCGCAAGATTTCCAACGGTGAAGGCGTGGAGCGCACGTTCCAGGTTTACAGCCCCCTGATCGCCAAGATCGAGGTCAAGCGCCGTGGCGACGTGCGTCGTGCCAAGCTGTACTACCTGCGCGACCGCAGCGGCAAGTCGGCCCGCATCAAGGAAAAGCTCGGCGCCAAGGCGGCCTGATCCTGGTTTCAAAGCCCGCTATGGTTGACGAAAAAGCCGCTTACTCAAGCGGCTTTTTCGCTTGACCGGCCACCATGACATCGCTGAACCGATTCGACCCGCGCGTCATTGCTCCCCACCAGGTGGACGCGCACTTGCAAGCGGTGCCCCTCGACCGCTTGACGGCCAGCGGCTTGCGTCGGCATTTTGCGAGCCCTCCGATCTGGCAGCCCGACGTCGTGCGCGAGCGTCCCTTGCCCAATCGGCAGTCGTCTCCGGCCGCTGTGCTCGTGCCCTTGGTGGTCAGGCAGGGCCATCTGAGCCTGCTTTTGACGCAGCGGGGACAGCATCTGGCCAACCACTCCGGGCAAATTGCATTTCCAGGTGGGCGGGTGGACGAATCGGATACCGACTTGGTGCATACCGCCTTGAGAGAGGCCCAGGAGGAGGTGGGACTGTCTCCTCAATTCGTTGAGGTGCTGGGAACCCTGCCCATCTATGTCACCGGTTCGGCTTTCATCATCACGCCGGTGGTGGCTTTGGTGCAACCGGGTTTTGAACTCCAGCCCAACCCGGCTGAAGTGGCCGATGTGTTTGAAGTGCCCATGCCCTACCTGATGAATCCTGCCCATCATCGGCACCACCGGGCCATGTTCGAAGGGGCTGCTCGCCAGTGGCTTTCCATGCCCTGGACCGGCCCGGACAACCGAGAGCGTTATATCTGGGGCGCTACGGCTGGGATGCTGCGTAACCTCTACCGCTTTTTGGTCAGTTGAACAGACGCTTGGAGCGGGCGATATCATCGCTGGTATGAGCTTTCTTGCAGTATTGCTGGCTTTGATCATGGAGCAGGCCCGGCCTGTCGCGCCTGGCAATGTCTTGCATGCCGGCCCGCGCATCTGGGTGCGGTTCGCCAGCCGCAATTTCGATGCCGGCCGCGCTCCCCATGGGTGGCTGACTTGGGCTGTGGCTGTGGCTGTGCCTTCTGTGTTGGCGGTGGCGCTGCATCATCTGTTTTGGATGGTCCACCCGGTGCTTGCGTTCATCTGGAAC
>JAJTGH010000041.1 GCA_021299555.1 Comamonadaceae bacterium
AGCCGTGCGGCCAGCGGGCACATCTATTTCACGCTCAAGGACGAGCAAAGCCAAATTCGCTGCGCCTTGTTTCGGCGTGCGGCTTCCTTGCTCGATTTTGTCCCGCGCGATGGCCAGTTGGTGCAGGTGCGCGGCCGCCTGAGCGTGTACGAACCGCGCGGCGAGCTGCAACTGGTGGTCGAATCTTTGCGCCGGGCCGGCCAGGGCAATCTTTTTGAGCGATTTCTGGAACTCAAGGCGCGTTTGGAGGCTGAGGGCTTGTTTGAACCCGGCCGCAAGCGCGAGTTGCCGATCATGCCTCGGGCGGTCGGGGTGGTGACGTCCCTGGGCGCGGCGGCGCTGCACGACGTGCTGACGGCGCTGCGCCGGCGCTCGCCGCACCTGCCGGTGGTGGTGTATCCGGCGAGCGTGCAGGGCGCGCAGTCGGCGGCCGAGTTGCAGTCGGCTCTGCGGCTGGCCTATGCGCGCAGCGAGGTTGACGTGCTTTTGCTGGTGCGCGGGGGCGGTGCGATGGAAGACTTGTGGTCTTTCAACGACGAGGCCCTGGCCCGACTCATTGTGCGATCGCCCATGCCGCTGGTGTGCGGCGTGGGGCACGAAACGGATTTCACCATCGCCGATTTTTGCGCCGATGTGCGCGCCGCCACCCCCACGGCTGCCGCGGAACTGGCCGCACGGCCGCAGGCGGCGTGGCTCGAGTTGCTGCAGACTTTGCAGCAGCGCATGCAGCGCTCGCAGGAGCGTGCGCTCGGGCGGTTTGCACAGGGCCTCGACCGGGTGGCTGCGCGTTTGGGCCAGCCCTCGCACGGCGTGACACGGGCCCAGTCTGCCTTGAGCCTGCTTGAGCAGCGCCTGAGCCATGCTGCGGCCTTGCGTGTGCAGCTCGAACACAATCGGCTCGATGAGCGGTCCCGGCTGCTGCCGCAGCAACTGGCCGCCTGCCTGGCCCGTCACTCGTCACGGCTTGAACAGTGCGAGACACGGTTGGGTTTGCTCGATCCTCGCCTGGTGCTCCAGCGCGGCTATGCCTGGCTGGCCGACGCGCAGGGCCAGCCCCTGACCCGCGCTGCCCAGGCCAGAGCCGGCCAAAGGCTCACGGCCAGCTTGGCCGATGGTGAGCTGGCTTTGCAGGTCATGCCCGATAAGGCAGACCCGCTGGCACGGCCTTGATGCCGCGGCGGGTGTCTGCGCCGATGTCTGCAGCAGAACCCGTCTGACCACACACCCGCGCCAACCTTCCTACAATCGCCGCTCACGCGCTTTTTCAGACCCCCACTTTCAACAGAGGATCTTCATGGAACACACCCTGCCCACCCTGCCGTATGCCATCGACGCCTTGGCACCGCACTACAGCAAAGAAACGCTGGAGTTCCACCACGGCAAGCATCACAACGCGTATGTGGTGAATCTGAACAATTTGCAAAAGGGCACCGAATTCGAAAGCATGGACCTGGAGTCCATCATCAAAAAATCCAGCGGCGGGATCTACAACAATTCGGCGCAGATTTGGAACCACACTTTTTTCTGGAACTGCATGAAGCCCAATGGGGGCGGTGAGCCCTCCGGTGCCCTGGCTGCGGCCATCAACGCCAAGTGGGGCAGCTACGCCGCATTCAAGGAGGCCTTCGTCAAGAGCGCCGTGGGCAACTTTGGTTCGGGCTGGACCTGGTTGGTCAAAAAAGCAGACGGCTCGGTCGACATCGTCAACATGGGCGCGGCCGGCACACCGCTGACCACGGCTGACAAGGCTTTGCTCACGGTCGACGTCTGGGAGCATGCCTATTACATCGACTACCGCAATTTGCGCCCCAAGTTCGTCGAGACTTTCCTGGACAAGCTGGTGAACTGGTCTTTTGCCGAGAAAAACTTTGCCTGAGAGCCTGGCCTGATCGCTTCAGGCCGCCCAGTGAAAAGCCGACCCTCGGGTCGGCTTTTTTGTGTGCTTTTGTGTTCAATAGCGCCTGGATCGGATCTGATGCTCAGGGCTTGACCCCTGGCAGGCCGCTCAGGCGGGAACCGGCCAATTGCCCCTTTTTTGCAAACCAGCCCTGGTTCATTTCCAGCACGAAGCGCACCGGCTTGCTCGAGCAGTGCGAATCGGTGGTTTGTGGCTTCATGTCGGCCAGATTGACGATGGTGCCGTCGTCGGCCACGAAGGCAGCGGTCAAGCGCAGCAGGGTGTTTTTCATCCAGAAGCACTGCACGCTCGGTTGCTCAAAGACAAACAGCATGCCCTCGTTTGGGGGCATGTCCTTGCGCCACATCAGGCCGATTTGCCGCTGCATGGGGTCGGCGGCCACTTGCGCCTCGATGCGGTGTATGCCGGCGGTCAAGACGAGTCGGGGCAGATCGGTTTGCGGGGTTTGGGCGTGGGCGCAGGCGGCGAACCACGCGAAAAGCATCAGGGCCGGCGTTTGGGCCTTGCGCAGGAGGGTTTTCGATGCTGTCATGACCCCAGAGTGTAGGGCTGGACATGTCGCCTGTGTCCAACAGCCTTTTATGAACGTGCGTCACGTTCGACCGTCACGATGGATGGGACAAAAAAGCCCGCCGGTGGCGGGCTTTTTTGCGAGTGGCCAGGAATTACTTCTTGGCTTCTTCTTTCTTCTCAGCCTTTTTCTCGGCTTTCTTTTCGGCTTTCTTCTCAGCCTTTTTCTCTTCTTTCTTTTCGGCTTTGGCTTCGGCCTTGGCAGGAGCAGCGGCGGCTGCGGGAGCAGCAGCAGGTGCTTGGGCGAAAGAAGCGGCTGCGAACAGGCCAGTGATCAGGGCGGCGAGAACTTTGCTCATTTGGATGTCCTTCTGATGAACGTTGTTTGGAAACGTCCGCCGGAGGAATTTCCGGCTGACACCTGCTTAACGCCCAAGTTCTTCGGGCGGTTGACAGGCATTGCTGCAAATCCCGACTCTTTTTAAGGGTTAGAATTTCGCGGCCTTTGCGCAGGGCGACGGGCAGTCGCCGCGACGACTCCATCCACTCCAACGGAGACTTTCTCTCATGTATCAGCACATCAAGGTGCCCGCCCAAGGTCACAAAATCACCGTCAACCCCGATAATTCCTTGAACGTTCCAGACCAGCCGGTCATCCCCTATATTGAAGGCGACGGCACTGGTTTGGACATCACCCCGGTGATGCTCAAGGTGGTGGATGCGGCGGTGGCCAAGGCCTACGGCGGCAAGCGCAAGATCCACTGGATGGAGGTTTATGCTGGCGAGAAGTCGACCCAGGTTTACGGACCGGACGTCTGGCTGCCAGAGGAAACCTTGCACGCGGTGCGTGACTATGTGGTGTCCATCAAGGGCCCCTTGACCACCCCGGTTGGCGGCGGTATCCGTTCCCTGAACGTGGCGCTGCGTCAGGAGCTCGACCTGTACGTTTGCCTGCGCCCGATTCAGTATTTTGCGGGTGTTCCTTCGCCGCTCAAAGAGCCCGAAAAGACCAATATGGTGATCTTCCGTGAAAACTCGGAAGACATTTACGCTGGCATCGAGTTCGAGGCCGAGAGCGACAAGGCCAAAAAGGTCATCAAGTTCCTGCAAGACGAGATGGGCGTCAAGAAGATACGTTTCCCGGGAACATCGGGGATAGGCATCAAGCCGGTCTCGCGCGAGGGCACTGAGCGACTTGTTCGCAAAGCCATCCAGTACGCCATTGACAACGACAAGCCCAGTGTGACCCTGGTTCACAAGGGCAACATCATGAAATTCACAGAAGGCGGCTTCCGTGATTGGGGCTACGGGCTGGCCCAGCGTGAGTTCGGCGCCCAGCTGATCGACGGCGGCCCATGGTGCAAGTTCAAGAATCCGAAAACGGGCAAGGACATCGTGGTCAAGGACAGCATTGCCGATGCGTTTTTGCAGCAGATTTTGCTGCGCCCGGCCGAGTACAGCGTGATTGCCACGCTCAACCTCAATGGCGACTACGTCTCGGACGCGCTGGCCGCTCAGGTGGGCGGTATCGGCATTGCCCCTGGCGCCAATTTGAGCGACACCGTGGCCATGTTCGAGGCCACGCACGGCACGGCGCCCAAGTATGCGGGCAAGGATTACGTCAACCCGGGCTCGGAAATCCTATCGGCCGAGATGATGCTGCGCCACATGGGCTGGAGGGAGGCGGCCGATCTGATCATCAGCTCCATGGAAAAGTCGATTGCCTCCAAAAAGGTCACCTACGACTTCGCCCGACTGATGGACGGTGCCACCCAGGTCAGCTGCTCGGGCTTCGGCCAGGTCATGATCGACCACATGTAAGCGTGTGTGGCGCGCAGGGTGTGGCCCTGCTCCGCGCCCCGGCCTTTGCCCTGAACCGCCCCCGGCCTTGGTGCCTGGGGCGGTTTTTGTTTTTTCCCGACGGGCCAAGCTCACCAAGGGCTTTTCCGATCGCTAGAATGGGCCGCATGGCGACGAAATTACCGCAAGTTCCCACGCCACCGCGCATGCCTGACCTCAGCCCTGGAGCACCGGCTGGTGGTGACTCGGTGGTGCTCGAGCGCAGGCCGGAGCGGGTCAAGCCGCCACAGATGTATCAGGTGGTTTTGCTCAACGATGACTACACCCCCATGGAGTTCGTGGTGGTGGTGATTCAGGAGTTTTTCAACAAAGACCGGGAAACCGCAACGCAGATCATGCTCAAGATCCATCTGGACGGCAAGGGCGTTTGCGGTGTGTTTTCCAAGGATGTGGCAGCCACCAAGGTCGATCAGGTGACCGAAGCGGCCCGCAAGCACGGACATCCGCTGCAATGCGTCAGTGAACCGCTTGAATTGTGAGAAACGCCCCCATCTGCCCATCAGTTAGACATTCAGACTCAGCAAGCCGAAAGGAAGCATCATGATTGCCCAGGAATTAGAAGTGAGCTTGCACATGGCGTTCGTCGAGGCGCGCCAACAACGCCACGAGTTCATCACGGTCGAGCACCTGTTGCTGGCCCTGCTCGACAACCCCAGCGCCGCGGAGGTGCTGCGGGCCTGTTCGGCCAATGTCGAGGACTTGCGCAAGTCACTGTCCAACTTCATCAAGGACAACACTCCCCAGGTGGCGGGCACCGACGACGTGGATACACAGCCCACCCTGGGTTTTCAGCGCGTCATCCAGCGCGCCATCATGCACGTGCAGTCCACCGGCAATGGCAAGAAGGAAGTCACCGGCGCCAATGTGCTGGTGGCCATTTTTGGCGAAAAAGACTCCCACGCGGTGTATTACCTGCACCAGCAGGGGGTCACGCGTCTGGACGTGGTCAACTTTATTGCCCACGGCATCAAGAAAAGCGACCCGCCCGAGCCACAAAAGCCCGGTGAGAGCGCAGCTGAAAACGAAGAGGCGGCCGAGAAAAACGAGAAGGCTTCCCCGCTGGAGCAATACACCCAGAACCTCAACGTACAGGCCAACGCGGGCAAGATCGACCCGCTGATCGGGCGAGAGTACGAGGTTGAGCGGGTGATCCAGATTTTGTGCCGCCGTCGCAAGAACAATCCGCTGCTTGTGGGCGAGGCCGGCGTGGGCAAGACGGCCATTGCCGAGGGCCTTGCCTGGCGCATCACGCAAAAAGATGTGCCCGAGATCCTGGCCGAGGCGCAGGTCTACTCGCTCGACATGGGCGCATTGCTCGCAGGCACCAAGTACCGGGGCGACTTTGAGCAGCGGCTCAAGGGCGTGCTCAAGTCGCTCAAGGACAAGCCCAATGCGATTTTGTTCATTGACGAAATCCACACCCTGATCGGGGCCGGCGCGGCTTCGGGCGGCACGCTCGATGCATCCAACCTGCTCAAGCCCGCGCTGTCGAGCGGCCAACTCAAGTGCATCGGTGCGACCACCTTCACCGAGTACCGCGGCATTTTCGAAAAGGACGCGGCTCTTTCGCGGCGCTTTCAGAAGGTCGATGTGGTCGAGCCCAGCGTGGCTGAGACGGTCGAAATTCTCAAGGGACTCAAATCTCGCTTTGAGGAGCACCACAGCGTCAAGTACGCGGTCGCTGCCTTGCAGGCGGCCGCCGAGCTCAGCGCCAAGTACATCAATGATCGCCATCTGCCCGACAAGGCCATTGACGTGATTGACGAGGCCGGCGCAGCGCAGCGTATCTTGCCGCCGTCCAAGCGCAAGAAGACCATCACCAAAACGGAGGTGGAAGACATAGTGGCCAAGATTGCCCGCATTCCGCCGGCCAATGTGTCCAACGACGACCGCAGCAAGCTCAAGACGCTCGAGCGCGATCTCAAGAGCGTGGTTTTTGGCCAGGACAAGGCGCTCGACGTACTTGCCGCTGCGGTCAAGATGGCCCGCTCCGGTCTGGGCAAGGTCGACAAGCCCATTGGCTCTTTCTTGTTCTCAGGGCCCACCGGGGTGGGTAAGACCGAGGCGGCGCGGCAGTTGGCCTACATCATGGGAATCGACCTGATCCGCTTTGACATGTCTGAGTACATGGAGCGCCATGCGGTCAGCCGCCTGATTGGTGCGCCTCCGGGCTATGTGGGATTTGACCAGGGCGGTCTTCTGACTGAAGCGATCAGCAAGAAGCCTCACGCTGTGCTGCTGCTCGATGAGATCGAGAAGGCTCACCCGGACATCTTCAACGTCTTGCTGCAGGTCATGGACCACGGCACGCTGACCGATAACAACGGACGCAAGGCAGACTTTCGAAATGTGATCATCATCATGACCACCAACGCGGGTGCCGAGACCATGAACAAAGCCACCATAGGCTTTACCAACCCGCGCGAGGCCGGCGACGAGATGATCGACATCAAGCGCCTGTTCACGCCCGAGTTCCGCAATCGGCTCGATGCCATCGTCAGCTTCAAAGCCCTCGATGAGGCGGTCATCTTGCGGGTGGTCGACAAGTTCCTGTTGCAACTCGAAACCCAGCTGGCTGAGAAAAAAGTCGAGGTCACATTCACCGACGCGCTGCGCAAGTACCTGGCCAAGAAAGGCTTCGATCCGCTCATGGGCGCGCGACCGATGCAGCGTCTGATCCAGGACACCATCCGCCGCGCCCTGGCCGACGAGCTTCTCTTTGGCAAGCTGGTCGATGGTGGCCGGCTGACGGTCGACATCAAGCTGTCGACCGACGACAAAGGTGTTGAAACCGGCGAGGTCACGCTCGACATCCAGCCTTTGCCCAAGAAAGAGGGCAAGGCCAAGCCGGAGTCGGAAGAGGCCACCACCGGCTGACCCCATGGCCCGGGGTGGCGGCCAGCGCCTTAACTGGCTGTGATGCCGGCTTCCCGGATCACCTTGCTGTAGCGTGCCAGTTGGGCGCGCAGCATGACCGCCAACTCGGACGGCGTGTTGCCCACTGGCGTGAGCCCCTGCGCGATGAACTGCTCGCGCACTCCGGGGTCGGCCAGGGCCCGCGCGACTTCGACTTGGTATTTGTCGACCACGGCCTTGGGTGTGCCTGCCGGGGCCATGATGGCGAACCAGGAATTCATTTCATAGCCGGGCAGGCCGGATTCGGAGATTGTGGGCAGGTCTGCAAATTGAGCCAGCCGTTTGGGCGCGGGAATGCCCAGGATGCGCAGCTTGCCGGCCTTGACCAGTGAACTGACCGTGGCAATGCCCTGCAAGCAGGTTTGCACCTCGCCGGCGGCCGTACCCACCGCTGCCTGCGTGGCGCCTTTGTAGGGCACGTGTGTCATTTGCACGCCCGCCTGCATGGCAAACAGCGCCATGGCGATGTGCTGCGGGCTGCCATTGCCGCCCGAGCCGTAGTTGATCTTGCCTGGCGCTTTGCGCGCAGCTTCGATCAGTTCGGCCGCTGTTTTGATGGGCGAATCGGCCGCCACCACCAGAGCCCATTCGATCGTCGCCACCAGGGACACCGGCTCAAAGTCCTTGAGGATGTCCCAGGGCATTTTGCTGTGAAAGCTTGGCAGCATGGTCATGATGCTGTCGTTGAAGCCGCCGACTGTGTAGCCGTCGGGTGCGGACTTGGCCACCCGCTCCGCGCCGATCAGCCCGGCCGCGCCGGTCTGGTTCTCAATGGCGATGCCCACACCGAGATTGGCTGCCATTTTTTGCGAGACGATGCGTGCGGCGTTGTCGACCGCGCTGCCGGCGGCCAGGGGGATGATCATCTTGATCGGCTTGTTCGGGTAGGCCGCTTGCGACCAGGCATTGCCCGCGAGCAACCCGGCTGTAGAACCCAGGGCCGATTGAATCAGGTGGCGTCGTTGCATGTGCGTCTCCTTGTTTAGTGGGTGGTATTGGCCAGGTTGGGAACTCCCAACTGAGCGGCCACGGCATCGAGTTCACGAACCAGCGAGGCCGGTACGCTGATGCCATGGTGCAGATGTTTTTCGCGCTTGAGGTGGCTTTGCTCGCCGGGCACCCAGATGCGCTCGTGGCCGGGCATGCGCTCGCTGGCATGGATTTCTTGCACCAGCTTGTCCACCCGGCGTTTGAAGGCCCCGACATCGCCAAACGCGGCCGGATCGATCACGCAGATCGCCTGACCGGTGTTGGTCACGCTGGTGTCGTCGTTGTTGAAGTCGACCACCTCGGTGCCCATGGCAGCCCCATTGAGGGTGCCCGCGAGCAGGCCAAAGACCATGGACAGGCCATAGCCCTTGTAGCCGCCGATTGGCAGCAAGAAGCCTTCCTCCCGGCGGTTGGGGTCGAGCAGGGGCTGGCCCTGGCGGTCTATCATCCAGCCCTCGGGCATCATCTGCCCAAGCATGGCTTTGGACTTGACCTTGCCGTAGGCAGCCACCGTGGTGGCCATGTCCAGCACCACGGGCGCCTCTTTCTCGGTGGGCATGGCCACTGCGATCGGATTGGTCGACAGGAGCATGTCCAGACCACCCCAGGGTGGCAGGTGGTTGGCATTGCCCACTGCAAAGTAAAGGCTGACCATGTCGTGCGCCAAGGGCATGCGGGCATACAGCGAGGCCGGCCCGGCGTGGTTGCTGTAGCGGCTGCCGACCCAGGCCACGCCGCAGCGGCGTGCCTTTTCAATGGCCAGCTCTGCGGCCCGCTTCATCACCAAGTGCCCCATGCCGTTGTCACCGTCGATCAAGGCGGTGGCCGCTCTTTCTTCCACCACCTTGATTTGAGGCTTGACGTTGACCGCTCCGCCCAGTATGCGCCGGATGTAGACCGGCACCCGTATGACCCCATGGCCGTCAGAGCCTTGCAGGTCGGCTTCGGCCATCAGGTCGCCCACAGTGCGGGCGTCGTCCTCGGGCAGGCCCACGGCCTTCATGGTGGCGGTGATGAAGGCCGCAATTTGGGTGTGGGAGACGCTCAGGTCAGTCATGAATCATCTTTCGGCGCAGTTCGGTGACGGCGCAATCCGGGCTGGATAAGACGGGCACCGCGCTGCATTGCTGGGCCAGGGGCTGGGCGGCGGCCATGGAGAACTGCGCGAGCATCACCGCGTCGCAGCCTTGCAGGCCGGCCATGGCCGCGGCGATTTTTTGGTGATGCAACTCGGCCTGGCCGCGCTGCAGGTCGTCCATGGCCTCGGGCACATGGGCGGTCTGCACCTGCAAGGCAATGCCGCGGCCGCGTGCCGTGGCTTCAAGTTCATCAACCATGGAGGCAATTGAGGGCTCGAAGGTGGCCAGCAGCCCCAAGCGCAACACGGTGCCGCATGGCGCCTGGGCCAGGGCCAGATCAAACATGGCCTGATTGGGTTTGAAGGTCGGCACGCCGCTCGCTTGTGCAACCGCCTCGATGGCCGGGCCAAAGGCCGAGCAGGTGAACAGCAGCGCCTGGCAGCCGCAACCCAGCGCGTAGTGCGACAGGTCGGCAAAGCGCTGTCGCATCGCCTGCGTCAATTGTCCGTCGCGCGCGCGGTCAATCGACAGGCTGTCATCCAGAATGTTCTGCAGTTGCGCCTGCGGCCAATGCTGGCCGAAGGACGATGCAATCGGTGCCACCGCCAACGGAGTGGCATGGATCAGGCCGATACGGGTCAAAATTTATCCTCACGGGGCATGCGTCTGAAAGAGGCGCATTCTCTGATTCGCGCAGGGTGCACTACCTCACAATGTAGAGACATACCGGCCTTTGCGTTGCTAGGAATTACCCGGGCGGTGCTTTGCTCAAGTTTCGGCCGATGGAGTTTGCGGCTCCGCCGATTGCTTGGACGACACGCGGCCGCGCGCAACGCCAATGTGCCGCTCACCTCGGGCCCGGGCCAGCGCGATCTGACGCTGGCGCTCGGCAAAGCTGCGCTTTTGCTCGGCACTGAGCCTGTCGTGGCAGCGCGGGCAGCTGACGCCGGCTTCATACAGCGGCGAGGTCTTGTCTTGCGCGCTCAGCGGGTGGCGGCAGGAGCGGCACAGCTGGAAGTGGCCTGGCGCAAGGTCATGACCGACTGAAACGCGTTCGTCGAACACAAAGCATTCGCCTTGCCAGGCGCTTTGCTCAGCCGGCACGGTTTCCAGGTACTTGAGGATGCCGCCTTGCAGGTGGTAGACCTCCTCAAAACCCTTGGTCCGCATGAAGGCGGTGGACTTTTCGCACCGTATGCCGCCGGTGCAAAACATGGCCACCCGAGGCTTTTTGCCCTCTTTGTCCGCCAGCAAGCCGCCCGGCTGCATCTGCTGCTCGACCCACTGCGGCAGCTGCGAAAAGCTTTTGGTTTGCGGGTTGATCGCACCGGCGAAGGTGCCCACTGCACATTCGTAGTCGTTGCGGGTGTCAATCAGCACCACGTCCTCTTGACCAATCAGTTCGTTCCAGGCTTCGGCCTTGACGTAACGGCCGGCCATGCGGTTGGGGTCGATGCCATTGACGCCCAGGGTGACGATCTCCTTCTTGAGCTTGACCTTGAGCCGGTAAAACGGCTCGTGCTCGCTCCACGATTCCTTGTGCTCAAGCTGCGCCAGGCGTGGGTCCGAGCGCAAGTGGGCCAGCAGTTCGCGAACCCCCGACTCGGGCCCAGCGATGGTGCCGTTAATGCCCTCCTGGGCCAGGAGCAATGTGCCCTTGATTTGTCTGGCCTGGCAGTAGGCATGCAGCCGATCGCGCAGCTCTGCGTGGTCGGGCAGGTTGACAAATTGATAGAGGGCGGCAGTCAGAAACGCGGGCATGACGGCAAGCTGCGGGTGCTGGAAATGAGCGACGGACGGGGCGAACAGGCGAGCGCGGCCCAGCGCCTGAACATGCATCTTAGCGCCGCCGCCCTCCGAGCAGTCCGCCGAGCACCCCACGAACAATCTCTCGACCCACCGAGCTGCCGATGGTGCGTACGGCCGACCTGATGAGGGTCTGGGCTACGCCATCGTGCCGGCCGCCCCGGGGGCCGGTCGAGCCAAACAGCACATCGCTCAGGCTGCCCATGACCGTGCCAGCCGCAGACCCGCCAGAGGCCTGACCCTCTGCCGGTCCTGCCTGCGTTGCTGGCCCGCTTTTGCTCCCGCTCGGGGCTGCAGCGGAGAGCTTTTCATGGGCCGATTCGCGGTCAATTGTTTGCTCGTAGGTGCCGGCCACCAGTGAGCTGCTCAGCAGTTCCTTGCGCTGCTCGGCCGAGATCGGGCCCAGCTGGCTGGCCGGCGGCATCACGTAGGCGCGCTCGGTCGGGCTGGGGCGACCCTTGGCATCGAGCAGGCTGACAAGCGCCTCACCCACACCAAGTTCACCGATGGCCTGTTCGATATCGAGGCCAGGATTGGCGCGCATGGTCTGGGCGGTGGCCTTGACCGCCTTCTGATCGCGCGGCGTAAAGGCCCGCAGTGCGTGCTGCACCCTGTTGCCCAGCTGTGCCAGCACGCTGTCCGGAATGTCCAGCGGGTTTTGTGTGACGAAGTACACGCCCACGCCCTTCGATCGCACCAAGCGCACGACCAATTCGATGCGCTCGACCAGCACCTTGGGCGCTTCGTTGAACAGCAGATGGGCCTCGTCAAAGAAGAACACCAGCTTGGGCTTTTCAAGGTCGCCCACCTCGGGCAGGCGCTCGAACACTTCTGAGAGCATCCAGAGCAGGAAGGTGGCATAGAGCCTGGGTGAATTGAGCAGCTTGTCGGCCGCCAGCACATTGACCATGCCATGGCCCTGGCCGTCGGTCTGCATGAAGTCGTCGATGTTGAGCATGGGCTCACCGAAGAACTGAGTGCCGCCCTGGCTCTCGAGCTGCAGCAAGCCACGGGCGATCGCTCCCACGCTGGCCGCACTGATGTTGCCGTAACGGGTGGTGTAGTCCTTGGCGTTGTCGCCCACATGCTGCAGCATCGCCCGCAGGTCCTTGAGGTCGAGCAGCAGCAGGCCCTGGTCGTCGGCGATCTTGAACACCAAGTTCAGAACGCCGGCCTGCGTTTCGTTGAGCCCCAGCATGCGCCCGAGCAACAGCGGGCCCATGTCCGAGATGGTGGCTCGGACCGGGTGGCCCTGCTCGCCAAAAACGTCCCACAACTGGGTTGGGCAGGCCTGTGGCTGAGGCAGGGGCAGCCCCCGCTCGCTCAGTACGGCCTTGAGCTTTTCAGAGGGCTGGCCTTTTTGGCTGATGCCGGTGAGGTCGCCCTTGACGTCGGCCATGAAAACGGCCACCCCCAGCCGGGAGAACTGTTCGGCCAGGTTTTGCAGGGTCACAGTCTTGCCGGTGCCCGTGGCGCCGGTGATCAGTCCGTGGCGGTTGGCCAATTCGGGCAGCAGGTGGCAGTCGGCGAGTTTGTTCTTGGCAATCAGCATAGGCTCGGCCATGGCGGGGCTCCGGGGATGGGCGTTTGGTGCGAAACGTAAAATGCGCATAGAGATTAATCCAAAACCAAGAGGTTTATCAGTGGCTGGACACAGTAAATGGGCGAACATTCAGCATCGCAAGGGTCGTCAGGACGAAAAACGGGGCAAGATCTGGACTCGGATCACCCGTGAAATCATCGTCGCGGCCCGCTCAGGCGGTGGTGATATCAATATGAACCCGCGTTTGCGTCTGGCCATAGACAAGGCCAAGGCGGCCAACATGCCGGCCGACAACATCAAGCGCAACGTGGACAAGGCCACTGGCAATCTTGAGGGCGTGAACTACGAGGAAATCCGTTACGAAGGCTATGGCATCGGTGGCGCAGCCGTCATGGTCGACTGCATGACCGATAACCGTGTGCGCACGGTGGCCGAGGTGCGTCACGCTTTTTCCAAGTATGGTGGCAACATGGGCACCGAAGGTTCTGTGGCCTTCCAGTTCAAGCACTGTGGGCAGTTCATCTTCGCGCCTGGCGCCAGCGAAGACCGCATCATGGAGGTGGCCTTGGAGGCTGGCGCTGAAGACGTGATTGCCGACGAGGAGGGCGCCATCGAGGTGCTGTGTCCGGCGGCCGACTTTGAAGGGGTGAAAAAGGCCCTGGAGCTTGCCAGCTTGTGGCCCGAATTGGCCGAGGTCACGATGCGCGCAGACAGCAGCATCGAAGGTAGTGGGAGGGGGCGGCCGCGAGCATGCTCTGGCCTGGAAGTTGGCCCAGTCGCCCAAAGTGCAATCGGTTTATGTGGCACCGGGCAATGGTGGCACTGCTCGAGACGAGCGTTTGTGCAACATTCCCATCACGGATACCCAGGCCTTGCGGGCCTGGGCGCAGGAGCAGCAGATCGGGCTGACCGTGGTGGGGCCCGAGCAGCCTTTGGCCGCTGGCATTGTTGACGAATTTCGGGCCCATGGTTTGCGTGTCTTTGGTCCGACCCGCGCAGCGGCGCAGCTTGAAAGCTCCAAGGCTTTTTCCAAGGCCTTCATGAAGCGCCACGGCATCCCCACGGCCGAATACGACACGTTTTCTGATCCGGCACAGGCCCACGCCTACATCGACCGCATGGGTGCGCCGATCGTCGTCAAGGCCGATGGCCTGGCGGCGGGCAAGGGGGTGGTTGTAGCCATGACCTTGCAGCAAGCGCATGAGGCGGTCGATTTCATGCTCGTGGACAACACCCTGGGCGTGTCGCACAACGCGGGCGGGGCCCGGGTGGTGATCGAGCAGTTCTTGCAAGGCGAGGAGGCAAGCTTCATCGTCATGTGCGATGGCACCCACGTGGTGCCACTGGCCACCAGCCAGGACCACAAGCGACTGCTCGACGGCGACCAGGGCCCCAACACCGGCGGCATGGGGGCCTATTCGCCGGCGCCAGTGGTCACGCCGCAGGTGCATGCCCGTGCGATGCGTGAAATCATTTTGCCCACCATCCGTGGCATGGAAAAGGACGGTATTCCTTTCACCGGATTTTTGTACGCCGGCCTGATGATCGACGCGCAAGGTCAGCCCAAAACCCTGGAATTCAATTGCCGCATGGGCGACCCCGAAACGCAGCCCATCATGATGCGGCTCAAATCGGATCTGGTGGATGTGATGATGGCGGCCACCTCGGGCGCTTTGGACCAGGTGGAACTCGAATGGGACCGCCGTCCCGCGCTCGGTGTGGTCATGGCAGCGCACGGCTACCCGCTGCATCCGCGCAGGGGCGATGTCATCAGCGGTTTGCCCAAGCCCAGAGACGAGGGGCAGTGCGTGGTCTTTCATGCGGGAACCAGCGCTCAGGACGATCAGACGGTGACGTCGGGCGGGCGGGTGCTGTGTGTCACGGCCTTGGGCGACACGGTGCGTCAGGCCCAGCAAATTGCCTATGCCGAACTCGAACGCATTCGGTTTGACGGCGCGCAGTGGCGCCGCGACATCGGCCACCGGGCCGTCAAGTCGTAAAGCCATAGCGCAGCACGGTCCCAGGCACCTCTCCTCCATGGCATTGCCCCAGCAATCTTCGGTTCAGTTTCATGGCAGCGCCTTGGCCCGGGGTCTGCTTCGGCTGCTGGGCTGGCAGGTTCATTTCAATGGTTTGCCGGCCCTGCAAGGGGTGATCGTGGTGTATCCGCACACCTCCAACTGGGACTTCCCGGTGGGCTTGCTGGCCAAGTGGGCCATGGGGCTTGAGGTCAAGTTTTTGGGCAAGCACACCTTGCGAGATGTTTGCGTCCAAGCAGCGCGCCGGTGAATACTTCTGGCTGGCGCTCACGCCCGAGGGCACTCGGAGCTGGCGCCCGGCCTGGCGCAGCGGGTTCTATCGGGTGACCCTGGCTGCCGGTGTGCCCCTGATGCTGGCGGTCTCGATTACGGTCGCAAGCAGGTCCGCTTGGTCGACGTGCTGACCCTAGGCGGGCAGGTCGATGAAGACATGCAACGTATTGCCAGTATGTTTGAGGGCAGCAGGGGTTTTCGCGCCGATCAGGCCGCACCGATCCGGTTGGCAGGCAGCAAGGAGGGGTCATGAGTACATTGGATGTGAGTACAGGGCGTGCGTTTTTCATGGACTTGCAGCAGCGCATCATGGCCGAGGTGGTGCGTCTCGATGGCTCGCAGCCTGTGAGCGACGCCTGGCGCAAGGAGCCTGGCGAAATGCTCCAGGGCGACGGACTGACCATGATCCTGGAAGACGGCTCTGTGTTCGAGCGCGCTGGCTGCGGGTTTTCGCACGTGCAAGGCCCCAAGCTGCCGCCATCGGCCACGCAGCACCGACCCGAGTTGTCCGGCGCTCCTTTCGAGGCCATGGGTGTGTCTCTGGTCTTTCACCCGCGCAACCCCTATGTGCCCACGGTACACATGAATGTCCGCATGATCATGGCCAAGCCGGCCGCCGGCGAACCCGTGGCCTGGTTTGGCGGCGGCATGGACCTGACGCCCTATTACGCCTTCGAGGAGGACGCAGTGCACTTTCACAGCCAGTGCAAGCAAGCGCTCGATCCGTTTGGGGCCGACAAATATCCGCGCTTCAAGAAATGGTGCGACGAGTATTTCTTTCTCAAGCACCGCAATGAACCGCGGGGCATTGGAGGGGTGTTTTTTGACGACTTCAATGAACTGGGCATGCAGCGCAGCTTCGAGATGCTGCAGTCCGTGGCCAACCATTTTTTACCGGCCTACGGGACCATCGTCGAGCGCCGTATGGGCATGCCCTTTGGCGAGCGTGAACGCGAATTTGTGCTCTACCGTCGTGGCCGCTATGTGGAGTTCAATCTTGTCTGGGACCGGGGCACCCACTTCGGTCTGCAGTCGGGCGGGCGCACCGAGTCCATTTTGCTCTCCATGCCGCTGAACTGCAGTTGGTCCTACCGGCGTGAAGACCCCCCCGACTCGCCCGAGGGCCGGCTGTTGCGCGACTTCTTGATTGGCAGGGACTGGGTTTGAGCCAGACGGGCCGACGCATTGGGCTGTTCGGCGGTGCTTTTGATCCGCCGCACCTGGCCCATGTGGCCTTGGCCAGGGTGGCGCTGGAGCAATTGGCGCTTGACGAATTGCGCATCATCCCAACCGGCAATGCGTGGCACAAGAGTCGCACGCTCAGTCTGGTGTCCGACCGATTGGCCATGGCCCGCCTGGCCTTTGCCGATCTGCCCGGCGTGGTGATTGACGAGCGCGAGTTGCACCGCAACGGCGCGAGCTACACCATTGATACGGTCCTGGCGCTTCTGGCTGAGCAGCCCTCAGCACAGCTGTTTTTGATCATGGGAGGCGATCAGTGGGCTGCCTTTGGCACCTGGCACCGGTGGCAGGAGTTGTCTCAGAAAGTGCAACTTTGCGTGGCCGCGCGACCCGATCAGGCCGCCCCGTCTTTTGCCCACGCCTTGCCGGTGCAGGTGCTGCGGCTACCGGCCATGGCTTTGAGCGCCACCGCCATTCGGCAGCAGATTTCCGACCCGCGCATGGGCAAGCAATGGGCCAACCTCGTTCCTGAGCCCGTGGCGCGTTATATTTCCGACCATCGCCTTTATGTCCAGCGCTGAAGGATCCCTCCACTCTTGCCGGTATCGCGCCGGTCTTTTTGCATGACCGACAAACAAGCCTCTGCCGCCAAACGCAACGTCACTCTGCTTCAAAAAGCCATTGTCAATGGCCTGGAAAACGTCAAAGCCCAGGACATTCAGGTGTTTGACACCGAGCACATCACCTCGCTGTTTGAGCGCGTGATCGTGGCCTCCGGAACCTCCAATCGCCAGACCAAGGCGCTGGCCGCCAGCGTTCGAGATGCCGTGCGCCAGGCCGGCTTTGACAAGCCACGGACCGAGGGTGAGGACAACGGCGAGTGGATCATCGTCGATTGCGGCGCCGCTGTGGCCCACATCATGCAGCCATCGATCCGGCAGTACTATCACCTCGAAGAGTTGTGGGGCGACAAGCCAGTGCGCCACCGGCCTGCCACCGCGCCCAAAACGCGTGCGGGCGTCGGCGGCAAAGCCGAGCCGACCAAGGAGCCCATTGCTGCGAAAAAGGCGGTGCGCAAGGCTTCCACCAAGGCGGGCGATGTTGCATCTGGCAAAGACGCCGACCGCAAAGTGGCGCTTGCCGGCAAGGCGGCGGTGGCCGGGAAGCCGCCTGTTTCCAAAGCACCGGCCGCTGCCAAAAAGTCTCCCGCATCCAAATCCGCTGGCAAGAGCAGACCTGCCGTCAAGCGGGCTGTCTCGTCGTCGGCACCTTCTGGGGTGGCCGCGCCGATCAAAAAAGCTGCTGCCAAGCCTGCCCGCAAGAAGGTTGCAGCCAAGAGCACACGCGGTGCATGAAACTGCAGATCGTCGCCGTCGGGCTCAAGCTGCCTGACTGGGCGCAAAGCGCTTGTGACGATTACATCAAGCGCTTTCCGCCCGTACTCAATCCCGAGGTCAAGCTCGTCAAGACCGAGCCCCGGGGCTCGCGCTCCATAGCGACCCTGCTCGCGGCCGAG